>CAYUVU010000219.1:0-3073 GCA_964448205.1 uncultured Acidobacteriota bacterium
ATCGGCGCCCCGGCGCTCGTGATCCGGAACGAGTTGGAGAGCGAAGCCACGTTCGCTTCCACCCGCGCCGCCTGCATCGGGATGGAGATGGTGCCGAGGCCGGTGAAGGGGTGGCCGAAGGCGAAGACCTCGCCGGTGGCCCTGCTGCTCGGCAACCCGGTGGAACGGATCCCGGTGCGGGACATCGAGGTGGACATCTCCGCCAGCGAGGAAGCGCAGGCGGCCACCCTCAGCCGCGCCTGGCTCCGGTCCTCGCGGGTCCGTCCCGGGGGGACGGCCACGCTCCGGGTCGCCCTGAGGGACTACCGGGGGGCGGAAGCGACCCGGGAGCTCGAGGTGCCGATCCCCCGGAGCGCGGCCGGAAGCCGCCTGACGCTGCTGGTGGCGGACGCCCTCTCGGTGGCCGTCGCCGACCAGCGCCAGGGCGTCACGGGGACTCCGGCCCGGGTGGAACAGATCTATCGGGCCATCAGCCGCCACCGCCGGCAGAGCCGGCTCTACGTGCGGCTCGTGGGAGCGGGCCGCAGCGCGGCGGTGGTGGGCGGCGAGTACCTCCCGTCGCTGCCGCCGAGCGTGCGCTCGGTGATCTCGCGGGACTCCTCCGGCGGAATGACCCGGGAACTCCCGGCGTCGGTCCTCTGGGAAGGCCACCTCGACTTCGACGCCACGGTGAGCGGATCGCGGCAACTGACCCTGCAGGTGGAAGCCCGGTGACCGTCCCCGCCCGGTCCCGGCGCCGCGTCCTGGCCGCCCTGCTCCTGGCATCGGCCGCGGGTCTGGCCTTCGCCGGGAGCCGGGACTTCTGGCGCTTCGAGACCTCGGGCGACTTCCTCGCCGGGGAGAGCGACGGTGTGAGCATCGGCCCCGAGGGCCAGGTCCGGCTGGCGCCGGCCCTCAGGAGCCTGCACGAGTCCGAACAGCCCTTCGTCTGGTCGGTGGCTCCCGACGGTTCCGGCGGAGTCATCGCCGGCGGAGGAGCCGAGGGCGCCCTGATCCGCATCCGCCAAGGCGCCGCGGAGGTACTCGCGGACACCGGGGAAGCGGGGATCCACGCGGTGGCGGCCTCGCCCGACGGCGCCGTCTACTTCGCGACCGCGCCGGGGGGAAGCGTGCAGCGCATCCTTCCCGGCGGCGAGCGCGGGGTCTTCCACCAGCCGGAGGCCCGCTACATCTGGGCGATCGTCCCCGAACCGGGCGGCAGCCTCCTGGTGGCCACCGGAATGCCCGGCTCGGTGATCCGCGTGCAACCCTCGGGAAGCGCCGAAACCATCTTCACCACGAGCGAAGAGAACGTGACGGCGCTCCATCGCGCGCCCGACGGAACGATCTACCTGGGAACGGAACCCTCCGGGATCGTCTTCCGGATCGACGGCGCCTCGGGGTCGATGGCGCTCTACGACAGTCCCCTGGCGGAGATCCGCGCCCTGGCGCTCAACGCCGCCGGCGAGGTCTTCGCCGCGGCGGTCGCGGCGTCTCCGGGCGGCGCGGCGGCGGGCGCCGGTGCGGTTCCGGCGGCGCCCGAGGCTTCGGTGAGTGCGGGAGTGGTGGCCACGACGTCCTTCCGGGTGCTCGCACCCGCGGGACCGGTACCGGCGTCGGGACCGGCGGCCGCGCCGGCGAACGGACTGATGGGCGCGCTCTACCGCATCGCGCCGAGCGGGGCGGCCCGGACGATCTGGGAGTCGTCCCGCGACCGGCCGCTGTCCCTCGCGATGCTCCGCGACGAACGCCTCCTCCTCGGCACCGGCGACCGCGGGCGGGTGTATCGCATCACGCGCGACGGGGAGGTCACGCTCCTGTTCCGGGTGGACTCGGAACAGGTCACCGCGGCGGTTTCGGAGGGGGGGGTCACCCTCCTCGGCGCCTCGAATCCGGGGAGGGTGCTCGAACTCTCCGCCTCACCGCGCACCGAGGGCGCCTATCGCTCGCGCGTGCTGGACGCCGGCGGCGCGGCCAGTTTCGGCCGCATCTCCTGGGAGGCGCGGACGCCCCCCGGTTCCGCGGTGAGCGTCGAGACTCGAACCGGGAACTCGGCGGAGCCGGACGACACCTGGAGCGGCTGGGTGTCCGCCGCGGCGGACGCCGCCATCGCGAGCCCCGCCGCCCGCTTTCTGCAGTGGCGGGCAACCCTGCGTTCGGACGGCAGTTCCTCTCCGGAGCTGGCGTCGCTCGAAGCGGCGTATCTCCCCGTGAACCTGGCGCCCCGCGTGACCCGGATCACCCTCCACACTCCCGGACTTGCGTTCGAGGAACTGTTGAACAGTTCCTCGCCCCGTCTGCAGGGAATGGAGCGCCGGCCGGAGGTGACCGATGCCGCCCGCCGGGGACAGTCCGGCTCCGCGCTCCCCGTGGGGAGCGGGCGCCAGCTCTATCTCCATGGGGTGCGCACCGCCACGTTCCGGGCGGACGACCCCAACGGCGACCGGCTTCGCTACCGGGTTTCGGTTCGCCGCCAGGGTGACGTTCCCTGGCAACCCCTGCGGTCGGGCCTGTCGGAGACCATCGTCGCCTGGGACACTTCCACGATGCCCGACGGCCGCTACGAACTCCGGGTCGAGGCCGAGGACTCTCCCGACAATCCCCCCGGCGAGACGCTCACCGGAAGCCGGACCAGCCGGCCCTTCACGGTGGACAACACGCCGCCGGTGATCTCGGACCTCACCGTCACCGCCGACGGAGCAATCCGCTTCCGCGCGAGCGACGCGGGCAGCCCCATCCGGCGCGCCTCCGTCTCCGTGGACGGCGGCCCCGCGCGGGTGGTCCGGCCGGTGGACGGGATCGCCGACTCCCCGACCGAAGACTACGACGCGCGCCTGGACGATTTCCCGGCGGGAGCCGGCACCGTCGTGGTGAAGGTGGAGGACGACATGGGGAACGCGGGTGCGGCGGAGGCCCGGGTCGGGAACTGAACGGCTTGGAACGCCGGCTTCAGCCGGCACAGCCCGCCGAAGGCGGGCGGCGAGACGTACCCCATCCGTCGGGATGGCGCGGCCGCGTGCGCCATTGCACCTGGGGTAGCGACGAACCGCCCGCGGCCCTGCGGGCCGCTGTGCCGGCTGAAGCCGGCGTTCCG
>CAYUVU010000220.1:0-22528 GCA_964448205.1 uncultured Acidobacteriota bacterium
ACTTCTCGGTCTACTTCAACATGGCCCAGAAGAAGCGGTTCAATCGGTCGCTGAGTTCGCTGCGTCCGCTGCCGACCACCTGGAACCAGCAGGGGGCGCCCATCGCGCGGCTCTTTACCTTCCGCGACGACTGGACCCCCAGCCCGAGCGTGCTGGTCGCCTTCAAGGCGAACGTCATGGACCAGGGCTTCGAGCTGAGGGCCCAGCCCGAGGTGGACGTCGCGAACACCCCGGCGCGGCTCGACCTGGCCACCGGCCAGTGGTCGGACGCCCCGCCCAATGAACTTGGCGTCCACAAGACCCTGAGGAACGTGGCGACCACCGTGTCCTGGTACCGCACCGACTGGGGCGGCGACCACGACATCAAGACCGGATTCGAGATCGGCCAGATCCGGGCCTTCGGCAACCAGGGCGGCGGGGTGGCCCGGAACACCTATCCGGCCGACCACCGCCTCCATTTCTTCGAGGGCGAGCCGTCGGAGGTCATCCTCTGGGCGTCCGGGGCGGTCGCGGCGACCGGGCCGCAACGGTCCGCCTTCCTCCAGGACTCCTGGGCGGTGAACAACCAGTTGCGCCTGAACCTCGGCGCCCGCTGGGACTGGCAGGCGAACTCGCTGGACCAGGTCACGGCGCCGGCCAGCGCCTACCTGGATCCCGTCTCGCAGGAGGGCACCGGGAACCTCATCGTCTGGAACACGATTTCGCCCCGCCTCGGGATGGTCTTCGACGTGACCGGCGACGCCCGGACGCTGTTCAAGGCGAGCTACGGGCGCTACTACTGGGTCCTCTGGCTGGACCGGGTGCAGTTGGCCAGCGTCGCCGGTGACCGGAACCGGAAGCACGTCTGGAACGACCTGAACGGCGACCGCAACTTCACGATCGACGAGGCCGGCCCGGTGCTCAGCGTGTTCGACGCCGGCGCGAACCCCGTGACGATCGACGGGAACCTCGATCCGACCTACACGGACGAGTTCACGGTGGGGCTGACCCGCGAGGTGGCGGCGAACGTCTCGGCGAGCGCCACCGTCATGTGGCGGCGGGACCGGGACATCACCCAGATCACGAATACCGGCATCTCGGCGGCCGACTACACCGCGGTGACGGGAACCGACCCGGGACCGGACGGGGCGCTCGGGACCGGCGACGACGGCGGGGCCATCACGTTCTACGAACTCGATGCCTCGAAGACCGGCCTGTCGCCCAACTTCCTCACCACCCGCGCCGGGTTCGAGCACGAGTACCGCGGCTTCGAGTTCAACCTGCACCGCCGGCTCGCGTCGAACTGGCAGTTCATGGGCTCGATCACGATCGGCGAGCAGTCGGAGAACTACGGCCCCGGCTCCTACGACAACGTGGACCGCGCGGTGCCCGACGACCGGGGACGCCTGGGCGGACAGCCGCAGTTCCCCCTCAACAACCCCGAACTCGTGGACGGCACCCGGGTCGCGAACTCGACGCCGGTGCTGATGAAGGTGCTCGGAACCTACCAGGCCGACTTCGGGCTGACCCTGAGCGGGTTCTACCAGTACATCAGCGGCAACAACTTCACCCGGACGGTCAACGCACAGGCCGCTCTCGGGCGCAGGCTGAACCAGGGCAACGTGCGGGCCTTCGCCGGCGAGCGAAACGGTGAGAACTGGGACGCCGCCAACGTGCTGGACCTCAGGGCCGCCTACGACCTGGGCCTCGGCGACATGGGCACGCTGTCCCTCCAGTTCGATGTCTTCAACGCGCTGAACATCAACACGATCACGAACACCCAGAGCCTCTCCGGAGGCGCCTTCGGACGGGTGCTGGCCTTCGTGCCGCCGCGCATTTTCCGTCTCGGCGCGAAGCTGCGCTTCTGATCGTCTGAAATCATTGGCCGGCGCGGGGTCTCAAGGGCCCCGCCCCGGCTGCTCTGCCCCCGAGGTGAATCCCGTGCGCCTGATTGCTGTCCTTCTCTTTTGCCTGCTGGCCGGTTGCACCCCGGCGCCGTCTCCGGCGCCCGACGCTACGGACGCGTCCGGCTACGGGGTTCCCGGAGCCCTCGAAAGAGCCCGGATCAAGACCGCGATCGTCGAGGAAAAGCTCCGGACCGCGCTGCTCCCGGCGATGCGGGCCCACGGCATCGACATGTGGCTCGTCCTCGACCGGGAAAACCACCCCGACCCGCTTCACGAGGAGATCGGCGGCGGCTTCGCGGGCGTGCGTTCCGCCTACATCTTCTTCGACTCGGGGGGTACGGAGCCCGAGAAGATCTACCTCGGCTCCCACGTCCAGCCGGGGGACTCGGTGATCGAGCAGGTCTACGACGAGAAGGTCTACTACGGCTACAGCGAGGAGGGAATCACACCGCATCTCCGGGAAGCCGTCCACAGCCGGGACCCCCAGCGCATCGGGATCAACACTTCCAGAACGCTTCCGGAAGCCGACGGTCTCACCGTCGCCTTCCGGGACGTGCTGGTGGAGGCGATCGGCAGCCCCTATTCCGGCCGCCTCGTGTCCGCCGAACTCCTGATCCGGGACTTCCGCAACCTGCGCACGCCGCTCGAGCGGGATCTTTACCGGCAGCTCACCGAATGGACCGCCCGCTGGGAGACGGAAGGGCTGACGGGCCCGCACGTCATCCCCGGTGAGACCACCGCCCTCGAAATGGCCGGGTGGTTCGAGGACCAGGCGCTGGAGCTGGGCATGGGCAGCTTCCAGACCGTCCGGGTGGTTCGCGAGGGCGACCTGCTCCCGCGCCACGATCCCGATATCGCCATCCAGCCGGGGGACATCGTGGCGGTGGATGCGGGACTCTTCTACCTCCAGTTCGAAAGCGACATGAAGCGGACCGCGTACGTGCTGGCCCCGGGAGAGACCGAACCGCCGGAGAGCATCCGGAACGCCTGGGCGGAGGTGATCCAGACCTCCCGCCTCTACGCGAGCAAGATGGTTCCGGGCGCCATCGGGCACGAGATCTACGAATCGATCATCGAAGAGGCGTTGCGCGACGGCTACGTCCGGGACACCCGGACCGACCCGAGCGTCGGGAACATCGGGCCCGAACACGAGATCGCGCTCTACGGACACTCGCTCGGGAACGACCTGCACGACATCGGCGCCCGCGTCGCCCCCGACATGCCCTTCGCCTACGGCGACCGGGTGCGCTTCCCGCTCGTGGAGGGCGAGTTCGTGGCCATGGAGTTCCACGTCGGCGTGCCCATCCCGGAGTGGAACGGAAAGAAGTGGTCGGCCCGCTACGAGGAGATCGCAGCGGTGGGGAGCGAGGGACTCGAAGAGCTGATCCCGTTCCAGACGGAGCTCCTGCTCATCCACTCCCGATAGCGCGGAGCGAGCGCCAGCCTCCACCCGGCTGGGTGGCGCACCCGGCTTGGAACGCCGGCTTCAGCCGGCAGCCCGCCCGAGGCGGGCGGCGAGACGGACCTCGTTCGCCGGGATGGCTCGGTTGCGCGCACCATATACACCCGGGGTAGCAAAGACCGGCCGCGGCCCTGCGGGCCGCTGTGCCGGCTGAAGCCGGCGCTCCAAGCCGGCGTGCCATTACGCCCCGAGTTGGTCCGCCAAATCCAGGAAATCCCCGGCGTTCACGTCGAAGGCGTCCTCGTAGGAAAGATCGATCCGGCGGTTGGGCCATTCCATCGGCCGCGCAACGAAGGCCGTCCGCAGGCCTGCTTCGGCCGCCGCCCTGAGGTCGTACTTGTGCGCCGCGACCATCATCACCTCGCCCGGCGCCAGCCCGAGAAGCTCGGCCGCCTTCAGGTAGACCTGCCGGTCCGGCTTGAAGTGACCGATCAACTCCGAGGAGAGCACGAGGTCCCAGGGGAGCCCGGCGCGCTTGGCCATGTTCACGAGCAGTCCCACGTTCCCGTTCGACAGGGTGGTCACCGTGAACTTCGCTTTCAACCTGGTGAGCCCCGGCACCGAGTCGGGCCACGGATCGAGGCGGTGCCAGACGCGGTTGAAGTCTTCCTTCCCGGACTCGCTGAGGCCCTCGACTCCGAATCGGTCCAGCACGCCGTCGAGGTTCATCCGGTGCAGCTCGTCCATGGTCTTCCAGGGCAGCTCTCCCCGCCGCACGCGGTCCATGGCGGGGTGGTAGCCGTCCCGCCACGCCTCTGCGAAGGCGGTCCAATCGACCTGCAGGCCCTCGGCGCGGCCCAGGGCCTCGCCTTCCCGGATCACCGTGGAGCGCCAGTCCACCACGGTGCCGAAGACATCGAAGGCCAGCGCGCGGATGCCCACGGGCTGAACCTTATTCGTTTCCGGGACCGACCAGTCCACCCTTCGGGGCCACGAGCAGCAGCCGCTCCTGGCGCGGGATGAGCCAGTTCACGCCGACCGCGGCCTGCTGGGCGTTCTCCTCGAATCGCGAGTACCACGTCGTTCCACCCCACTCGGGGATCGGGGTGCTCAGGTGGAACTCGACGGACACCCACTCTCCCTCGACCAGCGGGAACCGCACCCGCTGCCCGTAGGCGAGCGGGAAGTCCTGGGCCACCCGGGCCCCGATATCGTGGGAGTTGTTCCCAACGGAGTGCCCGTAGATGCCGATCTCCGGCCGGGTGTCGGTGGCGGCGACCCCGCCGGCGTCCGGCCCCACCACCTGGTAGCCGCGATCCTGGACGCGCTCCACGATGGCGGACCAGACCTCGGTCCCGGTCCGGCCGGGGATCATCTCCTCCACGTAGATGTCGGCGACCCCGAGCGTCTCCTGCCAGGCGTCCCGGATGCTCTGCGGCGGTTCCGACTCCCCTTCGCGCAGGACGTAGATGGTGCGCTTCATGTCGGTCTCGAAGCCGAGATACCGCAGTCCGCTGTCGATGCCGACGATGTCGCCCGGCTCGATCGCGTGCGCGCTCGCGAGGGGGAGCTGCTCCCCCTCGCGGACGATCCGCGCCACGTTGGACCCGCTCTCGCCGGTCTCGAGCCCCACGTCGCGGGCCCGCTGCTCCATCAGCCAGTAGAGATCGGCGGCGGTGGTCTCGCCGGGAACCACGGCGTCGAACCCCTCCTTCATCCAGCGGTCGGACCACTCGAGGAGCTGGGTGAACACCTCGGTCTCCTCGGGGACCTTGTGGAGCCGGAAGTCCCGGACCAGGAGCTCCGCCGAAACGATCCGCGACGAGTACTCGGGGCCGATGGCGTTCTCGATGTACTCGAAAAGCCCCAGGGTCAGCCCGTCGGCCTCCGGCAGGGTGTAGGAGCGGTTGATTCCGATGCGCTGGGGATCCCGCTCGGCTACCGCATCGCGCAGGAGCGGCGCCACCCCCTCCGGGTGATAGCCGTAGTAGGTCGTGGCGTCGAAGAGGTGGGGAACGATGGCGGTGTTGGGCTGCTCGTGGGAACCGAAGAAGAGCTTCTCGACGCCCTCCTCCTCCCCCCGGTCGAAGAAGAGATAGACGCCGCGGACGCCCGGATAGCCCCCTCCCACCTCGTCGTGGAGCGGCTCCTCGTTGTTCTCCCGGTCCATGACGATCCACATGTCGATTCCGTGGGCCCGCATGGCCGGCGGGAGCGCCTCGTCGAGCTTTTTCTGAACGATGGTGCGTTTCAGCTCCCACTGCTCCCGCTCCGAGGGAACCCCGTACGGGTTGTACGGACCCGCCGCCGGCGGCGCGGGCGGGGCGCACCCGCCGAGCGCCAGCAGGACGCCCGGCAGCAGCGCCCGGAGCCAGGTCAGTTCGCCGGCTCGATGAGGAACAACTCCTTCTGGGTGGGAATCAGCCATTTCACTCCCTCCTCGGTGATCTGGGCGGTCTCCTCGAAGCGCGCGTACCAGGTCTTGCCGTCCCATTCGGGCACCGGGATGCTCACGTGGAACTCGATGGAGACCCACTCGTTCGCCTGCAGCGGAAACCGCACCCGGTCGCCGTAGGCGAACGGGATGTCGTCCGCGATGCGGGCGCCGATGTCGTGCGCCACATTCCCGACCGAGTGGCCGTAGACCCCGACCTCCGGCTCGGTGGTGGTGACCGCGTCGCCGCCGGCGTCGGGCCCGGTGGCCCGGTAGCCGCGGCTCTCCATCTCGGCGTTGATGGCGGACCAGGTCTCGGAACCGACGGCGCCCGGCACCATCCGGCTCGCGTAGTAGTCGCCGATCTCGTGGGTGGTGCGCCACACCTCCTGGAGGCTCTCCGGCATCTCCGTCTCGCCGGGCCTCAGGATGTAGGCGGTGCGCTTGATGTCGATCGCGTAGTGGAGGTAGCGCAGGCCGCCGTCGATCCCGACGATGTCCCCGGGCTCAAGCGGGATGTCCGGGTCGTGGATCGGGAGCAGCTCTCCCTCCCGCACGACGCGCACGGTGCCCCAGCCGGTGAGCCCGAGGTCGAGCGCCCGGTCCAGCAGCCACCAGGCGACGTCCTCCGCCGTGGTGACCCCGGTGGTGACGTTCTCGGTGGAGAGCGCCTCCTCCATCCAGCGCGCCGTCCACTCCAGCAACTGGGTGTAGATGACGGTCTCGGCGGGAGTGCGCTGAAGCCGGAAGTCCCGGACCAGCAGCTCGGCCGAGACGATGCGGCTCGCGTACTTGGGGCCGATCGCGTCCACCAGGAAGTTCCTGAGGCCCACCGTGAGGCCGTCCGCCTCGGGCAGCGTGTGCGAGGTGTTGACCCCGATGGTCTGCGGGTCCCGGTCCTCGATCGCCTTCCGGAGGTGCGGCGTCAGGCCCTCACGGCTGTAGCCGTAGTAGATGGTCTCGTCGTAGATCTGGCTGATGACCGAGTTGGCCGGCTGCTCGTGGGAGCTGTAGTAGAGCTTCTCCACCGTGTCCGAGCCGTTGTCATGGAAGATGAAGGCGCCGCGCACGCCGGCGAAGCCGCCGCCGAGTTCGACGTGGAGCGGCTCCTCGTTGTTCTCCCGGTCCAGCACGATCCACATGTCGATCCCGTGGTTGCGCATCGCGGAGAGGAGCACCGTCTGGAGCTTCTCGGCGATGGCGTTCCGCTGGATCGCGAACCGCTCCTTGGAGTCCGGGATGCCGTAGTCGGAGCCGGGGACTCCCGGTGCTTCCCGGTCCCCGACCTGCACGCTGCAGCCGCCGAGTGCGAGCAGGAGCAACAGGGCGCACCCGGCGCCGAAGAACCCCTCGTTCCTCCACTTCCTCATGGCGATACCCTCCCTCGAACCGAGCCGGTCGCCTTTTCGGAGTCTATGCGTGCCTGACCCATCGAGAAAACGGAAGCCGCCTCGCCTGGAGTTCGCGGAGGCGGCGGGCGCAACGGAAAGCGACCGGGCCGAGTTCGCCGAGGCGGTTGCCGAGACACCGCCCGAACTCCTGGGCGCCGTCCGGGACGCTCCGGCGGCCTCGGCTCTCCCGGCGCCACACACGTTGCTTCGGGAGCTCCAGAGCGGCAGGCGCCGGGTGCGCGACGACTGCGCCATCTCGCTCCGCCAGAAGACGCGGGAGGAGGCGCGCCATCTGCTCGAGAACTTCCTGCGGGCCCGGCAGATCCGGGGAGACCGCTTCGTGAGCGTGATCCACGGCAAGGGCTACCGCTCTCCTGACGGCCGGCCGGTGCTGGCGCGGCGCGTGCCCGAGTGGCTCGCCGAATGGAGGCCGGAACTCGTGGCCGCCTGGGGCGAGGCGCGCCGCGAGGACGGGGGCGGCGGAGCGCTCTACGTCGTGCTCGCGGCACCGTGAGCAGATGGCGGCCCGGTTTCCGTCCTCGACGTGTTCAGAATTGGCAGGTTTCTATACACATCTGGCGCGATATGTAAAGATATCGTCGATTTCTGAACGTGTTCTGCCCTGAGCGCGGACGAAGCCGCGCGCGAAGGCGGGACGCTTCTGCGATCTGATCGCGCCTTGACCACCACGCCACCGCTCCTTCCGCTTCCACCGCCCGTGGAGCTGGAAACCGTTCCGGTCCTGAAGGCGCTCGCGACCGCCACCCGCGGGCTGGCCGAGCTCAAGGGACGGGCCGCCACGATCCCCAACCCGCGCATTCTCATCGACACGCTCACGCTACAGGAAGCACGCGCAAGTTCCGCGATCGAGAACATCGTGACCACCCAGGACGAGTTGTTCCGTGTCGGCCTGGCGACGGGGAGCGGCGGATCCGCGGAGGCGAAAGAGGTGGCCCGCTACCGCGAAGTTCTGGTTCTGGGGTTCGAGCGGCTACGCGCGCGGCAGGGGGTGCTCTCGAACGGCAGTCTGATCGAGATGTTCCAGCGGCTGAAACAGAGCGACGCCGGGTTCCGCCGGATTCCCGGCACGGTCCTGAAGAATGAGGCTACCGGAGAGGTGGTCCACACGCCGCCCCAGGACGCGCAGGAGGTCCGCGACCACATGACCGCACTGGAGCGCTTCATCAATGACGACGCGCTCTGCCCCCTCGACCCCCTCATCAAGATGGCGCTGATCCATCACCAGTTCGAGACCATCCATCCCTTCTACGACGGCAACGGGCGGATCGGGAGAATCCTGAACGTGCTGTACCTCACGCGCACCGGACTGCTCGACCTGCCCATCCTCTACCTGAGCCGTTACATCAACCAGTCCAGGGACGACTACTACCGGCTGCTTCGGGCTGTGAGACGGGAGGGCGCGTGGGAGGCGTGGGTCCTTTATCTGCTTGGGGCGGTCGCCGAGACTGCGCAGGTCACCCTCGGTCTGGTGGAGGGCCTCCGGCAGCAGATGGCGGACGTCAAGCAGCGGTTGCGCGCGGAACTTCCCCGCATCTATTCGCAAGACCTGCTGAACAACCTCTTCCGGCATCCCTATACCCGGGCCGCGTTCCTGGCGAGCGATCTTGGCGCCAGTCGCATCACGGCAGCGCGGTACCTTGATCGGCTCGCGGAGCGCGGTTTCGTGGAAAAACTACGGGCGGGCAGGAACACCTACTACATCCACACCCGGCTCGTGCGCCATTTCATGGAGGCATCGGGAGAATGAGGTGCCGGGTGGCGCGCTCCGTGGTGTTGGCCGCACTCTGATCAACGGGCGGTCCAGTTCCCTGGCTCGACGTGTTCAGAAACGCCAAGTCCCGATACGCGTCGCGCGCGAGGTGTAAAGAGAACACGGAATCCTGAACACGTTTGGGCTGGACGCCTTCGCGGCGGCCCGGCAGTATCCTCGGGCGATGGATGAGGCGCGCGCGGCCGAGCGCACCCGAGGCACCTGCGCCGATTGGGACCCGGCTCAGTACGACAGGTTCCGTGACTACCGGCGGCGGCCGGCGCTGGAGCTCCTGGACCGGATTCCGATCACCGGCGCGTCGCTCGTCTACGACCTCGGCTGCGGCCCGGGAGCCGTCACCCGGATCGTCGCGGCACGGTTCCCCGGCGCCCGCGTGATCGGTCTGGACAGTTCCCCGGAGATGCTGGCGAGGGCCCGCGCGGAACCGGGCCGCATCGAGTGGGTCCGAGGGGACATCGCAGCCTGGGAACCGGAGCGAGCCCCGGACCTGATCTTCTCCAACGCCGCTCTCCATTGGCTCGAGGATCACAGGGGGCTGTTTCCGCGGCTGTTCGGCTGTCTCGCGCCCGGCGGTTGCCTCGCCGTGCAGATGCCGCTCAGTCACGCCCAGCCGTCGCACACGCTGATGTGCGCGACCCTGGCGAACGGCGGGGGCGGTTCGCGTCTCGGTGACGAGGCCGTGGCGGCCGCCGCCGCGCGCGACTGGGTGCTCGACTCCGGTGCCTACTACGACCTGCTCGCGCCGGAGGCGGCGGAACTGGACATCTGGGAGACCGTGTATCTCCACCGGCTCGAAGGTGACGACGCCGTCCTCGAGTGGGTGACGGCGACCGGTCTCCGGCCGGTCCTGAACGGACTCGCCGGCGCTGAACTCGAGCGCTTCCTGGAGGTGTACCGGCAACGGCTGCGTGAGGCGTATCCGCGGCGCGCGGACGGGACGACCCTGTATCCGTTCCCGCGTCTCTTCCTGGTGGCGACGCGGTAGGGACGTGGTGACGCGGCCGGCTTGGAGCCCCCACCGGGAGAACTGGGCCGGCTTCAGCCGGCACAGCAGCGGAGCCATCCCGGCGAAAGAGGCTCGCGTCGCCGCCCGCCTGCGGCGGGCTGTGCCGGCTGAAGCCGGCGTTCCAGGCCGTACCCGGTACCGGGCGGAGGGGAGTTCCGAGCCCCGACGTCAGCCTCGCGCGCCGAGGAGCACCAGCACCGCGACGAGGCGGACCAGGTCGTCCAGGTCCACCCATTCGTCGGGGCCGTAGAAGTTCCCGCCCAGCGACCCGATTCCCAGCGACGCCGCTTCCCGGAGACGGATCGGGAAGCGGATGTCGCTCGCCAGGTGGTCGGCGTAGGGGGCCGGCTCGTGGCCCGTGATCCCGGCGACCGCGGAGCGCAGTTCGACGGCGAGGGGATCTCGCCAGCCGGTCTCGGCGAAGTTCGCGCGGAGTCCGGGTGCCGTCGCTTCGAACCCGAAACTCCCGTCCGAACCCCGTAGCGGCTCTTCTCCCGCGGTCCGGTGGAAGGCCTCCAGCACCCCGTCCACGGTCTTCGTCCCGCGGAAGAGGACTCGGACGTCGGCGTCGCACCGGACCGGGGTCAACCCGGCGGCCTTGCCGGCAACCACGCGCCCGAGGTTGATCTCGCAGTCGGAAAGCTCGCGCCGGCGCAGGCGCTCGACCCAGCGCAGGCACGCAGCCAGCGCGTCGCCACCCTCCGCGAAGGCCGCGCTCTCGGGAGTCCCGATCTCGCGGGGCGGCCCCAACCACCCGGTCACCCGGAGATGCACGTCCACGACGCCGCGGCTCGCGCTCTTGACCACGCCGAGACCCGCGCCGTTCTCGGGCGGATGCACGTAGATGGAATCGCCCGCCTCCAGCCGGGCAAAGACCGGGAGGGTCCCCCTCGCCCCGCCCCCCTTGCCGTGGACGCTCACCACCCGGGGCGCCTTCCGCAGGTGCCGCGCGAGGAGCGCCGCCGCCACCGCCGCGGCGGCGAGCCCGCCCTTGTCGTCCGCCGCTCCCAGGCCGTGGACCCGCCCGTCGCGCACCGTGGCTTCGGTGGGTGGCGAGCCCCAGCCGGCCGACGGCGCCTCGGTGTCCACGTGCGCGAAGAAGGTGAGGCGCAGCGCACCGGGAGGCGTGGCGATCAGGTTCACGGGAGCTTCGGTCTCCGGCGGCGGCGGACTGAACTCGGGATGATCGCGAAGCGGCCCCCACGAGTCCTCGCCCGTCTCCAACGCGAAACCGTTCCGCTCCAGGTACTCCCCGAGGCGTTCCTGCGCCTCCCGGCCGGAGGCGCCGTACGGACTCGGCGCCTCGATCAGGGCTTCGAGAAGCCGCAGCAGCTCCGCCCGGCCCCCCTCGGCCAGCTCCAGCGCGCGGCGGGAGTCCATGACCTATCGCGCTTGGACGTCGTGCCCCGTGATGGCCTCGACGAGCGTCAGATCCACGTCGTCCCCCGCGTTTCGCCACACCTCGCGCGCCAACTCCAGGAGAACGCCGGTTTCCGGATGCGTGAACCGCACCCCCGCGGCTTCAAGGGTGGTGAGCGCCTCGGCGTCCTGCCGCTGGTACTCCTCACGCTCGGCGTCCACCGCCCTCCGGGCCGCGGCGCGGACCGCCGCCTGATCTCCCGGCGACAGCGACGCGAAGAACCGCTCGCTCATCACCAGCGGCTGTACCAGGTACATCCAGCCGATCTCCGACCAGTTGGGGGCCACCTCGAAGAAGCGCTTCGAAAGGTAGTTCGAGCGGGCGGCCTCGGCGCCGTCGATCACCCCCTGTTCGAGCGCGGTGTAGACCTCGCCGTAGGCCATCGGCAGCGGGTTGGCGCCGAAAGCTTCGAAAGCCCGCAAATGCAGCGGGTTCTCCATGGTGCGGATCTTGAGCCCCGCGAGGTCCTCGGTCCGCTCCACCGGCCGGTCCCTGGTCATGACGTGTCGAAGGCCCGCCTCGAAGTAGCCGAGCAGCACCAGCCCCCGCTCGGCGAGCGGCGCCTCGAAACGCCGCCCGATGGGGCCGTCGAGCACCTCGTACATGTGGGGGCGGTCCCGGAACAGGTAGGGCAGGTCGAACACCAGCAGCTCGGGCGCGAAGGTCGCGAGGGGCGCGTTCGAGGGGGTGGTGAGTTCCACCGCTCCGATGATCGTCAGCTCGATGACGTCGCGCTCGTTCCCGAGGGCGTTGTTCGGGTAGATCTCGACCGCGATGCGGCCGCCGGTCGCCGCCTCGATCTCGCGCGCGAAGACCTCGAGTCCCTTCACCGCCGGTTCGTTCGCGGCGGTGCTGGTGCTGGCCTTGATGACGATCCGCCGTTCGTCAGGCGCCGCGCAGCCGGCGAGCACCGCCAGACCCGCGAGGACGGGAAGCACCGGCCGCACCATCAGAGCATCCCCAGCCAGCGCGGCAGGACCGTCACCGCGTCCGGGAAGACGGTCATCAGCACCAGCACCGCCACCATGGCGAGCACCGGACGCACCGTCCATCCCGCGATGTCGCTGATGCTCCGCTTCGCGATGGTGCAGGCGACGAACAGGGTCGCCCCGTAGGGCGGCGTCACCATGCCGATGCAGAGGTTCACCGAGGCCAGCACTCCAAAGTGGATGGGGTCGATCCCGAGCTGGAGCGCCAGCGGAAACAGGATGGGCATGATCACGATGATGGCCGAGATGCTCTCCATGAACATGCCCACCACGATGAGGATGATGTTGCAGACGATCAGGAAGGACAGCTGGCCGCCGGCCAGGGCTTCCACCTGTCCTCCCACCTGGTCGGGCACCCGGCCCACCGCGATGATCCAGGCGAGCAGGAAGGCGCTGGTGGCGACGAAGAGCACGACGCAGGAACGGAGCGCGGCGCTCACCAGCAGCGGGCGCAGGTCCCCGAGACGGAGTTCCCGGTAGACGAAGAACCCCACCGCCAGACCGTAGGCGACCGCGACCCCGGCGGCTTCGGTGGCGGTGAAGATCCCGGCCAGGATGCCGCCGAGCACCACGACCGGCATGCCGAGCGCCGGGAGCGCCCCCAGGATCGCCCGCGTAAGGGAGCCGTCCGGCGGGGGCGGCGCGTTTCCGGACGCGGCGAACGCGGCCTCGTAGCGGCGCGAACGCCGGATGTTGATGCCGATGAGCGCGGCCGCCATGAGGAACCCGGGCACGATGCCGCCCACGAAGAGCGCCGCGATGGAGGTCTCCGTCACGTAGCCCATGACGATCATGATGATGCTCGGCGGAATGATCGGCCCGATCGCGCCGCCCGCCGCCTGGAGTGCAGTGGCGAAACCAGTGGGATACCCGCGCTCCCGCATCGCGGGGATCATCATCGAGCCCACCGCCGCGGTGCTGGCGCTGGAACTGCCGGAGATGCTCGCGAAGAACATGGACGAGACCACCGAGACGATGGGGAGCCCGCCGCGCAGCCGTCCCACCACCTCGACCGTCCGCCGGGAGATCCCGCAGGCGTTCATGAGTTCCCCGGCGAAGATGAAGAGCGGCACCGCCATGAGCGCCCAGGAGTTCAGCGCCGCGAAGGCCCGCTGCGGGATGATCTCGAAGGGGATCTGGCCGTCGGCGACGAGCGCCGCCATGCCGCTCAGCCCGATCGCGAAGGCGACCGGCACCCCGAGCAGGAGCAGCAGGGCGAGGGTGATGAGGAGGGCCGGGATCACGGCTCGTCGTCCTCGCTGCGACGGAGTCCGGAAACGATGAGAACCCCCGCCGCCACCGCCATCAGGATCCCGCTGACCGGAACCGCGAGGTAGGGCCAGACCATCGAGATCCCGAGGGCGGGCGAGGTCTGGAAGCCCGCGACCGCCAGGAGGCGGATGCCGTAGAAGGCGAGGCCCAGGCAGAAGAGCGCCGAGATCAGCAACACGCCGGTCCTGAGGGCGACCGCCGCCCCGGGCGGGAGACGGGGCGTCACGTAGTCCACGGCAAGGTGCATCCCGCGGCGCACGCAGATCGGGGACGCCAGCAGCACCAGCCAGACCTGCAGGAAGCGGGCGAGTTCCTCGGTCCAGCTCGGGGGGCTGCCGAACAGGTAGCGGGCCCCCACCTGGTAGATCACGAGCGCCGCCATCAGTCCGAGGGCGAGCGCCGCGCCGGTCTCGAGCGTTCGCCAGAGGCGGTTCATGAAGCCTGTCGCCGTATCGCGACGTTCGCCACTGTACCGGACCGCCCGCCGCGTTCGACGGGGTCGGTTCGCGTCCTACAATCGCGGCCATGACCGACACCCGCGAGTTCCTGGACCGTTTCTGGGAGGACGAGATCCTCCCTTCCCTCACCGACTACGTCGCCGTTCCGAACGTCTCGGTGCTGTTCGACCCGGACTGGGAGGCGAACGGGCACATGGAGGACGCGCTCCAGATGGGCAAGGCGTTCATGGAGAAGCACGCCCCGGACGACGCGACCCTCCACGTGGGACGGATTCCGGGAAGGACGCCGCTGCTGCTCCTCGACTGCCCCGGCGAAGCGGACGGCACGATCCTGATGTACGGACACCTCGACAAGCAGCCCGAGATGGTCGGCTGGCGGGACGGGCTCGGCCCCTGGAGCCCGGTCCGCGAGGGCGACAAGCTCTACGGCCGGGGCGGGGCCGACGACGGCTACGCGCTCTACTGCGCGCTCGCCGCGCTCGAGGCGGTGCGCCGCGAGGGGAAGAAGCGGGCCCGCGTGGTCCTGCTCGTGGAGTTCTCCGAGGAGAGCGGCTCGCCGGACCTGCCCGCCTACATGGAGTCCTTCGCCGACGTCATCGGCAGCCCCGACCTGGTGATCTGCCTCGATTCGGGCGCCGGCAACTACGACCAGCTCTGGTCCACCACCTCGCTCCGCGGGATGGTGGGCGGCACTCTGCAGGCCGAGGTGCTCACCGAGGGCGTCCACTCGGGCGACGCCGGCGGGGTCGTTCCCCCGCCCTTCCTGATCCTCCGCAAGCTGCTCGACCGGCTGGAGGATCCGGCGACAGACCGCATCATTCCCGAGGCGCTCCACGCCGAGATCCCCGCGGAACGGGTGGCGCAGGCGGAGGCGGCCGCCGAGACCCTGGGCGCGGACACCTTCACGCGCTTCCCCTGGGCCGGGAACACCGGGCGGCCGGGCGTCCCCACCAGCGAACTGATCCTGAACCGCACCTGGCGTCCGAACCTGGCGGTGACCGGACAGGGCGGGCTGCCGTCGCTCGACAAGGCCGGCAACGTCCTGCTGCCCCAGGTGACGCTGAACCTCTCCTTCCGGCTTCCTCCCACGGTGGATCCACAGGCCGCGCAGGATGCGATCCGGGAAGTCGTGGAAGCGGACCCGCCCTACGGCGCGAGAGTCACCCTGCACTTCCACGAGCCCGCGCAGGGCTGGTCTGCTCCCGCGCTCGCACCCTGGCTCGGCGACGCCCTCCACGACGCCTCGATGGGCGCCTACGGCAAGCCGGCCATGTACATGGGCGAGGGCGGCTCCATACCCTTCATGGGCATGCTCGGCGAGCAGTTCCCCGAGGCGCAGTTCGTCATCACCGGCGTGCTCGGCCCGAACTCGAACGCCCACGGCCCGAACGAGTTCCTTGAGATCGCCTACGCGAAGCGGCTCACGGAAGCGGTCGCCACCGTCGTCGCCCGCCACGCCACGCGCGGTTGAAGCAGTGACGATGGGTAGCCGGTGGCAGGTGCACACGGCCAAGGCCCGGTTCCGCGAACTACTCGACAAAGCCGTTTCGGAGGGACCCCAGATCGTCACCAGAAGAGGCATCGATACGGCGGTCGTGGTGCCGCTGGAGCAGTGGCGGAGCCTGCAGCGAATCGCCGAGCCGAACCTGAAGGAATTGCTGCTGGCGTCCGAACCACGTACCGAGTCCCTGGCGCCACCCAGCCGGCGGCTCCCACGTCGGTCGCCCCAACTCGAGTAGACCGAATGCGTGCTGGACACGTCGTGTGCCAGTTGCGCGGGCCGCGGTCCAAGCCCGGCGTGGTGGGCTCGATTCAGCAAGTTCGCTGATTGCCTCTATCGCAGTCGCGCCCCGGTCTGGAGACCGGCGTTCCCAGCCGGGAGCGTCATCCACCCGGATCAGCGGTGTGACGTTCACACCGGCGCGACGCCCCGGTAGCATCGCTCGGATGCGGATCGCGACGGACGTGGGGGGCACCTTCACCGATCTCGTGGGATACGAACTCGACGATCAGGGTCAGGTCGTCCGCCTCGTCACGCACAAGGTGGACAGCACCCCCCCGGCCTTCGAGCGCGGCGTCCTGGAGGCCACCCGGACCGTCGATGCGAAGGCGGTTCGGTTCTTCGCGCACGGAAGCACGGTCGTCATCAACGCGCTCCTGTCCCGCCAGGGGGCGAAGACGGCGCTCGTCACCACCCGCGGCTTCCGCGACGTCCTGGAGATCGCCCGCGGGAACCGGCCGGACCTCTTCAACTTCGCGTTCCGCAAGCCGCGTCCCTTCGTGCCGCGGCGCCTGCGGCGCGAGATCGATGAGCGGACGGGGGCCGAGGGCCTTGTGACCAGACCACCCGCGCTCGAAGGGCTCGGAGAGATCGTGGACGACTTCCGGCAGGAGGGCGTCGAGGCGATCGCCGTGTGCCTGCTCCACGCCTACGCGAACGACGCCAACGAGCGCGCGGTCGGAGAGGAACTGCGCCGGCTCTGGCCCGAGGTGTCGGTCGCGCTGTCGTCGGAGGTCTGCCGCGAATGGCGCGAGTACGAGCGGACGAGCACGACGGTGCTGTCGGCGTTCGTCCAGCCGGTCACGAGCCGCTACCTGGACTCGCTGGCGGCCGGGCTGCGCGAGCAGGGCTTTCCGGTGACGCCCTTCATGCTGCAATCGAACGGGGGCGCGACGACGGTTGCCGCGGCCGCCCGCAACCCGGTGTCGATGGTGGAGTCGGGACCCGCGAGCGGGGTCCTCGGCGCGATCGAACTCGGAAACGCGCTCGGGGAGTCGAACCTCGCGACCATCGACATCGGCGGCACCACCGCCAAGTGCGCACTCGTCCCGGGGCTCGAGCCCCGCCTGACGACCGACTACTTCATCGAGCGGACGGCAACCGAGCCCGGCTACCCGATCAGGACCCCGGTCGTCGAGATCGTCGAGATCGGCAGTGGGGGCGGCAGTATCGCCGCCCTCGACGCCGGCGGAAAACTCCGGGTAGGGCCGGAGAGCGCGGGCGCGGTCCCCGGTCCGGCGGTCTACGGGCGCGGCGGCGACCGGCCGACGACCACCGACGCGCACGTCCTGACCGGCCGGATCGACGCGACCAACCTGCTCGGGGGACGCATCGCGGGAGATGTCGAGCGGGCTCGCCGCGCCTTCGTTCCCCTCGCGGAGACCCTCGGAGTCACCGCCGAGGCGCTCGCGGCCGGGGTGCTCCGCATCGCGAACGCCGACATGGCGACCGCGCTCAAGCTCGTCTCCATCGACAAGGGCTACGACCCCCGCGACTTCACGCTCGTGGCCTTCGGCGGTGGCGGCGCGCTGCACGCGGTCGCGCTCGGCGAAGCGCTTCGCTTCCGCAAGGTCATCGTTCCCCGGCACCCGGGGGTGTTCTCGGCGTGGGGCATGCTCGTCACGGACCTGCGCCGAGACTTCGTCCAGACCCGCGTCACCCCGCTCGACGAGTCCACCGCGCCGCTCCTGTCAGCCGCGTTCACGGACCTCGAGCGCGACGCTCTGGCGGAGGTGGGCCGGGACAGTCCCGACATCGCGCTCACCTGCGCGCGATACGCCGACCTGCGCTACCGGGGTCAGGAGCACACGGTCAAGATCCCGTTTCCCGAGGACACCGGCGCCGCACTCGCCGGTTTCCACCAGGCTCACGAGCGCGCCTACACCTACCGCCTCGACCAGGGCGTCGAACTCGTGAACCTGCACGTCACGGTCCGGGGCGCTCTGGGAGGCGCGCACCACCCGGCGCTCCCATCGAACGGCTCGTCCCCGGAGGGTTCCAGCACGGGGACGCGGCGGGTCGACTTCGACGAAGACGGACACCGCAACGCCGCGATCTACCGGCGGGCAACGCTCCCTCCCGGGGCGGCGATCGCCGGCCCCGCCATCATCGAGGAAGACGCCTCGACCTGTCTCCTGCCGCCCCGGCGTCTCGCCCGCGTGGACGAGTTCGGGCACCTGCATCTGACGCTGGCCCCGGAAAGCGAGTCATGAGCGTCGACGCCTTCACGAACGAGGTGATCCACCGGGCCCTGGGCGCGGTCGGAGAGGAGATCTTCGCCGCGCTCAAGCGGACCAGCATGAGCCCCATCATCTACGAGACGCTCGACTGCGCGGTCGGCATCACCGACGCGCGGGGCGAGATCCTGTCGCAGGGAAACGGCGTCATCACCTTCCTCGGGACGCTGGATGCCGCCGTGCGCAGCACGCTCGAGAAGTTCGACGGCGACATCGACCCCGGCGACCTGTTCATCACCAACGACCCCTACGAAGGCGGCGGCACGCACCTCTCGGACGTGACGCTCGTCCTGCCCGTGTTCTTCGAGGATCGCCTCGTGGCGTTCGTCGCCAACAAGGCGCACTGGACCGAAGTCGGAGGGATGGCGCCCGGAAGCTTCACGACGGACTCGACGGAGGTCTATCAGGAGGGCCTCCAGTTCCCGCTGGTCAGGCTCATGGAGCGGGGTTCCGTCAACGGCGCACTCATCGAGCTGATCCGCGCCAACGTGCGCCTTCCCGAGCAGACGCTCGGCGACCTCTGGGCCGGGGTCGCCGCGAACCGGGTCGGGGAGGCGCGGGTTCTCGAACTCTTCGGGCGCTACGGCGCGGAGACGATGTTGGAGGCCATGGACAGCCTTCTAGATTACGGGGAGCGGATGGTGCTGGCGGAGCTGCAGCGCCTTCCCAAGGGGACCTTCACGGCGAGCGACTCCATCGGCGGAGACGGACTCGGGGGCGGGCCGTACCACGTCGAGGCCGCCGTCACCATCGAGGACGACCGTTTCACGATCGACTTCACGGGCACGGACCCGCAGGCCGCGGGCTCCATCAACACCACCAGGACCGGCATGGAATCACGCGCGCGGGGGATCTTTCGCGCCATCACCGCGCCGCACCTCGCGACGAACGGCGGGATGTTCCGGCCGCTGCGGGTGACCTGTCCGGACGGGACCCTCTTCACGGCCCGGCGGCCGGCCCCGACGTCAACCTACTGGGAGTCGGGCGGGTTCGTGATCGACCTCGTCTGGAAGGCGCTCGCGCCGCACGTCCCCGACCGGCTGCCGGCGGGCTCCTTCCTCTCGGTGTGCGCCACGATCCTCAAGACGGAAGATCCCGCGACGGGCGAGCTGAGCCTGCTCGTCGAGCCGCTCGCCGGGGGCTGGGGCGGCGGCTGCGGGAAGGACGGCGAGAGCGGACAGTTCTGCCCCGGGAACGGCGACACCTACAACATCCCCGTCGAGGTGACCGAGCGGCGCCACCGGGTCCGCGTGCGCCGCTACGGCTTCCACACCGAGGACGGGGGCGCGGGGAAGTACCGCGGTGGAAAGGGCGTCGTCCTCGACTACGAGATCGAGTCGGAGACCGCGTGGCTGACCGCGATCTTCGGGCGGAACCGCTTTCCCTGCTGGGGGCTCGGGGGCGGTCAGGACGGCTCGCCCAACCGCATCGAGATCCACCGGCGCGACGGCGCGGTCGAGCATTACGGCAGCGTGACCCGCCTGCCGGTCGCGAAAGGTGATGTCGTTCGGCTGATCACCGGCACCGGGGGCGGCTTCGGCGATCCCCGGGAGCGCCCCCGGGACGAGGTGGTCGAAGACCTGAAGAACGGTTACATCACCGAGCGCCAGGCGCGCGAATACTACGGGTACTCCTCGTGAAGATCCTCTACATCCGACCCGTCGCGGACTCCGGCCAGGCCGGCGAAATGGAGGCCGTCCTGAAGCGGGCCGCGCGGCCGGAAACCGTGATCTCCGTCCGGTCCCTGCCTCCCGACCGACCCCGCCACCTCGAGTACCACGCCTACGAGGCGATCGCGGTGGCGGACATCGTCCGCATCGTGCGCGCCTGCCGCGGCGACCACGACGCCGTCGTACTCGGCGGGTTCTACGACATGGGGCTCCGCGCCGCGCGCGAGGTCTCGGGGACGGCGGTCGTCACCGCGCCCTGCGAGTCCTCGACGGCGATCGCCCGCGCGCTCGGCCAGCGGTTTTCGGTCCTCGTCGGACGAAGGAAGTGGATCCCCAAGATGACGGACCTCGTGCGCGGCTACGGCCACGGGAACGCGATGGCGTCGATGCGGGCGATCGGGCTCGGGGTCGAGGCGATCCGCGCAGAGCCCGAACTCGCGCACGCGCGGCTCCGCGACGAGGCGCGGCGCGCCATCGAGGAGGACGGCGCCGAGGTCGTGATCCTCGGGTGCACCGCCAAGTACGGCTTTCACGAGGAACTCACGCGAGAACTCGGAGCGCCGGTGATCGACTCGATGATCGCGGCGCTCAAGTACGCCGAGATGCTCGCCGGGACGTGGTCGCCCAGCCGGCTCGGCGGGTCCGAGCCGCCTCCCGAGGAGGAGATCGAGTCCTGGGGTCTGTTTTCGCAGTGACCGAGCCCGAACTCCCCACCACCGCCGAGGTGCAGAGACTCGGCAAGGCCTTCGGGATGACGCTCTCCGAGGAGGAAGCGGCGTCCTACCGGGAGATGATGCGGGGCTTCCTGCGCTCCTGCGGGCGCATGGACGCACTCCCCGAACCCAAGCCCGAGGTCAAGTACCCGCGCGGCCCGGTCTGGCGGCCGGCGCCCGGGGAGAATCCCTACTTCGCCTGGACGGTCCGGACCCGTATCGAGGGAGCGCCCGCGGGGCCGCTCCACGGCCTGCGCGTCGGGGTGAAGGACACCATCTGCGTCGCGGGACTTCCCATGCACGCGGGCTCGCGCATCGTCCACGGCTTCGTTCCGGACATCGACGCGACGATCGTCACCCGGCTGCTCGACGCGGGCGCGGTCATCGCCGGAAAGACGGCGTCCGCGGCTGGTGTAGGCACCGAGGACGGCGAGTTCGCGACGGTGCGCAATCCGCGCCGGCCGACCCACGCTCCCGGAGGGTCCTCGACGGGAAGCGCCGCCGCGCTCGCTGCGGGGGACGTCGAGCTCGCGCTGGGCGCCGACCAGGGCGGCTCGATCCGGATCCCGGCGGCGTGGAGCGGGGTGTGCGGGCTGAAGCCCACCTACGGGCTCGTCCCCTACACCGGGGTCATCTCGAACGAGATGACCATGACCCATCCCGGCCCGATGGCGGCGAACGTGCGGGACGTCGCCCGGATGCTCTCCGCGATCGCGGGACCCGATCCGCTGGACCCCCGTACCCGGGGCGTCACGCCGCGCACCTCCGACTACGAGGACGGCATCGACCGGGGTGTGGCGTCCCTCAAGATCGGACTCGTCCGCGAGGGGTTCGGCCAGGATCCCCGGGACGACATCGGCCTCGTCGGCAGCGAACCCGTCGTCGACGACAGGGTGCGGGCGGCGGCGGAGCGCCTCGAAGCCGCCGGCGCGCACGTCGAGGACGTCTCCATCCCGATGCACACGGACGGCGTCCACATCTTCTACGCGCTCTACAACGAGGGAAACGCCTACCAGTACCGCCGCGCGAACATCGGCACCAACTGGCTCGGCTTCTACAACACGAAGCTCCTCGAGCGGAGAGGCTGGCGGGACGATCCCGACGCGCTGTCGCCGTCCGCGAAGTCGATGCTGCTCACCGCCGAATACCTGGAACGGCGATACCGGGGGCGCTACTACGGCAAGGCCCAGAACGTGCGCCGCTCCCTAGCCGCCGCCTACGACGAAGCGCTTGAAGACTGCGACGTCCTCATGCTGCCGACGGTGCCGTGCCGCGCGACCCCGATTCCGGCCGGGCCGGTCTCTCCCCGGGAGAGCGTGCAGTTCGCCATGCAGATGATCAACAACACCTGCCAGTTCGGGGTGACGGGACATCCGGCGATGAGCGTCCCCTGCGGCGTGTCCGACGATCTTCCCGTCGGGGCCATGATCGTCGGCAGGCACCTCGACGAGGCGACGGTGTTGCGGGTGGCGCACGCGGTCGAGGCAAGCGGCGACTGGCAGACAGTTTGATCATACGGCTCGTACCCCGAGTCATCGGCGGCGTGTTCGTCGTCGCCGGCGTCTCGGTCCTCATCTTCGTCCTCGCGCGGGTCGTGCCCGGGGACCCGGCGCGCCTCGCGCTCGGACCGGCGGCGTCACCCCAGCAGGTGGAGGCGCTCAGGGAGCGGCTGGGGCTCGACGAGCCGGTCACGGTGCAGTACGCGCGCTACGTCCGCCAGGCCGTCACCGGCGACTTCGGGATCTCGCTCTACACCGGCCGCGCGGTGTCCGCCGACGTCCGGAACACCTTTCCCGCCACCCTCGAACTCGTCCTGTTCGCCATGGTGTTCGTGGGCGGCTTCGGAGTCCTCTTCGGAGTGCTCGGCGGGATGCGGGCGGGCCGCTGGCTCGACCACGGGTTGCGGCTCCTCTCCGTGATCGCCGTGACCACGCCCACCTTCGTCTGGGCCGTCGCCTTCATGCTGGTGTTCGGTTTCTGGCTGGAACTGTTCCCCATCGCCGGGCGGCTCTCCGAGTGGCTGCTCCCGCCCGAGCGCGTCACCGGTCTCTACGTCGCGGACGCTCTCCTCGCCGGGC
>CAYUVU010000221.1:0-23214 GCA_964448205.1 uncultured Acidobacteriota bacterium
GTTCGTCTGACCGATTACCCAGGAGGACAGCACGCCGCCTCCGCTGCAGCCCGTGACGTACATCCGGCTCTCGTCCACGTAGCCGCGCTCGATGGTCGCGTCCACGCCCGCCATCAGGTCGTCGTAGTCCACGCTCGGGTAACCGTTGTCGATCGCGTTGCCGAAATCGGTCCCGTAGCCCGTGCTGCCCCGGGGGTTCGTGTAGAGCAGCAGGTAGTCGTTGGCGGCGAAGTTCTGGAAGGCGTTGTTGAAGCCCACGTTGTACATCCCGTGGGGCCCACCGTGGATCTGGAGGACCAAGGGGTACTTCCGGGCCGGGTCGAAACCGGGTGGTTTGATGACCCAGCCCTGCGCCCGGGTTCCGTCCGTCGAGTCGTACCAGAGTTCCTCCACCTCGCCGAGTTCGATCCCGGCGAGCACGTCGTCGTTCACCGCGGTCACGCGCGTCCGCTGCGACGGATCGGATACCGGGAAGACGACGACGTCGGCGGGCTCGTGGAAGGAGGTCCGGACCGCGGCGGCGACGCCCGTGGCCGAGATCGTGTTCACGGTGAGCATGTGGGTGCCCTCGGTCACCGGGCTGGTCCCGCCCTCGAGCGACGCCACGTGCAGATTCCGGGAGCCGCGGTCATCGGCGGTGAAGTAGATCCGGTCGCTGTCGGGGCCCCAGATCGGGTTGTTGGCGTCCCGGTCGAGGCTTGCCGAAAGGGAGCGCATCGCCGAGCCGTCGAACCCGATCACCTGCAGATCGCTCACCTTGTAGGTCTGGTCCGTCCAGTCGTAGCCGCTGAAGGCGACGTGCCGCCCGTCCGGCGACACCACCGGGCCCGCCCACGGACCACGCTTGTCGGTGATCTGGCGGATGGCGCCGGTGGCGAGGTCCACGAAGTGGATGTGCGACTCGCGGTAACGGAGGTCGGCGTCGTCCTCACGGGAAGCGTCGAAGACGAGTCCCTTTCCGTCCGGGGTCCAGTCGAGTCCGGCGCCGTAGTCGAGGCCGACCGCACCGCGAGATCCCACGTGCCAGCCCCCCTCGGTGAGCTGGCGCGCCGCCCCGCCGTCAGCGGGAACCACGAAGAGATGGCGGTAGCCCTCCTCGAGGAACCCCACCCGGTCCTGCCGGAAGTGCATCCTGCGGACGATCCGGGGGGTCTTGGTCCAGGTGGCGCCGTCGGGCGGAGACGGCAGCGAGGGGAGGTCCCAGGTCTCCGGAGCGGCGACCATCCGGGTGAACGCGATCATCCCGGAGTCCGGGGACCAGTGGATGTCCCGCGGGGTCGGGCCGTCCCGGGTGACCTGCGAGGTGGCGCCCTCGGCGTCCATCCAGCGGACGAAGATCTGGCTCCCGTCGTCCCCGGCGTCCGCGAGATAGGCGATGCGGGTGCCGTCGGGCGACCAGACCGGACCCGACCCCCTGGTCAGGAAGCGGTTGCGGCTGCCGTCGGCGTTCACGATCCACAGTTCCGAGGCCCAGCGGTCCTTCGTCTGGTCCACGTGGCTGCGGGTGTAGATCACGACCGAGCCGTCGGGCGAGATGGCCGGCCCGCTCACCCGTTCCCAGTCGAGGATGTGCGAGGCAGTGAGCCGTCCGTCGCCGGCGGTCTCCTGCGCGGCGGCGGCGCCGGCGACGAGCAGCGCCACAAGCGCGATACAGAGAGTTCTCATGGGGGTTCCTCCCGAGCCGGTCTAGTGTGGAGTGTCCGGCGGGACTTCACAACCCCGCGGAGTGACGCGCCCGGCTTGGAACGCCGGCTTCAGCCGGCACAGCGGCCCGGAGGGCCGCGGACGGTTCGTCGCTACCCCGGGTGCACTGGCGCGCGCAGCCGAGCCATCCCGGCGAATGAGGTCCGTCTCGCCGCCCGCCTGCGGCGGGCTGTGCCGGCTGAAGCCGGCGTTCCAAGCCGTACGTGCCTTTCCCGCGAACCGCGGACAGAAGGACGGAACAAGATCGACCGCCGGGTCGTTCGGCTGATCCAAACACCCTCTCCCACTCCCAAGGAGGAGCCTTCATGGACCGCGTCTGCCACTTCGAGATTCCCTTTGACGACAAATCCCGCGCCACCGACTTCTACCGGAAGGTCTTCGGCTGGCAGGTCTCCGACGTGCCGGGAGACATGCCCTACACCTTCGTGATCACGACTCCGATCGACGAACGGGGGAATCCGACCGCCCCCGGCGGCATCAACGGAGGGATGTACCCCCGGGGGGAGGGCGGAGGCAGCGGTTCTCCGGTCGTCGTGATCGAGGTGCCCTCGTGCGAGCAACGCGTCGGAGACGTCGAGGCGGCCGGCGGGGAGTGCCTCATGGGTCCGGCCGAGATTCCGGGAATGGGCATCTACGCCCAGGTGAAGGACCCGGAGGGCAACATCATCGGTCTCTGGCAGCCGCTCTCCTGATCCCGGGCCGACACTCCGGCGCGCCCGGCGGTTTAACCGTCGTTCCGCGACGGCGGTCCGTAAAGGCCGAGAACGGCGTCCGGGACGGGATCAGGACCGAACCGGTTCTCCCCGGCGTCACCTTTTTGGACCATGTACCAGAAGAGGATCAGGCCCGCGATCAACAAGCCCAGGAAAAAGACGGGGCTCTCGGTCCATGCCTCCTCGGGGAAGAAGCGGTACGACAGGGAATCGAGCCACCCCGGCGCCAACAAGAGCACCCACCAGGCGGAGCGGTCCGTGTCGTGGAGCCTCCGGGCCGTCACCGATAATTGGGGCAAGAACAGGATGGCCGCAACTAGGTAAGCAAGCTGCTCCGTGCCGGCCAGCGCCGCCGCACCCGTCAGGAGCGCGCCGAAGACCACGAACCACCAGTACTCGGCCCGGGGCGCGCGGCCCCGAAAGTCCGCGTACTTCCGGAACAGGCAGGTGCGGACCGCTTCCAGAAATCCCACGCTTGCCAGCTCGGGAAGGGAATGGCGGCGCCTAACCGAAGACCTGTTCCAGCAACTCCCGGTTGTAGCCGACCACGAGGCGGTCGCCGACGCGCATGGTCGGGGCGCGGAGCTTGCCCGAGCGGCCGAGGAGCAGGTCCGTCAGGTTCGTGTAGCTGCCGACCATCGCCCCGCTCAGCGTGGCGTCGTCCGGGCGATCGCCGGTGAGGTCGAACCGCTCCACCTTGCGGCCCTTGGCGACGAGCAGTTCGCTCACTCCGTCCAGCAACGCGAGTGCCTCGTCGCCCTGAATCGGGGCCCTGTTGGCGTTCTGGATGTCTCCGTCCGCGATGTCGTTTGCCGCAAGAAACTCCTGCGTCCTCTTGCAGCTCATTCAACCGGGACGGTGGTAGCGCCAGGTGAGGTTTCCGCCGGCCACGGTTACTCCTCCTGCACGCGGTCGTAGGTGGCGCGGGTCACCCGGGTGATGTTCCCCTCGGCGTCCACCCGGACGTAGTCGTTGTCGATCCGGCTGCCGTCCTCCGAGAGGGTGTTGATGATCACCTGGTACACCGAGCCGTTCCGGGCGTTCAGAATGCGAGTGCTCCGCTCGGTCACGATCTCGACCGCCGTCTCGGAATTCTCGATCCCCTCGACGGGGCGGAAGACGCCGTCGAACATCGTGACGTAGCTCCACACCGAGGTGTTGCCCTCCGCGTTCGTGGTGGCGACCTCGATGCTCATGCCCCCGTCGCCGTGGGGCGCGTAGGTCATGACGTTCTTGTAGGGCGGCGGGTTGTCCGACCGGAGCCGCCAGACGCCGTAGCGCTCGGTGGCGTTGGCGCCGCCCTGGGCCTGGGCGTGGGCGGCGAGCCCGAGTCCGAGCCCGAGCACGGTCAGGACGGCGGCAATCCGCGAAGTGCGCATGGATGAATCCTCCTGGGGGAGGCGGGATTCTGTCAGACCAGGCGGTGGGTTACCCGCCCGGCCGCAGGCCCCGGCCGGCGAGAGCCCCGGTGTGCGCGCCGTCCCTGATCGCGAACGTCCCGTTCACGAGCACATGGACGGTTCCGTCCGAGTACTGGTGCGGCTCGTCGTAGGTGGCCCGGTCCCGGATCCGGTCCGGATCGAGGATCGCGAGGTCCGCCTTCAGGCCCTCCCGCAGGAAGCCGCGGTCGCCGAGTTCGAGGAACTCGGCGGCGAGGCCGGTCATGCTGCGGACCGCGAACGCCATCGAGATGCGTTCTTCGTCGAGCACGTAATCGCGCAGTTTCTTGGTGAAGGCGCCGTAGACCCGGGGATGGCCGACGGGGGTGCCGGGCTCGATGTCGCGGCCGTCGGTGCAGGTCATCATCCAGTCCTGCTCGGCGAGGAAACCGGTGTTCACCGGGTCGTAGAGCCCGACGTTCATCACCGAAGCGTTCCCCTCGGCGAGGATCCGCCGGGCCGCCTCCGGCGCCGGGACGCCCCATTCCTCGGCGACGTCGGCGAGCGTGCGGCCGTTCAGGTGCGGCCGGGGATCGGAGAAGCGGATCCTGTCGGCGCCCCCGCGGATGGCGAGCATCTCGGCGGTGGCCTCGTCGAGGACGCGGGCGGTGTCCGGGTCGTCGAAGCGTTCGAGCATGGTCTCGCGGCCGCCCGCCGACGCCCAGCGGGGCACGGTGTAGGCCCGCAGGCTCGACTGGGTGGCGGTATAGACGTGCTGGGCCCCGGCGACCGTGACGCCCCGGGCGCGGGCTTCGTCGATCAGGGCGGCGCCCTCCGGCGCCCGGCCGTAGTTGGCGGCCCCCTGCGCGTTGAAGTGGCTGAAGATCACCTTGGTCCCGGACTCCTCGCCGATCCGGATGGCCTCCTCGATGGACGCCAGGTAGCCGAAGCTCGGATAGGCGGCTCCGAGGTCGCGGTCGTGGGTGTCATAGATGGCCGGCCGGTACTCGGCGGCCACCCGGGCCAGCTCGATGACCTCCTCCGTGGTCGCGTAGTTGCCCGGGATGTAGAAGAGCCCGCTCGAAAGCCCGAAGGCCCCCTCCTCGAGGCCCTTCCGGACGAGGGCCCGCATGCGGTCCAGTTCCTCATCGGTGGGGGCCCGGTTCTCCTCGCCGAGCACGTGCCGCCGCACCGCACCGTGACCCACGTAGGTGAGCGCGTTCACCCCGATGCCGCTCGCTTCCCAGCCCGCGAGAGTGTCGGCCACATCGGGCGAGCCGCCGCCGTCCACCCCGAGGACCACGGTGGTGATCCCCTGATACAGGAACGGCAGCGCCTCCTTCGCCCAGTCCTCGCCGATCTGCGAGTGGGCGTGCATGTCGATGAATCCGGGGGCCACGATGAGCCCCTCGGCATCCACCGTTTCGACCGCGGTCACCCCCTCGCCGCCGGCGTCGCCGATGAAGCTGATGCGGTCGCCGGTGATCGCGACGTCGGCGGTGACGGGATCACCACCGCCGCCGTCATGCAGCAGACCGCCGCGAATGAGGAGGTCGTGCGGTTCCTGACCGCAGGCGGCGGCCAGGACGGCTAGCAGTGGAAGCGCGTTCCGGAGGTTCGGGAGGGACATGGGGGTTCTCAATCACGGGCCGGGCGGCCGGTGCGACAATACCGCCCGGCGCCGGAGAGCGCTGGAGTCAAAGGATGCGCATGAGGAACTGTCTGCCGGCGTTCGCGCTCTTGTTCGCCGCCGGGGCCGGCGCGCAGGACTGGCCGCAGTGGCGGGGCCCCGCCCGCGACGGCGCGGTGTCCGGGTTCGAGGCGCCCGCCGCGTGGCCGGAAACCCTGACCCCGGTATGGACCGCCGACGTCGGCACCGGCTACGCCACCCCGCTCCTCGTGGACGGGAGTCTCTTTCAGTTCGCCCGCTGGGGCGAGGAGGAGGTCCTCTACTCCATGGATCCGGAGACGGGCGAGGTCCGCTGGCGTTCGGCGTATCCCGCTGCCTTCGACATGAGCCCCGCGACCCAGCGGCACGGTCCCGGACCGAAGTCGACCCCCGCCTACGCCGGCGGGCGGCTGTTCGTCCACGGGATGACGGGATCCGTCAGCGCCTTCGATGCGGCCGGCGGCGAGCAGCTCTGGCACGTCCCGGGCACCGGGGTCGAGCCGCTCTACCACACGAGCGCCTCGCCGCTCGTTCACGGCGGACTCGTCATCGTCCACGTCGGGGGGCACGACGACGGTGCGCTGACGGCGTTCGATGCGGAGACCGGTGACGTCCGCTGGTCCTGGGACGGCGACGGCCCCGCCTACGGCTCCCCGATGCTGTTCGCGTTCGAAGGGGTGGAGCAGGTGGTGACCTTCACCCAGGAACACTTCGTGGGGGTTTCCTTCGCCGACGGCTCCCTGCTCTGGAGCCGGCCCTTCGCCACCCAGTCCGACACGTCCTCGCAGACGCCCGTTCTCTACCGGGACTTCGTGATCCAGAACGGGAGGGGAAACGGAGTGACGGCCTTCCGCGTGGCCCGGGACGGCGACGGCTGGACCACCGAGGACGTCTGGAGTACCAGGGAGTATTCGCTCCACATGGCGAACCCGGTGGTCCGGGACGGGGTGATGTTCGGCCTCTCGCACCGGAACCGGGGCCAGTACTTCGCGCTGGATCTGGACTCCGGGGAATCCCTCTGGGAGAGCACGCCACGCCAGGCGGAGAACGCCGCGCTGGTGCGGGCGGGAAACATCGTCTTCTCGCTGGAGGAGCACGCCGAACTGGTGATCTTCGATGCGAGCCGCGCCGGGCTCGAGGAGATCCGGCGCTATGAGGTCGCGGACAGCGAGACCTGGACCCAGCCCACGGTGGCGGGCGACCGGATCTACGTGAAGGACGTGTCGCGGCTCCATCGCTGGGATATCCGCTGAAGGGGGCGGAGCGCGCTGCCGCCGCGCTTCACGCGGGTTGGCGGGAGGCGACCACGCCCGCTACGCGGGCGATGCCGGTCTGCAGACCGGCGCTCCCTGGCGATGGATGGCTTCGAGTTGCTTCTCGCGGCGGCGGGGGACGCCGCCGAGGGCCGCGCGGGCCCGGCGCAGGCGCATCCGGGTCATCGCGCTGCCGAGCAGGACCATCGATCCGAAGAGCGGGGTGGATGAGGCCGCTCCGCTGAGGGCGACGTAGAGCGGGCGGGTGAACTTCCGGAGCTTGACCCCGAGCGACTCGGAGAGCGCCCGGAGCGCCTGGTGGACGGCGTCCGATGTGAACTCCGGAAGGTCCTCGAGCGCCCATTCCGCGAGCAGGAGCCATTCCGCGACCTCGGCGGGCTCGAGGCCTCCCGCCAGAGTGTCCGGATCGCGGGGCGTCTCGTCGGTGAAGAAGAGCGACGCCAGCGGTCCGAAGTCTCCGAGGGTGCGCATCCGCGGCTGCGCCAGCCCGGCGGCGGCTTCGAGGGTGTGGTCGTCGAAACGCCAGTCGCGCAGCAGCCCGGCGAGTTCCGCCGGGTCGTAGTCCTCCCGCAGGTAGCGGCCGTTCAGCCACGCCAGCTTCTCGGTGTCGAAGACGGCGCCCGCCAGCGAGAGCGATCCGAGCTCGAAGTGCTCGACGAACGCGTCCAGGGGGAACTTCTCCTCGCCCTCGGCCCGGGTCCAGGCCAGCATTCCCAGGAAGTTGAGGAGCGCTTCGGGCAGGAAACCCGCCTGCCGGTAGAAGTCGATCGAGGTCGGGCTCCGGCGCTTGCTCAGCTTGGTTCGGTTCGGGTCGTTGTTCCGGAGCAGCGGAACGTGCCAGAAGGAAGGCGGCTGCCACCCGAGGGTCTCGTAGAGCAGGAGGTGCTTGGGGAGCGACGCGATCCACTCCTCCCCGCGGATCACGTCCGTGATCTCCATCAGGTGGTCGTCCACGACGTTCGCGAGGTGGTACGTGGGGAAACCGTCGGACTTGAGAAGTACCGGATCGTCCACCGATTCCCAGTCTTTCGACAGCTCCTGCCGGAGCCGGTCGGGAAGGGCGATCCGGCCCGTCTCCGGGGTGCGGAGCCGGATGGCGTAGGCGCCGCCGGCCTCCTCTCCATAGTCCCGGTACGCCGTGCCTGCGCCCAGCAGCCGCTCGGCGACTTCCCGGCATGCCTCGACGCGCTCGCTCTGGCGGTAGGGCGCGAACGGGCCGCCGATGTCCGGGCCCTCGTCCCAGGCGAGCCCGAGCCAGCGCAGCGACCGGAGGATGGCGACCTCGGAGGCTCTGGTGGAACGCGCCCGGTCGGTGTCCTCGACCCGGAGCACGAAGGCGCCCCCGTGCTTCCTGGCGTAGGCGTAGTTGAGGAGCGCCTGGTACGCGGTCCCGACGTGCGGGTCGCCGGTCGGCGAGGGAGCGATCCGGGTCCGGACCCTCATGCTCTCAAACCGTGGCGTGGCGGTGGAAGGCGACCCACTCGGCGACGATCAGCAGGAGCGCGAACAGCGCCAGGATCGGCCAGATGGCGCTCGCGACGGTTCCCGCCGGGGCGAGCGTCGCAGGAGGTTCCCCGGCCCACGCGGACTGGTTCAGGTCCGAGGCGCGCCGGTCGAGCAGGCTCGCCGCCACCACGACCTCACGTCCGCCCCCGGCGGCGTAGTAGAGGGAAGGCTCGCTGGCGTCGAAGGAAATCTCGGAGCCCAGGCGGCGCGACGGCACTTCCCGGCCGTCGGCATCGAAGACGGAGCCGGCGGCCATCGCCACCCGGGCCTGTCCCAGCCCGACGCGGCGGACCTCCACGTCCGTCAACCAGCTCAGGGCGCGGGAGAGCAGCATGGGGAAATCCGCCTGGAGCGGCAGGTTGGACCGGGCGATCGGGAAAGCGAACGCCAGGCTGCGCAGGGGGCTCTCCCGGGCCGCGAGCAGCCCGAGGCGCGAGTCGCCGAGCAGCAGCGTCCACGGGCCCCGCTCCCCGAGCGAGGCCGCGTCGAACGCTTCCACGTCCCTGGCCAGCGCGTCCTCGAAGTTGAGGTCCCGGAGCAGCGGGTGTTCCGTCTGCCCCCGCACCACCGGCAGCATGACCGTCGTCCCCTCGTCGTCCCCCGGGCCGGCCGCCTCGCTCCCGAGCCGCGACGGGAGCCACCCGGCGTTTCCGGACCCGGCGAAGAGCACCGGCACCGCGGGCATCGCCGCCGGAGGCGCGCCCTCGACGACCACGAGGTCCAGCGAGCCGGAATCGAGATCGGCAAGCGCATCAGGGCCCGGGGGCGCCATCGACAGACTGACCCGGGGGTCGAGGCGCAGGGCGGCCTCCCAGAAGGGATTCGGTCCCCCGGCGAGGAGCACCCGGAGCCGGTTCCGGGCCGGGATGTAGGCGTGCGCCACGTCGTCGGCAGGCAGGCCGTCCTCCCCGGAGATCGCGATCACGGCGCGCACCGGTCCGGCGACGAACCCGGTCAGCGGCACCGTCTCGCCGAGCGGCGTTCCGGGATCGGGCCGGAGCGTCCGCCGCGCGGAGGCGCCGCCCGCGCCGTCGATCTGGAGGACGACGACGCCGGCGTCCTCCTCGCCCGCCGGATGCCGGACGACCTCGATGAACGCCTCGAAGCGGCCCGGATCGGACGGCAGCGGGCGGACGTCGAACGCCGTGATCCCGGCGTTCGGCACCGACTCGAAGACCGAGAGGCGTTCCACGCCTGCGGGCGCTTCCGGCACGTACACCCCGTCCCCGACAAAGATCACGTCGGCCGCCGGGGCGGTGGCGGAGCCCGGCCCGAGCAGGTCCGCCACCTCGGGAAAGCGGTGTTCCCGGCCGTGCACCGGGCCGAGGTCGTCGAGGGCCTCGAGCGCCTCCCGCCGGCCGATGAAGGAACGCCCGCCGCGATCTCCGGCGGTGTCGAGCAGCAGGAACTCGCTGGTCTCGCTGCTGCCGCTCAGGATGCGGCGCACCTGCTCCGCCGCCTGCTCCCAGCGCGTCCCGCCTCCGGGGAGCGCGGCCGCCATGCTCGGCGCGGTGTCCATCACCACGACGATCCGGCCGCCCCGGGCGGCGCCCTCGGGCAGCGGTTGCGCCATCGCCAGGATCACGGCGAGTCCGGCGAGGAGCGCGATCACCAGCGAAACGAGCCAGCGCCAGAAGTCCTCGCGGCGCCGGCGTTCGTCGAGGACCCGGCGCCAGATGAGGTTCGAGGGAACCACCACCGGCTGAGGCTCCGGCCGCACCCAGTAGAGCACCACGATGATGCCCGCGGTCAGCAGGACTCCCAGCGCGATCAGCAGCGGGGCGGCGCCGAATCCCATCCGGGTGCCTGCTAACGGATGAACCGGTCCGTCTTGAAGATCGCCATGACGGCGTCCTCGAAGGGCTCACCGCTGTTCGCGACGCAGAATCCGAAACCGTAGCGGGAGCAGTACTCCTCGACCTTTTGCTGATGCTCGGCGAGCGCTTTCTGGTAGCGGTCCAGCAGTCTCGGGGTGACCCGGACCCGGCGCTCGGAGCCGTCCTCGCTGTCGGTGAGCAGCGCCTCATCGGGAAGCGCCGGATCGAGCTCCTCCGGCGTGAGCACCTGCACCACGAACATGTCGTGCTTCTGGAAGCGGCAGGCGTCGAATGCCCCCAGCAGGTCTTCCTCGTCCATGAGGTCCGAGAGCACCACCGCCAGTCCGCGTTTGCGGCGCGAGCCGAAGAAGGTCCGGAAAGCGGCCGCAAGCGAAGTCGCGCCGCCGGTATCTCCCGCGTCGAGGAACCGGAAGGCGCGGAAGATCTGGTTCCGTCCCCGTTTCGGCGCCATCCACCCGTCGATCTTCCTGCCGTACCAGACGATCGAAATGAGATCGTGATTCATCAGGCCGATGTAGGAGAGCGCCCCGGCCATCTTGCGGGCGAAGTCGAACTTGGCCGGGCTGCCGAACGCCATGGAAGCGCTGCGGTCCACGAACAGGTAGACCGGCAGGTCCGCCTCCTCGTCGAAGATCCGAAGAACCAGCTTGTCGAGCCGGAGGAACGCCTTCCAGTCCACGTCGCGCGTGTCGTCCCCGTCCACGTAGGGCCGGTAGTCGGCGAGCTCGATGCCGGACCCGCGCTTTCGGGCGCGGTGTTCACCGCGGTGCCGGCTCGGGAGCATCCGGGTGGCCATGAGCTTCAGGTACTCGAGCCGCTCCATGAAGTCGTTGTCGAAGAGCGTGCCCGAATTGCTCATGCCGGGTGCCTGTCCGCTCCTCGGGATCGATGGTGCTGGCCGCTTCGGCGGCGGTCAGGCGCCGGGCGGATCGATCGTGGCGATGATCTCGCGAAGGATGTCGTCGGTATCCACCTTGTCGGCCTCGCCCTCGAAGTTGAGCAGCAACCGGTGGCGGAGCGTCGGAAAGACGCTGTCCCGGACGTCCTCCGCGGCGACGTGCACGCGGCCGCGAAGGAGCGCCAGGAACTTCCCGGACAGGACGAGCGCCTGGGTCCCTCGCGGACTGGCTCCGAACTTGACGTAGCGGTTCGTGAGGGCGTGCGCGTACTTCGACCCCGGGTGGGTCCCCATGGTGAGCCGGATGGCGTAGTCCTCGATGGGGCGGGCGATGGGCACCGACAGCACGGTGGCCCGCATCTCGAGGACCTCGTCCCGAGTCACCATCGGCCGGGCCTGCAACTCCTCCACCGTGGTCGTCCGCTCCACGATCTCCCGCAGCTCGTCCTCGCTCGGATACCCGATCCGGAGCTTCATCAGGAAGCGGTCCATCTGGGCCTCGGGCAGCGGGTAGGTGCCTTCGAGCTCGATGGGGTTCTGGGTGGCCATCACGAAGAAGGGCTCTTCGAGCTTGTGGGTCTTGTTGCCGACCGAAACGCTCTTTTCCTGCATGGCCTCGAGAAGGGCCGACTGCGACTTCGGGGTCGCCCGGTTGACCTCGTCCGCGAGCATCAGGTTGCAGAAGATGGGCCCCGGCTGGAAGTCCAGGATCTTGGCGCCGGTGTCCGTCTCCCGCACCACGTTGGTCCCCAGGATGTCGCCCGGCATGAGGTCCGGCGTGAACTGCACCCGGTTGAACTTGAGGTGCATGGCCTCGGAAAGGGTCTGGACGATCTTCGTCTTTCCGAGCCCCGGGATGCCCTCGAGCAGCACGTGTCCGCGCGTCAGCAGGCAGGTGATGATCCCGCTGACGACTTCCTGGTTGCCGACGATGACGCGTCCGACCTCGGCCTGGATGCGATCGTGGCGATCGCGAAACGCCTCGACCCGGCTCTCGATATCCAGGGCCGGGTCCGCAAGTGCGGTTTCCGGGGTCATTCTTCTTGTGCTCCTTCGGCGGGGTCCGCCTTGGCCGTCTCGCGGATCATGAGGAAGTAGGCGCGGACCAGGGGCCGGAGTCCGGTGGGGATCGGCCGGGTGCGGGAGACCGCCTCGTCGGCGTACTCGGAGAGGGAGCCCACGGAGTCGTAGGCGACGGTCGCCTCCTCGCGGCGGCTCTGCCGCTCGATCATCTGCTCGGGAACGGGCTCCTCTTCGAGGGGAGCCGGGATCGCCTCCATCTCGAGCTGGACCTCGAGGCTGGTGGCGTCGCCGAACACGTCGGACTCGCCGCCCCCGCCGGGTCCCGTCATGTTCCCTGCCGGGCCGGCGTCCATGGGAATGGGCGCTCCCATCTGGCCCTCGGCGGCCATCATCTGCACCTGCCCCGAAAGGCCGGCCGCTCCCTGGGGCATTCCCGCGGCGGGTTCACCGCCTTCCCCGGCCTGCGGCTGGCCCCCTTCCCCATCGCCGGGGAACGGCATCTGCTGCGCATCGCCCTCGCCCTGGCCGTTCATGGCCTGGCCGTCCATCGCCTGCATGTTCTCGGCGAGCTGCTGCAGCGCTTCGTCAGCGCTCAGTCCATTCTGCATCAGCTCCATCATCTCCGCGGCGGCCGCGCTCAGCGCGTCGCCGTCGGCGCCCTGCTCGAGCGATTCGAGAAGCGCCTGGAGTTCCTCGGGAGTGTTGGCGGAGCGCATGGCCTCGGAGAGGCTCTCGAGCCATTCGGCGGCGGTGAGCGAGTCCGCGTCCATCGCCTCGGCGAGTCCGGCGAGCGCGGCGGAAACCTCTTCGCTGGACTCCTGCAGGGCCCGCTCCTCCATCGCCGCCGTCAGCGCCGCCTGGAGCGCGTCCAGGTCGTCGGCGGATTCCTCGGGGAGCCGCAATTCACCGGCCCTCAGCTCGGCGAGGATCTCCTCGGGCGAGCGGGCTTCCACCCGGGCGTCCGCGGCGTCCTCGAACGCGTCCGGCCCTGCCGCCGGGTCCTCGGCCGCCGGGTCGCCACCGAGGCTGTCGAGTCCGGCGGCGATCCGGGCCCGGAGCGCCTCCGAAACGAGCGGGCCGTGGGTCAAGGGAAGGATCACGGCCAGCGCCGCCAGCGCCGCGGTCGCTGCAATGCTCGCCCGGGGAACCTCGAAGGGAAGGAGTTCCGCGGCGTCGAGCTCGTCGGCGCGCTGCCGGGCGCGCTCGATCTGGTGGACTTCCCACGCGGTCGGCGCCGACATGGCGGAGAACCACTGCGCCGACGTGAGTTCGTCGTTCAGGCCGCCCGCGCGGTCCCCGGCGGCGGCCGCTCTCCCGAGCCCGGCGCCGGCCCGGAGACCGGCAAAGCCCCGATAGAGGAGGGCGGCGACCCCCACGGACGCCACCAGCGCCGGGAGCCAGAGGATGCCGTCCCCCACGAGCCGCGGGAGGAACAGCGCGAGAGCCACCGCCCCCGCCACGAAGGCGAACTCCCGCGCCAGGCCCAGCACCCGCAGCCGGAGGTCCAACCGCCGGACGAGATCGTGGAAAGGGAGTCGCGGAGAATCGTTCAAGGGATCACGCTGCCCACCGGACCCGCCGGTGGACAGAATTTGCGGAGTGTATTCGCTCGGGATTGCCTCCCGCCACTCCCGCGCCGGGAGCCGCGGCGCCGGTCAGGGCGGGTCGAACCGGACGCAATAGACGGGCGCGAGTTCCGCGGTCACCAGGTCCCACGAATCGCCCAGATCCTCGGAGATCCAGAGCGCTCCCGTGGTGGTGGCCATGGCGAGGACCGCTTCGCCGGGATGGATGTCGAGACCGTGGCGGTACACCACCGCGAAGGAATCGCCCTCGGGCAGGCCGCGCCCCACCGGCTCCCAGCTCGCTCCGCCGTCCCGGGTGCGCGCCACCACCATCCGGCGATCGACCGGGACGCGGCATTCGTCCTTGACCAGGGGAACGCTCCAGGCGATCTGCGGATCGCCCGGATGGGCCGCGACCGCGAACCCGAACGCCGAGGGCGGCACGTCGAGACTGGTCCAGGTCTCGCCTCCGTCGTCGGAGCGGAAGAAACCGTTGTGGTGCTGGCACCAGATGCGGCGGCGGTCGCCCTCGCACCACGCGAGCCGGTGCGGGTCCTGGATGGCGGGGTCCTCGCGCATCTCCGGCGGCATGTACTCGGCGAACATGCCCTCGGTCCGGACTCGCCAGGACTCCCCGGCGTCCTCGCTGATCCAGACGCCGCCGCAGGAAACCCCGGCGACGACCCGCTGGCCGTCCGGCGCCACCAGCACCGAGTGGATCCCGGGATGCGGATAGCCGCCACCGAACCATCGCTCGCGGCTGGGCTCGTTCCACAGCGCCTCGTTCAGGGCCCAGGAACGGCCGCCGTCATCCGAACGGAAGAGTCCGCCGGGGATGGTTCCGCACCAGAGCGAACCGGGATCGGGCCCGGCGGGTTCGAGGGACCAGAGGAGATCCACCGACGGCGCCTCCTCCGCCGACGCTTCCTGCTTCGCGTACGCCGGGGCGGGGAGCTCGGTGAACGAGGCGCCGCCGTCTTCCGAGACCCGGAGCTTGACGCCGAAGTGCCCGAGGTTGAGCGCCGCGTAGAGCCGGCCGTCGCGCGGGTCGGGCAGCAACTGGGAGACCGGGTCGCCGATGAAGGCGGTGCGTTCGCAGCGCCAGTCGCCTCTCCCGAAGCGCCGGAGGGCCAGGTAGCCCTTGCGGGTGCCGAGGTGAAGCAGCATGGAGGTCGCGACTATCCGCCCGACAGCGCCTGCATGACGTGGATCTCAGCGTCCTCCCGGACCGCATCGCCAAGCGCCGTCCGGTCCCGAACGGGCCGGCCATCCACGTAAATCACCACGTGGGTTCGCAGGCGCCCCTGATCGTCGAGGACGTAGGAGCGGAGGTCGGGGTTGTCGCGAAACACCCGGGAAAGCGCGTCCGACACCGTTTGGCCCTCGACCTCGGTGCCATCTACGCGCAGGTGCCGCCGAAGGTTCGGTGTGAAATGGACGGACGGCACGCAGTGGAACCGGGGCGCGGTGCGCTGCCGAAGGGACGGCGTGCGGCCGCTAGAACGGGGCGCCCCCCGCGCGGAGGCGTTCGGCCAGTCCGCGCGCCGCCTCCTGGACCCTGGCCTGGTTCTCGGGCCCGAACCGGAGCAGGTGCTTGCTCGCGTCGTCCAGATCTTCGAGCGCGGGGTCGCGGTACTCGTAGCGCATGACCTGCTCGTCGAGCAGAACGGGCGGTTCGGGCATCGGGACCGTCCCGATCCGGTCGAGCGCCTCGAGCAGCGCCCCTGCGAACGTCCGGTCGGAACGGCCCAGCTCGGCGTAGGCGGCGTCCAGGATCGGCAGCACCTCCCGGATCACCCGGGCCATCCCCGGGCTGTCGGCTCCCTCCAGCGCGGCCGCGACCGCGTCGTAGCGGGCGAAGGCGGCCGGATGGACGTGGAGTTCCTCCCCTTCACCGCCGGCGCGGAAAGAACCGGTGGGCGACAGCGCGGCCAGCGCCCGCCGGGGCGAAATCCCGTCGGCGACGTTGTCCGTGGCCACGGCGATGCGCCGCGCCAGGTCGTCGCCGAGGAGCCACGCCAGGGCATCGGGATTGTCGGTGAGCGCGGCGAACAGCGACCGGAGGAAGGGATCGCTCGCGTCAAGGGCCGGCAGCACCGGCTCGGGCTCCTCCTCCACGACGGGTTCGGGTTCGGCCTCCACGACCGGCGGAGGAGGCGGAGGAGGCTTGCCCGGCCCGTAGACGAAGTACCAGACTCCGGCGCCGGCCGCGACCAGGAGAGCGATGACGCCCGCGAGAATCGTGTTGCGCCGGTTCCCGCCGGACGCGGAATCGGCCGTTTCCGCTACCGCCGCTCCGCCCTCGTCGGGATCTTCGCCCCAGGCGTCCTCTTCCTCGATCTCGTCCGCCCGCACTTCGTCGTCTGGCATCGTCATACTCCCGGAATCAGCGGTCGCCACCGCCCGAATCAAGCCGCTGCAACGTAACGGATCATACCGTTCGGGAGCCGCAGCGAACTTCGGTTCGCCCGGCGCCGCGCGGATTCTCGCGAAGATCGGCGTCCCGGCGGGGATACCGGGAACACGATCGGCGGACGCGGTCCCCTGCCGCCGCCGAGGACTATCATGGAGGGCGGCGGGAGTTCCCAGTCCTTGTTCCGAAATCCCCCGGACGATGATCCGGATCCGTAACGTCGCTATCGTGGCCGTGCTCGCCACGGTGATCTACGCGGTGATACCGGCCGCCCGGAAGGCGCGGTTCCTCGACAAGCTCCGCGAATTCGGACGGGCCCTGGTGCTCTCGCTGATCCTCTACTGGCTGCTCATCCTCGGCCGTGCGTACTTCGCGGGGTAGCCGCCCACCACCGAGTCCATCCGACCACACCATGACCAAGCCCGGCAGGATCGAGAAGACGAGCGCGGAATGGCGCGCCCAGTTGACCCCGGAACAGTTCGCCGTCACCCGCCGCGGCGCCACCGAACCGCCGTTCACGGGGGCCCACTACGGGAACCGCGCCGACGGGGAGTACCGGTGCGTCTGCTGCGGAGCGCTCCTCTTCTCCTCGAAGGACAAGTACGACTCCGGGAGCGGCTGGCCAAGCTTCACGCGGCCCGCGGACCGGGAGGCGACGGCGACCTCGGTGGACCGCAGTCTGGGCATGGTGCGCACCGAAGCGAGCTGCGCGCGTTGCGACGCGCACCTGGGACACGTGTTCCCGGACGGACCGCCGCAGGACACCGGCGAGCGGTGGTGCATCAACTCCGCGGCTCTCGACTTCCGCAGCCCGGAAGGCAACGACGATCGCTGATCCGGTCCTCGCCGCCCTGCTGCTCATTCCGGCAGGCTTCGTCGCGGGTGCGCTCAACACGGTCGCCGGCGGCGGATCGTTTCTCACCCTGCCGCTGCTGATCCTGCTGGGGCTGCCCCATACCGTCGCCAACGGCACCAACCGGCTCGCGATCCTGATCCAGACGGCCGGCGCTACCGCCGCCTTCCGCCGCGCCGACGTGTTGCCGGTGGGCGTGCTGGTCCGGCTGGGTCTCGCGGCGATCCTCGGCGCGGGCCTCGGCAGCACCCTGGCGGTGCACGTGGGGGAGACCGTCTTCCTGCGTTTCCTGTCCATCGTCATGGTGCTGTTCACGCTGTTTCCGCTCCTCCACGTCGGCGCGCGAACGGGCGAGGGGCCGCCCCGAAACGGGATCGGACTCCTCGCGGGATTCGTGGTCGTGGGGTTCTACGGCGGTTTCGTGCAGGCCGGGGTCGGGTTCCTGTCGCTCGGCGCCACCAGTTGGGCGGGGTACGGCCTGGTGGCCGGGAACGCCATCAAGGTGGCCTGCATCTTCCTGTTCTCCATCGTGTCGCTCTCGGTATTCGCCGCGAACGGGCTCGTGGACTGGAGGGTCGGCCTGGCGCTCGGCATCGGGACGCTCGCCGGGGCCCTCGTCGGGGCCCGGCTGACCCTGCGGGCGGGCGACCGGATCCTTCGCTTCGTGGTGGCCGCCGCGACCCTCACCTTCGCGGTCGCCCTGTGGCTCAGGACGTGAGCCCGGACCCGGGACGTCCGCGGCGGGAGCCGTGGGAGATCCCGGCGAACGCAGCGCCCCACCGCCGGCTGCGCCTGACGCCGCCGGGCCCTTTCACGCTCGAGAGCGGCGCCATGCTGCCCGAGCTGGAGATCGCCTGCGAGACCTGGGGCGAACCTGCTCCCGACGGCGGGAACACCGTCCTGATCGCTCCGGCGCTCTCCGCCGACGCGCACGCGGCCGGGCGCGGCGGAGGGGCGGAGTCGGCGGTGGACGGGTTCGGGGCCGAGCGCGGCGCCGGGAGCGAGGGACTCGGCTGGTGGGACCCCATGATCGGACCCGGCAAGGCGTTCGACACCGACCGGTTCCACGTGGTCTGCATGAGCCTCCTGGGCGGATGCGGCGGCACGACCGGTCCACTCAGCCGCAATCCGGACACCGGGCGTCCCTACGGGACCGATTTCCCGGCGATCACGGTGGGGGACATCGTCCGCGCCTCCCGGGCGGGGCTCCGCCAACTCGGAGTCCGCCGGCTGCGGGGAATCTCCGGCGGCTCCCTCGGCGGGATGCAGGCGTTCGAATGGGCGGCGGCGTTTCCGGACGAGGTGGACGCCATCGTGGGCGTCGCGAGCACCCCCGGCCTCTCGGCCCAGGGGATCGGCTGGAACTGGATCGCGAGGAGCGCGATCACGGGCGACCCGGCCTGGCGCGGCGGGCGCTACGCCGAGCACGGGATGCGGCCGGTCCACGGCCTGGCCACCGCCCGCATGCTGGGGCACCTGACCTACCTGTCGGCGCCCGGCATGGAGGCCAAGTTCGGACGCCGCCTCCAGGAGAGGCGGGACTTCGCCGGCGACCTGCAGGCGGCGGACTTCCAGGTCGAGTCCTACCTCGTCCACCAGGCCGCGAAGTTCAACCGCCGCTTCGACGCGAACGCGTACCTGTTCCTCTCCTACGCCCTCACGCGGTTCGACCTCGCGGAGCGCTACGGCGGCGGCGATCTCGAGGCGGCGGTGGAACGGTTCCGCTGCCGCACCCTGCTCCTCTCCTTCTCCTCGGATTGGCTATACCCTTCCGGCGATTCCCGAAGACTCGCGGCCGCGCTCGAAGCCCGCCGGAAGAGCGTGGTCCATCACGAGATCGAAACGACCTACGGACATGACTCCTTCCTCCTGGAGGCGGGCCGCATGACTCCCCTGGTTCGCGGGTTCCTGAGTCCGGAGAGGTAGACGCGCCATGAGCGAAAAGGAAGTCGGCGCCGAGACCCGCGAGTTCGGTTTCGCCACCCGGGCGGTGCACGCCGGCGCCCGGCCCGAGCCGCACAGCGGGGCGCGCGCCACCCCCATCTTCCAGACCACGAGCTACGTGTTCGAGGACCCCGAAGCCGCGGCGGCCTATTTCAACCTGCAGGAATACGGGAACACGTATTCGCGGATCATGAACCCCACCGTGGCCGCGTTCGAGGAGCGGATCGCCAACCTCGAGGGCGGGGTGGGCGCGGTCGCCTTCGCCTCCGGACTCGCCGCCCAGGCGGGGGCGTTCTTCACCGCGCTCCAGCCCGGCGACCACGTGGTCGCGTCCCGGGCCCTCTACGGCGGCACCCTCACCCAGCTCAAGCATCTCGAACGCAAACTGGGGTTCGGGGTCACGTTCGTGGACCCGGACGACCCCGACAACTGGAGGGAAGCCGTCCGTCCCGAGACCCGGCTGTTCTTCGGCGAAACGATCGGCAACCCCGGCGGCAACGTCCTCGACATCGAGGCCGTCGCGGAGGTCGCGCACCGCCAGGGCGTGCCCCTCATGGTGGACAGCACGTTCGCGACCCCCTGGCTCTGCCGGCCCCTCGAGTGGGGGGCCGACATCGTGGTCCATTCGGCGACGAAGTTCATCGGCGGCCACGGGAACAGCATCGGCGGGGTGGTGGTCGAGTCGGGGCGGTTCCCGTGGGACAACGGCAAGTTTCCGGGGATCGCGGACCCGTCGCCGGCCTACCACGGCCTCGCGTTCCAGGCGACCTTCGGCGAGTACGGATTCCTGATGAAGCTGCGCGCCGAAACGCTGCGGGACCTCGGGGCCTGCATGTCCCCGTTCAACGCCTTCCTCTTCGGACTGGGCGCCGAGACGCTGCCGCTCAGGATGGAGCGGCACACGGCGAACGCTCTCGAGGTCGCGACCTTCCTGACCGGCAGGCCCGAGGTCGCGGCGGTGGCGCACCCGGGACTCCCCGGGAACCGCTACGCCGCGCTGGTGGCGAAGTACCTGCCCCGGGGAGCGGGCGCGGTGTTTTCCTTCGACCTGAAGGGAGGACGCGCGGCGGGGGCGCGGTTCATTCGCGAACTCAACCTCTTCTCCCATCTGGCGAACGTCGGCGATGCGAAGAGCCTGGTGATCCATCCGGCGAGCACCACCCACCGGCAGCTCGACGACGAAGAACTCCGGGGCGCCGGGATCTCGCCGGGCACGATCCGCCTCTCGGTCGGCATCGAAGACCCGCGGGACCTGATCTGGGACCTGACCCGCGGCCTGGAGGCGGCCGCCGCCGAGCCGGCCGGCGACGCATCCAGCAAGGAGGCCATGGCATGTCCTCGGTAATCGCCTGCGAACTTCCACCGCCGCTGCCCGCGGACGGTTCGGGGCCGGATCTCGGCCAGTACCAGGACGCCGGGACCATCCGCCGGCTGCTGACGTCCGCCCGGACGGTGGCCGTGGTCGGCCTCTCGCCGAAGGAACTGCGCGCCAGCTACTTCGTCGGCTTCTACCTGCAGCGGAACGGATACCGGGTGGTCCCCGTAAACCCGCGCGAGAACGAAATCCTGGGAGAGAAGTGCTATCCGAGCGTCGCGGCGATCGAGGAACCGGTGGACATCGTGAACGTGTTCCGGGCTCCGGCAGCGGTCCCCGGAATCGTCGAGGAGTGCGCCGGCCGCGCGAAGGCGATCTGGCTGCAGTACGGCGTCATCCACCCGGAGGCGGCCGAACGGGCCGGCGAACTCGGGATTGAGGTGGTCATGGACCGCTGCATGAAGGTGGAGCACGCCCGCCACCTGGGGCGGCTGCACTGGCTCGGATTCACCACCCGCCGCATCACCGCGCGACGGGGGTAGCGGCGGTCTTCCGACGCTGCGCCGCGAGCCCATGCCGAAGAAGAACGGAACGGTGTCCGCCGACTCGACGATCCTCCGGCAGTTCGTGGCGCGGCCCCGTGAGATCGGCGCCGTCTGGCGCAGTTCGCCGGCGCTCGGCATCGCCATGGCGGAGGCGGTCCGCTGGCCGGAAAAGGCCGCCGTCGTCGAAGCCGGACCGGGTGACGGCGCCATCACCGAACACCTGCTCGCGGCGAAGCCTGCCGAGACGCCGTTTCTGGCCGTCGAACTCAACCGGACGTGCGCTCACGAGCTCGCGCGCCGCCTGCCCGGCCTCAAGATCGTCGTGGACGATCTGGCGAACCTCTGCTCCATCTGCGCCCGCGAGGAGGTGGGCGAGGTGGGCGCGGTCGTCGCGACCCTGCCCTGGTCGGTCGTTCCGCAGGAGAAGCAGACCAGCATGCTGGAGGCGATCCTGGAGACGCTGGGTCCGGGCGGGCAGTTGCTCTTCTACATTTACATCCAGGCGCTGCCGTTCTGGCGCCGTTCGCCTTTCGCCAGGCTGCTCCAGGAGAATTTCGAGACGATCGAGCACGGGGCCGTCGTCTGGAAGAACGTGCCGCCGGCGGTCGTCTTCTCGTGCCGGGGACTCCGGCGAGCCCCGGGTCAGGCCGGCTAGGCGACGCCTGGCGGGGCGCCCGCAATCCGGCCCGATCCGAGGCAGCGGGTACCCCGGTAGAGGACCGCGAACTGACCCGGAGCGAGGCCTTCGTCCGGCGCGTCGAGCACGACCTCCCCTTCTCCGGACTCGGCCCACGACACCTGCGCCGGGACCAGTTCCGGCCCGTGCCGCACCCGGACGTGGAGGCACTCCGAGCCGGACGACGCCCCCTCCCCGATCCAGTGAAGGTCCTCGACCCGGCAACGGTTCGCCGGCCGGCCGGCGCCCCGGCGCACGAGGACCCGGTTCGTCCGCGGGTCCTTGCCGGCGACGAACCACGGACCGCCCGAGAGCCCGAGGCCGCGGCGCTGGCCGATGGTGAACAGCCAGTGCCCGCGGTGGGTTCCGATCTCGTCTCCCGTCGCCTCGTCCACGACCGGCCCCGGCCGGTCACCAAGGTGGGCGGTGACGAAGTCGCGGTAGCGCACGCCGCCGAGAAAGCAGATGCCCTGGCTGTCCCGGCGGTCCTGCGGCGCGAGCCCCAGCCGGGCGGCGAGCCGCCGGACCTCCGCTTTCCGCAGGTCGCCGACCGGAAACGACGACCGCTCGAGCTGGCGCCCGCTGATCCGGGAGAGGAAGTACGTCTGGTCCTTCACGGGGTCGGGGGCCCGGTGGAGCTCGATGCTGTCCGCCGTCTCGACCCGCCGCGCGTAGTGGCCGGTCGCCACCCTTTCGAAACGGCCGCCGGGAATCTCGGCGTCCAGCCAGTCGGCGAAGGCCCCGAACTTGATCCGCGAGTTGCAGAAGAGATCGGGGCTCGGCGTCCCTCCGCGCTCGAGTTCGTCGAGGAGGTAGGCGACGACGGCTTCCCGGTAGGCGCGCTGCAGCGGGATCACCGTGAGCGGGACCCCGAACTGTCCGGCGACGGCGCGGGCGTAACGGAGGTCTTCCTCCCAGGGGCACTCCCCGAGATGCTCGAGTTCGTCCTCGAGCCAGACCTTGAGGTAGAAGGCGTGCACGTCGTGACCCGCCTGCGCCAGCGTGGCGAGGGCGACGGAGCTGTCCACCCCTCCCGACGTGAGCACGGCGATGCGCATATCGAACCCCGCCGGGAATCATGACGCGGCCCCCGAACGGCGGTAGGATTCCGCCGGGTTGGCGCAGCGTCCCGCCGCGCCTCCGGATCCTCCATGGCAGAACCAACCACCAACCACGACGACGGCAGCCTCCTGGCCATCTGGGCCAAGGGAGCACGCGGGGAACCCATGATGTCCCGGTCCGAAGGGGAACTGATCGCGGGCGAAGGGCTTCGAGACTCCGCACCGGCCCGGGGGAAACGCCAGGTCACCGTCCTTTCGCGGGAAGCGTGGGAGCGCGCGGCTGACGAAGCCGGGCAGCCCGACGCGGACCCGGCCCTCCGGCGCGCGAACCTGCTCGTGACCGGGGTGGACTTCCGAGAGACCATCGGACGCACGCTCGCGGTGGGCGCGACCCGGATCCTGATCCACGGGGAAACGAAGCCCTGCGAACGGATGGACGGCGCGGCGCTGCGGATGCGCGACTCACTGGCCCCCGACTGGCGCGGAGGCGCTTTCGGCGAAGTGGTGAGCGGCGGAAGGATTCGGATCGGCGATCCGGTCGGTTGGGCGAAAGCCGGCGGATCACCGGGTTCTTGAGGGGCCGAGATCAGGACGCCGGCCGTCCTGAGCCGGTCCGGTTCCGGCTCGCGCCGGTAGGCCCGATCCCGGAGGAAGCCGCCGGTCCCGCGGGGGACGCCCGCCGGGTCGCGGTCACCGTCCGGCAGGCCGGCGGGCGCGTCCTGATCGTCGGGGGCTTCGTGGCGTGGATCGCGGCCGAGCCCGCCGAGGCGCTCAGGCGGCTCAGCCCGTTCGCGCCCGACGGCTCCCTCGGCCTGCTCCAGGCCATGGGATACACGTT
>CAYUVU010000222.1:0-2005 GCA_964448205.1 uncultured Acidobacteriota bacterium
GTGCTCGCGGAGCAGTCGCTCTACCGGACCCGTCCGGACGTCTCGATCGACGGCAAGCGGTTCATCTATTCCTCCACCGCGGGAGCCGCCGACCAGTTCTCGAACCTCTACGTGCAGCCGACCGACGGCGGCTCGCCCTACAAGCTGACCTTCTTCCAGCACGACGCCTTCCATCCGCGCTGGTCGCCGGACGGCGAATGGATCGCCTACATCGACAACTCCGGAGGACTGCCGCAACTGGCGCTTCTCGAAACGTATGGCGGCAAACGCCGCATCGTGGAGATCACCCGGCGCAACTGGAGCCGGCCCACGGGCGTGCTGTCGGTGCGCACCGTGGACGGCGCGACGGGGGAGGAGGTGGCTTCGCGCATCCACCTGCGGGCCGCCGACGGGCGGTTCTACGCTCCGCCGGACGCCTACGCCCGGATCGGCGGCGCCGGGGAGCACTCCTTCCACCAGGCCGGGAGCTTCCGGATGGAGCTGCCGGTGGGAGACCTGGAGATCGAAGCGGTGCGTGGTTTCGAGTACGAGCCGGTGAGCGCCAGCCTGGACATCGCCGCGGGGGACGTCGCCGAACTGACCCTCCGGCTGCCCCGGATCACCGACATGGCGGCCAAGGGCTGGTGGAGCGGCTCCACCCACGTCCACATGAACTACGCAGGCAACCTCCACAACACGCTGGAGAACCTGATGTTCATGTCCGCCGCCGAGGACCAGGACGTCGTGCTCGAGCAGATCGCCAACAAGGACAACCGGATTCTCGACTACCAGCACTTCGTGCCCGGCGGGGGCGCCCACCCGCTCTCGACCGACGACATGGCGCTGGTGGTGGGCCAGGAGTACCGGCCCCCGTTCTACGGCCACGTCTTCTATTTCGGACTCGAGGAACACCTGATCTCCCCTTACACCACGGGGTACGAAGGCACCGGGATCGAAAGCCTCTACCCGTCCAATACCGACATGTTCCGGAAGGCGAAGGCGCAGGGGGCGACGGTGGGCTACGTCCACGCGTTCTTCGGGGAGAACGATCCCCTCGTCTTCCCCGACGGCAGTCCCGGGACGCTCGGCGGCGCCAAGGGCTACATGGTGGACGCGGCGCTCGGCGAAACGGACGCGGTGGAGTGGTCCTCCGCCTCCCGGGCCGGGTTCTTCCCGTGGTACGCCACCCTGAACAACGGTCTCCGGGTCACCGCGGTCGGAGGCGAGGACTCGATCAGCAACATGCAGCGGTCCAAGCTGGTGGGTTCGGTGCGCACCTACGTCCATACCGGAGAACGGGGACTCGATCTGGACGCGTTCCTCGAGGGCATCCGGGAGGGCAGGGCGGTGGTGAGCTGCGGGCCCCTGCTGGACTTCCGGGTGAACGGACGGATCCCGGGCGACGACGTGGAGCTTCCCGAGTCCGGCGGCGAGGTGGAATGGAGCGCCTGGGTGCGCTCGTCCACCCCGCTCGAACGGGCGTGGGTGGTCTCCGGCGGCGAGGACGTGGCGGAGGTGGCCCTCTCCGGGGACCGGCGTTCCGCGATGGCAACGGGAACGGTCCCGGTGGACCGGAGCGGCTGGCTGCTGCTCCGGGCCGAGGGTTCTCCGGACGAGCGGCGTCCGCTGGACTGCGCCTACGCCCAGGCGTTCACCAATCCGGTGTGGGTCACGGTCGGCGACCAGCCCGTGCGGAGCGCGGCGGCCGCCGAGTACTCGATCCGCTGGATCGACCGGCTGCGCGAGATGGCCGAGGAGTGGGAGTACTGGCGTTCCGAAGCCGAGCAGGCTCACGTCTACGCCCAGTTCGACGAGGCGCGCGCCATCTACGAGGGCTTCCTGGCCGAAGCGCGCGCGATGGGGCGGGAGTGATCGGAGCGCCGGCCTCGGAGCGCCGGACCTTCTACCTTTTTGTCAAGGGTGAACAGGCCGATGGGGGGGTCCGGCAGAGAGTGCGTCCGGCGCCGGAGTCAGTCAGTATCACCCCGCCGTCGGGCGCACGGGGGAGGAGTGCGGCGCGCTGCCT
>CAYUVU010000223.1:0-1895 GCA_964448205.1 uncultured Acidobacteriota bacterium
ATCTCGACCCGAACCTCGACCCCGCGTTCCCGCAGCCGCTCCACCGCCGCCTCGGTCCCGGACGCCGGGACCGAGGCGGCGGTGGAGCGGCTGCGGGAACGCGGGGTCGAGGTTCGGGTCGAGATTGCGGACGTGACCGACGGGAAAGCGGTGGCGGGGATGCTCGACCGGGTGGAAGCGGAGCTGCCGCCGCTCGCCGGCGTGTTCCACAGCGTCGGGGTGCTCGCGGACGGGGCGCTTTCGAACCAGGATTGGGGCCGTTTCGGGGAGGTGCTCGCGCCGAAGGCGCTGGGGGCCTGGCGGCTCCACCGGGAGACGGCGGGGCGGGAGCTCGATCTGTTCGTGCTGTTCTCGAGCGTTGCCGGGGTCCTCGGGAATCCGGGGCAGGCCAACTATGCGGCGGCCAACGCATTCCTCGACCAGTTGGCGCGTCATCGGCGGGCGCTCGGCCTTCCGGCGCAGGCGATCGCCTGGGGGCCCTGGTCGGAGATCGGGGAGGCGGAGGAGGCGCGGGATCGGATCGCGGGCCGGCTGGCGGCATTGGGGGTGGGCTGGATAACGCCGGAACAGGGGGAGCGCGCGCTCTCGCTGCTGCTGGAGCGCGATGCCGCGACCGCGCTGGCGGCCGCCGTGGACTGGTCGGTGGTGCGCTCGCGGGAGCCGTGGCTGGGCGAACTCGTCAGCGCCGCGGCCGAGGCGCCGCCGGAAGAGGGTATCGGGGACCTGGCGGCTCGCCTGCGCGCCTTGCCCGCGCCGGAGCGCGAAGCGGCGTTGATCCGCTTCGTGCAGGGGGAGTTGGCGTCGGTGCTGGGACTCGGGTCGCCGCCGCCCGCCGATGGCGGATTCTTCGATCTGGGGATGGACTCGCTGATGGCGGTCGAGTTGCGGACCCGGCTGAACCGGGCGTTCCCCGGAGAAGCGGTGCTGTCGGCCGCGTCGGTGTTCGACTACCCGGACGCCAACCGGCTCGCGAAGCGCCTGCTGCGGCAGTTCGGCGAGGCGCCGCCGCCGGAGCGGAGGGCCTCCCCGCCGGCCGGCGTGCGGCCGCCGGAAGGGGAGGGGATCGCGGTGGTGGGCGTCGGGTGCCGGTTCCCGGGGGGTACGGGGCCGGAGGGTTTCTGGCGGCTGCTGGACGCGGGGCGGGAGGCGGTGACGAAGCGGGTCCCGGGTCCGGAGTCGTTCGCCCCGGAGAACGAGGAGGACCGCGTTTTCGGGGCGTATCTGGAGGAGCTGGACCGTTTCGACGCGGACTTTTTCCGGATTGCGCCGGTGGAGGCGGAGCTCCTCGACCCGCAGCAGCGGCTCTTGCTCGAGGTGAGCTGGGAGGCGCTCGAGGACGCCGGGGTGGCGCCCGCGCGCCTGCGGGAGAGCCGGACGGGGGTGTATGCGGGGCTCATGCACGGCGACTACGGGCGACTTCTGCCCCCGGCGGACGGGGACCCGCTGCGGAGTCTTTACGCGGCGTCGGGCACGAGCGCGGCGGCGGCGATCGGGCGGGTGGCGTTCACGCTGGGCTTGCGGGGTCCGGCGGTGGCGGTGGACTCGGCGTGTTCGTCGTCGCTGGTGGCGATCCACCAGGCGATGACGGGTCTGGAGCGGGGGGAGACGGACCTGGTGCTGGCGGGTGGGGTGAACGTGATGCTGCTGTCGGAGGTGACGCGGGGTTATGCGGCGGCGGGGATGCTGTCTCCGGACGGGCGTTGCTGGACGTTCGACGCGCGGGCGAACGGGTATGTGCGGGGGGAGGGCTGCGGGATGGTGGTGCTGAAGCGGCTTTCGGAGGCGGAGCGTGACGGGGACCGGATTCTGGGGGTGTTGCTGGGATCGGCGGTGAACCAGGACGGTGCGAGCGCGGGGTTCACGGTTCCGAACGGTCCGGCGCAGGAGGGGGTGAT
>CAYUVU010000224.1:0-4869 GCA_964448205.1 uncultured Acidobacteriota bacterium
GCGCGGCGCGGAGCGCCGCGGTGCCGGTCCAAGCCGTTGCGTTACCTCCGCGCGGGAACGTTGCGGGCCCTCAGGGTGGTGGGGTTGCGACGGGCGCGGTGCGGAGCACCGCGGTGCCGGCTGAAGCCGGCGTTCCCAGGCCGTTACGTCCGCCGGACGCGCTTCACCAGGTCCGCGAGGCGTTCCACCGTGTCCTCGACGCGGTCGTTGGTGATGCGGTGGTCGTAGGAGGCCGCGCGGGGCATCTCCTCGCGGGCGGTCCGGAGCCTGCGCTCGACTTCCGGACCCGACTCCCGGCCCCGGCCGGCGAGCCGCGCTTCGAGGTCCGCGAACGCCGGGGGCTTGATGAACACGGTCACCGCCGCCGGAATTTCCCGGCGCAGCGCGTCGGCTCCCTGCACGTCCACTTCGATCAGGAGGTCGTCGTCGCCGCCCGCCCGGAGCGCTTCCCGGCTGGTGCCGTAGCGGTGGTTGTGGACCACCGCCCACTCCACGAACGCACCCTCATCGATCAGCTGCTGGAACCGGTCCTCACTCACGAAGTGGTAGTCGCTGCCGTTCCGCTCGCCGGCGCGCTGCGGCCGGGTGGTGTGCGAGATCGCGAACGACAACCCCGGGACCCGCGCCACCAGCTTCCGCAGGATCGTGGACTTGCCGACTCCCGAGGGGCCGGAGACGACAAAGAGGCGGGGCAAGGTCAGGAACCGACGGTCTCCCGGAGCGCCTGTCCCAGCCGGCGGATGGCTTCGGGAATGAGGTCCTCGGCAACGTAGCTGTAGGAGAGACGGATCGAGACGCGCGCCACCGCCGAAGCCGGGTCCGCAAAGAAGCAGTTCCCGGCCACGAAGGCGACGCCGTGCCGCTCGATGGAGCGGAGCAGCAGCTTTTCCGTGTCGCAGTCCACCTCGCTCCACAGGAAGAACCCCCCGTCCGGCCGCAGCCACGGGGTGCGGCACGGGAAGTCCGCGAGCGCGTCGATCATGGCGTCGCGTTTCCTCCGGTAGAGGTCCTGCGCCCGCTCCACCTGGGCGTCCAGCCCGCCGGCCCTGCCGTAGGCGAGCGCGAGCCGCTGGGTAAGCGCGCTCGAGCACTGGTCGGTGCCGAGCTTCAGCAGTCCGAGGCGCTTGATGAGGTCCCGGTCCGCCGCGACCCAGCCGAGGCGCAGGCCGGGCCCGAAGATCTTCGAGAACGTGTGGACGAAGATCACCCGCTCGGGCGCGAGCGACTTGAGCGACGGCAGCCACTCCCCCTCGTAGCGAAGTTCCCCGTAGGCGTGGTCCTCGACCACCGCCAGGTCGTGGCGTTCCGCGACTTCCAGCACCTCGCGGCGCCGCTTGAGGCTCCAGGTGCGGCCCGTCGGATTCTGGAAACTCGGTCCCACGTAGAGGACCCGGGGGGCACGGCCCTCCCGGGCCAGCCGCAGTACCGTGTCGTCGAGCGCCTCGGGGATCATCCCGGCGTCGTCGCTGGCGACCCCGACCGGGGTCCCGGCGAGCTCCCGGCAGACCTGGAGCGCGACCATGTAGGTCGGGTCCTCGAAGAGCACCGGGTCGCCCGGGTTCGTGAGCGCGTTGAAGGTGTGCCGGATCCCCTCGAGACCCCCGCTGCAGACGAGGATCTCCTCGGGGGTGCAGCGGATGCGCTCGATGCGGGCCATCCGCGTCGCGAGGAACTCGCGCAGTTCCGTGATCCCGGGGTTCGGCGAGTAGTTGAGCGCCTCGGGGCCGTGATCCGTGAGGACCCGGGCCATCGCCTCCTGCGTCTCCTCCATCCGGAACACCCGCGGATCGGGAAGCCCGCCGGCGAGCGAGATGATCCCCGGCTGCTCGGCCAGCTTCAGGATCCCGATGACCGCATCGGCGTCGGCGACCCGGGAAGCGGCGTCCGAGAAGCGGGTGCTCCAGTTCATCCGGCCCAACTCATCCAGCGATGACCTCCAGGCACAAGGTAGCCGTTTCGCCCTCCACCTCGATCTCACGCCGCTCGGCGCCGGGAAGTTCCCCGGCCACGAGTTCCACCGCGAGGGTCTCGTTCAGGAAATGGGCCTCGCGTTCCCGCACCACCGCGACCAGCGAGCCGTCCCCCTCCGCCCCGGCGAGCGCGACGCGGATCCGCGCCACGTAGGGCAGGTCGAGGTCCTTCCTGAAGTTCTGCACGCGGTTGAGCAGCTCCCGGTAGCGGCCTTCGGCGAGGAGTTCGGGAGTCAGCGCGGTGTCGAGGGCCACGGTGGCGAGCGGGCTCCCCGCGATGGCGCGCCCCTGCCGGGGGCGCGACTCGACCGCGAGGTCCTCCGCGTCGATGGCCACGGTCTCGCCACCGGGAAGCTCGAGCGTGAGTGGTCCGGTCACGAGCGCATCCCGGGCCGCTCGGCCGTCGAGCGCGAAGATCGCCTTCCGGGCCGCCTGCATCCGGCGGCCGAGCCGCGGACCCAGACGCCGGAAGTTGGGCTTCACCACGAACTCCAGATCGGCTTCCGGATCGTCCCGGAAGCGCACCTCGCGGACGTTCAGTTCGTCGGCGATCAGGTCGCGGTGGCGGTCGAGCCGGGCCCGGAGCCCCTCCTCGGCCACCGCGACGCTCGCGCCGGCGAGCGGCTGCCGCACCCGGATCTCGTGTTCCTTCCGCACCCGGAGGCCGAGCGAGGCGATCTCGCGCACCGCCGCCATCTCCTCGTTCAGCCCGGCGTCGAGCGGGAACTCCCGCTCCGGCCAGTCGGTGAGGTGGACGCTCTCGTGCGCCTCCTCCCCGTACGGGCCGGCCACCAGGTTCCGGTGGATCTCCTCGGCCAGGAAGGGCACGAAGGGCGCGGCGAGCTGCGAGAGGCGGACCAGCGCGTCGTAGAGCGTCCGGTAGGCGTCGATCTTGTCCGCGCCGCGCCCGGCTTCCCAGAAACGCCGCCGGCTGCGGCGGAGCCACCAGTTGGAGAGCGATTCGGCGAAGGCGGCGAGCGAGCGGGCCGCGTCGTAGGCGCGGATCTCCTCGAGACCCGCGGTGACCTCGGCCGTCGTCTCCTCGAGGTGGGACAGGATCCAGCGGTCGAGCGCGGGGCGCTCCGGGACGGGCCGGCCCCGGTCGGTGCGGGGGTCGAAGCCGTCGATCTCCGCGTAGATGGTGAAGAAGGAATAGACGTTCCGGAGCTTCAGCGGGAACTCGCGGGCCGCGGCGCGCACGTTCTGGAGCGAGTGGCGCTTGTTGGCCCAGGGCGCGGCGCCGGCGAGGAAGAACCAGCGGAACGCGTCGGCGCCGGCCTCGGCGAGCGTCTCTTCGGGCGGCGTGTAGTTGCCGCGCGACTTGGACTCCTTCCGGCCCTCGGGATCGGTGACGTGGCCGAGCACCAGGCACGACCGGTAGGGGTGGGATCCGTCCGGCGCCGGGAGGCCGAGGCGGCCACAGGTGTCCTCGTCGAAGAGCAGCGTCGAGATCATCAGCAGCGAGTAGAACCAGCCGCGGGTCTGGTCCACCGCTTCGACGATGTAGTCGGCGGGAAAGGCCTTCTCGAACCGGTCGCGGTTTTGGTGCGGGAACCCCCACTGCGCGAAGGGCATCGCGCCCGAGTCGAACCAGCAGTCGATGACCTCGGGGACCCGGCGGTACACCCCGGGCTCGCCCGGGTTCGTCCAGGTCACCTCGTCCACCCAGGGTTTGTGGACCAGGAGGTCGGGGTCGAGTTCCGGGCGTTCGGCCCGCGCCTTCCGGAAGGCGGCGAAGGCGTCCGGGTTCTTCGCCTCGATCTCGGCCACCGAGGCGGGCGCCTCCAGGCGGCCGGTCTCGTCGTTGATCCAGATGTTCAGCGGGGTGCCCCAGAACCGCTCCCGGGAGAGCGCCCAGTCCACGTTGTTCCGGAGGAAGTCGCCGAAGCGGCCCTCCTTGATGTGCTCGGGCAGCCAGTTCACCGCGCCGCTGTTGGCGAGCGCCGCGTCCTTCCGGGCGGTGGTCCGGATGAACCACGCGGGGCGGGCGTACTGGATGAGCGGATCGTCGTCCGAACGCCAGCAGAAGGGGTACTCGTGGCGGATGGTCTCGTGGTGGAGCAGGCGGCCCTCCTCCCGGAGGCGGCGGACGATCGCCTTGTCCGCGTCCTTGACCCACTGGCCCTCGAGCCACGGAACCTCGGCGGTGAACCGTCCGTCGGCCCCCACCGCGCAGGGCAGCGGGATGTCGCCGGCGTTCTCGTAGCCGGAGACCGTCTTCCGGTGGAGGTCGTGGTCCACCTCGCCGAAGGCGGGGGCCTCGTGCACGAGTCCGGTGCCCTGGTCGAGCTCGACGAAGTCGGCGGCCAGGATCCGCCAGAACGCGGGGACCGAACCCCCGCCCGGCAGGCGGCCCTCGAGGGTGTGGAGCCGGTTCCAGAAGTCGTCGAAGGGGGGCCGGTAGCGGCGGCCGACGAGTTCCTCGCCCCGGAAGGTGCGGCGCACCGGGAGGGGACGGCCGAGGCGCCCGGCGAGGTCCTCCCGGAGCGCGGCGGCGACCACCAGCCGGCGCGTCTCACCGCCTTCGGGTGCGTCCTCGACCTCGACGTAGTCGGTGCCCGGACGTACCGCGGAGTAGAGGTTCGAGGGGAGCGTCCAGGGGGTGGTGGTCCAGACGACGAGCGAGAGGCCCGGGTCGTCCACGAGCGGCAGGGTGACGTACACCGCCGGGTCGTCCACCTCGCGGTAGCCGAGTCCGACCTCGGCGGAGGAGAGCGCGGTGCCTCCCTGCGCCCACCACCAGACGACCTTCTCCCCCCGGTAGAGGAGTCCCTTGCGATGGAGTTCGGCGAGCGCCCACCAGACGCTCTCGACGTAGGAGCGCCGGTAGGTGACGTAGGCGTGGTCGAGGTCCACCCAGTGCCCGATGCGCGAGGTCATCTCCTCCCAGTCGCGGATG
>CAYUVU010000225.1:0-4824 GCA_964448205.1 uncultured Acidobacteriota bacterium
GCGCTTCGCTTGCCCTCCCCCGAAGACAGGGGCATTCCGTTCAACTTCATTCCTTCTCCTCGTCCCATCTTGCATCTCTCTGCCTCGCCCTACTCTAATCTCTTTCTCCTCTCGTGTCTCGCACGTGTTGGCAGAGAGGGACCAACCAGCAGTCGCGCCTTTCGGAAGAGCATCCGCTTTCCGGGCCATGCAGGCACCACCCAAGGAGGAAGCATCACTATGGACAAGCCCCTGAAACCGTTTCCCAACGTCGGCGGGATCCCAACACTCGGCGCGCTCATTGCCGTGATCGGTGCATTAGTCGTGCTCGCTGTCGATGCCAAGCCAATCTCCGCGCAGTGTCTCATCTGCGAAGTTGCAGAGTGCGAAGAAGGAGCCGGCGGTTCCAATTGCGTGGAGCAACACACGGGTGGAGCGCCTAACACTTGTGAGACCAGCGGAGGATGCACCTGCGTCAAGGTTCCGAGGCGCTTCTGGTTCGATAGCCAGGCATGTTCACCCACCGCCCTCAACTCCACAGCGCCGACGGATGTCCGCTTTTGGGGGCAAGGCGGAGACCGTGTTGCACTGGTACGTGTCGGAGCCAGCCATTTTGCCGCCGCCGAGTGCGGGGGTCGTGACCGGTGGTCCCTATTGGCGCGCGAGCTGCCCGACGGTAGGCTGTCCGTAACAACCAATCCCATAGTGATTCGTGTCCAGAGGTGGGCACTGGAGCTCGGCTCATTCGAACGCGTTGCGCTGGAGCAACAATGAATGACACGATGGCCGGTGCCCTTGGTAGGTGCTGCACCATGCCATTGTACTCACCCTTACGGGTCGCGGTTGTCGTTGCGGTCGCCATGGCCGGGATTGCAGGCCACGTCCATGCTCAATCCGGGGATGCGGAGAGGCGCCAGGTGTCGGTGCGCGAGATGTGGCGCACGTACGGTGACCCCGGATTTGGCGAGGTTCGCGGAATGGCGGCGTGGCCGGACGGCACGGTTTGGGTTGGCGACAACCGTCTGGCCGAGGTGTCGGAAGTGTCTGCGGACGGCCACCGCGTGCGCGTTGTGCTCTCCGAAGGCGAGGGTCCCAGGGAAGTGGGACGGGTTCACCGCCTGGATGCTCTGCCGGACGGAGGAATGATCGTGCGCACGAGCAATCACTACCACTTTTTTGGTCCCGACAAGCGGCTGCGGAAGCGACGCCCCCGCGGGGCCAGTGTCTGGCTTTGGGGGTTCGCGGCAACCCCCGACGGCGGCTTCATCCAAAGTGGAGGGTACGGGTCGCAGGCATCAAACGAGTTGGCTCGCTACAGCGTGCATCGGTATGATGACAATGGAGATCACCAGCGCAGCTGGCACCCCGCCGTGGACCACGACGACTGGGAGACCGTGCGATCTGCTTCGGGCGGTGCGATCTCGGTCACGCCGCAGGGCGGGTTGCTGGTCTCCGACGCCGCGCCGTTTCGCATCACGAAATATGCGGATCTGAATGGCAACGGGGCTCAACTGATCATCGAGGACGAGAGTATCGTCTCGTCGGCAGAATTGGAGAAAGCCGTTGTAAGGGGTTCCAACAATTCCATCAGATACACGGAGGGCTGGAACAAGTCCATCTACGTGGGAGAGCTTGGGAACGACCACATTCTGAATGTTGCCTTTTTCTGGCCCGACGAGGGCGGGGACGACGAGCGCGCGCACACCCTCTGGGTGGTTGTGAGCCCGGATGGAGAGGTGGTTGCCCGCACGAGAGTGAATGCCGGATACCGCGTTTGGAACGTTACGCCGGACGGGTACTATCTCGCCTCAATATGGGACTACGACCAGTTTCAGTTTGCCGCGGTGAAACTGGAGGTCAGTGTCAGCGAACCGTGACGCGGTGACGGGCCGCGACCCTGGCCCAGGGCGGCAGCAACGGCTTCATGCAGCGCATCCATCTCCGAAAAGCCGCCCTGGACGAACAGCTCCATCTCCCAGTGCATGTCGCGGCCCGGCATCTGGCCATGGCCGCCGGCGTTGATCAGCACGCCCGCGTCGAAGAGGCGCTTCATCGCGGCCACCATCTCTGGCGAATACAGGTCGTCGTCCCAATAGTGCGTGACGCGGCGGAAGCGGCCCCGCAGCCGCTCTTCCGTGCTGAAGCGCAGCAGCTTCTCGTCCTCCCAGTAGCGCTGTGACTGGTCGAAGTACGCCTGGCCGACCGGACCGTTGTAGACGACCAGCAGCGTGGGCGTCACCCCGGTCCCGCTCGCGCGGAAGAGCTCGATCACGTCGTCGTACAGGGGCGTGAGCCCCATCGTGTGCTCGAGGCCGGTCACGCCGTCGATGATCTGCGTGAAGTTCATCTGGGGGATCGCGGCCGTCTCGGACAGCACGTTCAGCCCCCGCTCGCGGGCCGCGGTGATCAGCTGGTGGCGGTCGGCGCGGGTGAAGTTGACATAATCCTTCAGCGCGGTGATGCCCATGTCGCGGCTGTAGCGGGCGTGCTGGTCGGCGTCGTCGTACGAGGCGATCGGGCGGTAGGTGCGCGGGCGGTACTCGCGGATGCCGTACATGGGAGCGCCGACCGAGAGCATCCGCGGACCGTCCATGCGGCCCGACCGGATCATGTCGCTGACCCAGGGCTCCTTCTCCTCCGAGCCGTAGAGTTCGTAGAGCGTGGTGACGCCGTGGGCCAGCGAGCCGGTGACGCCGGGAAGCCGCTGCTCGATCAGCTGCGTCGTCGCGAGCTGCCCGACCGAGTGTGCGTGCGCGTCCACGAGGCCAGGTATGACGGTGTGCCCCGCAAGATCGAACACGCGCGCTTCCGCAGGCACGACGACATCGGGTCCCACCTCCGCGATGCGATGTCCCCGCACGAGGATCGTCGCGCTCTCCAAAACACTTCGCTCTTCGTCCATCGTGATTACGCGGGCGTTGGTCAGGGCAATGGTCGTACGGGGCAGGGCCACCTCGTACCGGACCGTCATGTCGGTGGTCCGGGTGCCGTCGGTGCCGGCCAGGATGTCGTCGAGCGCCTTCTCATGGAACGTGCCTCCCCGCGGCCACGACACCGTCGACGCGTCGGACCAGGCCATGCTCGCGCCGTCGGACGGGTCGATGCGCCTGGCGAAGCCGATGCCGTCGTAGGCCGAGATCGTGACGGGCCTGCCGATCCATTCGAAGGGGGTCACGAAGCTGCGCTGGTACTCGCGGAAGGCGATCCAGCGGCGGTCGGGGGAGAGGACCGCGCGTTCGGCGTGCGGGAAGCGGTAGAGGGTGGCTTTGCCGGTGCCGTCGGGGCGGATGCGGCGGAGGACCAGCGTGTCGGCGCTCAGGCCGGGGTTGGCTGCGACATTGCCCAGGACGAACTCGGTGTAGTAGAGCCACTCGCCGGTTTGGTCGAAGTGGACGGTGTGGGGCGCGCGCCCCTGCGCCATCACGCTGCCGCGCACATCGGTGACCGTGCGTTCCGTCCCGCCCTCCACCACGACGAGCTCGAAGTCGGTCTGCTCCTCGATTCGGGCGCCGTTGATGAGGCCGCCGGCGCCGCGGATGAAGGCCAGCGTGCCGTCGGGACCCGGCGTCAGCGACATGTACTGGGACGGGCGGGATGACACTGCGGTCGCTGCGCCGCCCGCGAGTGGCCGGCGGTGGACGGCCCCCAGATCGGCGTCGGTCCAGGTCGCGTAGTAGAGCCAGCCGTTGTCTGCGTCGACCACTGGGCTGGTTTCGTGGGCGGACGATTGGGTGAGGTTGCGCGCGGCCCCGCCGTCGTCCTCGGCCAGCCAGATGTCGCCCAGCGCCTCGAAGACGACGCCCGCGGGGGTGCGGTGTGCGAAGCGGTAGGACCAGGCTTGGGTCTCGCCCTCCGGGAACTCGAAGGGGAAGCGGATGGTCTCGTCGATCTCGCGGTCCACCGGGGCGCTGAAGGGGACTTCGGTGATCTCGCCCGACGTCACGTCGACCGCGTGGATCCTGCCGGCGATGGTCAGGTAGAGGTGCGACCCGTCCGGATGCCAGTCCCAGTTGGGGGCGACGCCGAAGTAGTACGGTCCCGACTCCTGGTGATCGCGGTCGAGCCCCCGTACAAGGACGCGCTCCGACCGCGTCTCCACGTCTTGGAGGACGACGACCACGTCGCGGTCGTCGCGGTGTCCGTAGGCGAGTTGGCGCCCGTCGGGTGAGAGCGCGGGGTTGAACGCGCCGCCGGGCCGCTCGCGGTGGACGCGGATCTCGGCCGTCTCGAGGTCGTAGGTCTTGATGCGCGCGCCGCTTTGGGGGATCTGCCGGTCCACGTGCTCGTAGAAGAGGACGCCGCGCCCCGCGTGCTCGTCGAAGTGCGTGATCGCCTGGAAGGTCGTCCCCGACGCGATCTCCTGGCGCGAGCCGAAGAGGTTGAAGCGGTAGGCGGTCATGCTCCCGTCCTGCTCCAGCGCCGAGGCGTATATGGCCCGGCCGTCGGCCGACCAGGACCCCTGTACAACCGGCAGCGCCATCTTCGTGACGTTCTCCGGCCCGTCCGCGCTCGCCGCATCCCCGGTGCCGCGATCCAGAATCCACACATCCTCGCTCCCGCTGCGGTCCGAGGTGATCGCAATCCGCGTCCCCTCCGGGCTGTAGCGCGGAAAGCTGTTCCACGAGCGCCCGCTGGTGAGCGCCCGCGCCTCGCCTCCCTCGATCGGCATCTCGTAGATGTGCCCGAGCAGCTCGAAGGCGATGTGCCGCCCGTCCGGCGGACGCGAGTGAATTCGCATCTTCCTATGGACGTTGAACTTACGAGATTTGGAGGCCGAATTCCCGCCGTTTGACTCCCGCCGATTGCGGATCTAGCCGCGAGACCTTCTGCGGGCTTCCAGTGCCT
>CAYUVU010000226.1:0-8589 GCA_964448205.1 uncultured Acidobacteriota bacterium
CTCGCCCGCAACATCTCGGCGAGATGGTTCATGAGACCGAAGCCGGTCACGTCCGTCGCGGCGCCGAGGCCCGCCGCGACTGCCGCCCGCGCCGCCTTCCCGTTGGGACACACCATCTGGGCGGTGGCCGCCTGGAGCCACGCGCCCCTTCCCCGGCCGAGCATGACGCCCCGCAGCACCACGCCGCTGCCGAGGCGCTTGGTCAGGTAGAGCCCGTCGCCAGCCTCGAGGCCGTCGAGGGTCAGCAGGCGATCCCCGATCGGGTGGCCTTCCACCGAGAACCCGACGGTCAGCTCGGGACCGACCGTGGTGTGGCCGCCGAGCAGGGCAACCCCCGTTTCGTCGAGCAGCGAGCGGGCGCCCGCGAGGAGCTGGTAGAGCGTCTCCGCCCCGGCTTCGGGGGTCTCGTCCTCGGGAAGGTTGACGAGCGCCATCGCGTACCGCGGTTCGGCGCCCGTGGCGAAGAGGTCCGAGAGGGCGTTCGCCGCGGCGACCTTGCCGTTCAGCCAGTGGTCGCCGCTGAACGCCTTGAACCAGTCCACGCTGGAGACGACCACGTCGCCGCGCGGGGTGGCGAAGGCGGCGGCGTCGTCGGACTGGTCGAGCCCGAGGCGAACGCTCCCACCGGTCCCGCCGGCGCCGGCCCCGAGTTCGTCCCGCAGGCGGCCGAGCGCCCGGTCGAGGGTGGTCTGGCCGGCCTTCGCCGCGCAGCCCCCACACACCATCGCCTCCATCGCGGTCCGGTCCATCCGGGAGAACTCGCTGGTAGTCCCGCCGCCGTCGTCGAGCACCTGGAACTTCCGCATGAACTTCCGGTCGATCCGGTCCTTGAGGTCCATCACCCAGCGGCCCTCGAAAGACGTTCCCCACTTCGCTCCGAGCGCGTGGCCGTCCCCGAGGTTCAGGAGGGTGAGGAAATCGGGCTGCGGCCGGTAGCGTCGCAGCGGGCGGCCGGCGACCACCCGCCGCAGGTTGTCGGCGATGAACGGGCCCTGCCGCACCGCGTAGACCCCGGCCTTCGGGGTCGCCGGCCAGTCCTCGAGGGTCGCGCAGTCCCCGACCGCGAAGATCCGGTCGTCGCCCAGGGTCTGGAGCGTCGGGCGCGTGAGCACGAATCCGTGCTCGTCGAGCGCCAGCCCCGAATCGCGAAAGACGTCCAGGCTGCCGGCTCCGACCGCCCAGATGAGGGAATCGGCGGGAACGACCTCGCCGGTCTCGAGCCGGACCCCGCCGTCCTCGGCGGCGGCGACCCAGGCGCCGGTGCGAATCGAGATCCCCCGCGCGGCGGCATTGCGGCGGGCCCGGACGGCCAGCGAGGGCGGGAACCCGGCGAGGACCTCGGGAAGCGCCTGGAGCAGCGTGATCCGGAGCGCGCGCTCGACCCCGGCGCGGCGCGCCGCCGCCAGCAGCCGCTCCCGGACGGTGAACGCCAGCTCGATGCCGCCGGCGCCTCCCCCGGCGACCACCACCTCGAACGGCCGGTCCGCGGCGTGGGCGAGGAAGGACGTCGAGAGCGTCCCGATCTCCCGCACCAGGCGCGCGATCGGCCGGGTGGCGCGGGCCCGCTCCCGGACGCCGGGGAGATCGAGTCCGGCCACGGTGCTGCCGACGTCGAAGGACACGAAGTCGTAGGCGAGGGGAGCGCGCCCCGCGAGCCGGATGCGCCGGTCCGGCGGATCTACGCCCACCGCGGGTGTGAGGACGACGTCGGCGCCCCCGAGCCGCGCCAGCGGGACCACGTCGATCTCGAGTTCCGAGGCCCGGTACTGATCGGCGACGAACCCCGGCACCATCCCGGAGTAGACGGCGACCGGCGTGTCGAGCACCACCGTCACCCGCGCCTCGGGCCACGGGCGCATCATCATCCGGCGCAGGACCTGGACGTGCGAATGGCCCCCGCCCACCAGGACGACGTGGGGCCGATGGGCCGTGCTCTTGAGGATCATGCTCCGGGGCGCAACGGCGAAAGTATCGGCCATACAATCGCGGGTCCGGCGAATCGCGGAACGAAGGGGGGATCCAGCGTCCGCCCCGCGGCCGGGAGGAGACAACTCATGAATCATCAGTTGACGAATCTGCGAGAGCATCGAGCGCTCCCGTTCATCGCCGCCCTTCTGCTCGCGGCCGCCTTCGGTTGCGCGGGGGGCGGGGACGAGCCGTTCATGGAGCAGCCCTGCACGGATGAGATGAGCCTCAACGAGTGTCTGGTCTTCCGTTCGGCCCAGTACGAACTCGACACCGAGCGCGAGCACCCGCCGCGCGGGTTCCTGGACCCCGCCGTGTTCATCGAGCACGAAGCGTCCGGCTTCGCCAAGGTGCTCTGCTCCGCCGTGTTCCTCACCGGTCTCGATTTCGAGGCCGCCCAGCACCAGATCGGCGGCTTCACCTCCCGCTACCGGTACCGCGACCGGCTCCCGGGGCGCGAGATCGACATGGAAAACGGACGGGTCCACATCACGACGGACACCGGCGTGACGAGGACCGCGGTCCACCACGGCGACCAGGGTTGCGTCACGCTGCCGATCGGCGAGGACGCCCCCTTCTACGAGACCGTGCCGGTGACCTCCACCGTGAACCAGGACGACCCCTGGCCGATGGGGGACGTGCTCCCGGACGAGCCGCTGCCGGAGGACGTGGACGCCGAGAAACTCGAGGCGGCGGTGGACGCGGCCTTCGAGGAGGGCGCCATGACGCTGGCCTTTGTGGTCCTCCACCGGGGCCGGCTGGTTGCCGAGCGCTACCGCGAGGAGGACGGGATCACCAAGGACACCCCGCTCGAGAGCTGGTCCATGAACAAGAGCCTGTCGGCGACCCTGATGGGATTGCTGGTCACCCAGGGGGTGTACACGCTCGACCAGCTCGCTCCGATCGACGCGTGGCACGAGGACCCGAACGACGTGCGGGGCACGATCCGCATCCAGGACATCCTGCAGATGTCCAGCGGACTCCGCTGCCTCAACGCCGGCGATCCGGAGTGGGACGAAGCGACGATGGGCTACCCGGATCACCTCTATCTCTACACCAGCACCGTGGACTCCCACATCTGGGCCACGCAGCGCGCGCCGCAGTGGGCGCCCAACACGGTCGGCCGGTACCGCAACTGCGACCCGGTGCTCACGAACCACATCGTCCGGCTCGGAGTCGAAGGGCGCGGTGAGAACTACCACCAGTTCCCGCAGAAGCACCTCTTCGACAAGATCGGCGCCAACCGCTTCGTCGCGGAAGGCGATCCCCACGGCAACTTCCTGCTGAACGGCTATGGCTTCGGCAGCGGGCGGGCCTGGGCGCGGCTCGGCCAGCTCTATCTGGACGGTGGAATGGCCCCGAACGGCGAGCGGGTGCTCTCGGAGGAGTTCGTGGAGTTCGCGACCTCGGTGGCGCCCTCCTGGGAGGCCGACGGGCGGCCCATCTACGGCGGCCTGATCTGGATCAACAACCCGCCGCGCGGCGGCGAGAAGCGCTTCCCCGCGCTCCCCAACAGCACGTTCAGTTTCGCCGGCGCCGGCGGCCAGAGCACGATCATCGTCCCCGAGCACGAGATGGTGATCGCGCGGCTCGGGCTCTACGAGGGCTCGCTCGACGGGAGCGCCAACCGGGCGCTCCAGAACGCACTGGGGATGCTGGTCGAGGCGATTCCGAGAAAGATGGAGGCCGGCAACTGAGCCAACCAGCCAGGCCCACCGCCCGGCTCGCGGCGGTGGGCCTCGGCCTGCTCGCGCTGGCCGGCGCCGGATGCTCCGGTCCCGGGACTCCGAACGACCGAGTCGCCGAGGCCCAGGGCGGGCCGCCGGCGCTCCCGCTGGAACGGCTCTCGCTGCCTCCGGGGTTCGAGATCGCCGTCTGGGGCCGGGTGCCCGGCGCCCGCTCGCTGACCCGGGGTGAGAACGGGACGATCTTCGTCGGCACCCGGGAGGCGTCGGGAGGGGTCTATGCCGTGCGCGACAACGACGGCGACGGCGAGGCCGACGAACTCCACACCCTCGCCGAGAACCTCTTCATGCCGAACGGGGTGGCGATGCGCGACGGCGACCTTTTCGTGGCCGAGGTGAACCGGATCCTCCGCTTCGACGGCATCGAGTCGCGGCTCGCCGACCCCGGCGAGCCGGTGGTGGTGACCGACGACCTCCCCGACATGCGCCACCACGGCTGGAAGTTCATCGACTTCGGGCCCGACGGGATGCTCTACGTCCCGGTGGGGGCGCCCTGCAACCGCTGCGCATCGGAGAACCCGCTCTTCGCCTCGATCGCCCGGATGCGGCCCGACGGCTCCGGGTTGGAGGTCGCGGCGCGCGGGGTGCGGATGTCCGTCGGGTTCGACTGGCACCCGGATACCGGTCACCTGTGGTTCACCGACAACAACCCGGACTGGCTCGGCGACGACAACCCGCCCGGCGAGATGAACATCCTCACCGAGGCGGGGCAGCATTTCGGCTATCCCTACTGCCACGCCGGGGACGTGAGCGATCCCTGGTACGGCCGGGACCGGTCCTGCGACGAGTTCGAGCCGCCGACCCAGAAGCTGGGACCCCACGTCGCCGCGATCGGGATGACCTTCTACCGGGGCGACCAGTTTCCCGAGGAGTACCGCAACCAGGCGATCGTCGCCGAGCACGGCTCCTGGAACCGCAGCGAGCGCATCGGCTACCGCCTGACCCTGGTGCGGAACGAGGACGGCGTGGCGACCGCCTACGAGGACTTCGTCACCGGCTGGATCGGGGAACCCGACGAGCGCGCCTGGGGCCGCCCCGTGGATGTCCTGGAGTTGCCCGGCGGCGACATCCTGGTCTCCGACGACCGCGCGGGCGCGATCTACCGGATTTGGTACTCCGGAGACTGATCGGGCTCGCGGCGGCGCTGACGCTCGCCGCCCCGGCGTTCGCGCAGGACCGCGACCCCGCGGAGTGGCCGCACTACGCCGCGGACCTGTCCTCGACCCGCTACTCCCCGCTGGACCAGATCCACGCCGGCAACGTGGACCAGTTGGAGATCGCCTGGCGCTGGACCTCGCGGAATTTCGGGCCACGCCCGGACCTGAACCTGCGGGCCACCCCGCTGATGCTCGACGGGGTGCTCTACGTCACGGCGGGCGCCCGGCGGGTCGCGGTGGCGATCGACGCCGCGACGGGGGAGACGCTCTGGACGTACCGCCTCGACGAGGGGAAGCGCGGCGAGTCGGCGCCCCGGCAGACCTCCGGGCGGGGCGTCGCCTTCTGGAGCGACGGCGAGACGGCGCGGGTGTTCCTGGTCACCCCGGCGTACCGCCTGGTGGCGCTCGACGCGCACACCGGGCGGCTGATCCCGGGCTTCGGTCTCGACGGGATGGTGGACCTGCGGCGCAATCTGGGCCGGGAGGTGGATCTCGAGACCGCGGCGATCGGCTCCGGCTCGCCGCCGACCGTGGTGGGAGACGTCGTCGTCGTGGGGGCGGCGCTGGTGAGCGGCGGCGCTCCGCCCTCGCCGGAGAATTCGCCCTCCCCGGTGCGGGGTTACGACGTCCGGAGCGGCGAGCTGCTCTGGACCTTCCACACGATTCCCCGCGAGGGCGAGTTCGGGAACGACACCTGGGAGAACGACAGTTGGCGATACACCGGGAATACCGGCGTCTGGGCCTGGATGAGCGCCGATCCCGAACTCGGGCTGGTCTATCTGCCCACCGAAGCCCCGACCGGGGACTACTACGGGGGTCACCGCCCCGGCGACAACCTGTTCTCCCAGAGCGTCGTGGCGCTCGACGTGGCGACCGGGGAACGGCGCTGGCACTACCAGACGGTCCACCACCCGATCTGGGACTACGACCTGCCGACCGCGCCGGTGCTCCTCGACCTGACCGTGGACGGCCGGGAGATCCCCGCCCTCGCCCAGGTCACCAAGCAGGCGTTCACCTTCGTCCTCGACCGGCGCACCGGCGAGCCGGTCTGGCCGATCGAGGAACGCCCCATGCCGGCGTCCGCGGTGCCCGGCGAAAAGACGGCGCCGACCCAGCCGTTCCCCACGAAGCCGCCGCCCTTCCAGCGGCAGGGGGTGAGCGAGGACGACCTGATCGACCTCACCCCGGAACTCAAGGAACAGGCGCTCCAGATCGCGCGGTTCTACACGCTCGGTCCGCTCTTCACCCCGCCGACGGTGATGGTTCCGCGGGGGAACCGGGGAACGCTGACCGTGCCGGGCGCCCTCGGCGGCGCGAACTGGCCGAGCGTCGCGGCGGACCCGGAGAGCGGGGTCGTGTACGTGTCCTCGGGCCTCGACGTGAACGTGCTCGGGCTCGAGAACGACCCCGAACGCTCGACCATGGACTTCGTTCAGGGGACGCGCCGGCAGATCCGGCTCCCCGAGGGCGGCGGGCCGCAGGGCCTGCCGCTGCTGAAACCCCCGTGGGGACTGATCACCGCGCTCGACCTGAACCGCGGCGAGATCCTCTGGCAGGTCCCCAACAGCGACACGCCGGAGTGGATCCGGGAGCATCCCGCGCTCGAAGGGGTCGAGCTGGGGCGGACCGGCCAGGCGGACCGCGGCGGCCTGCTGGTGACGAAGACGCTGCTCTTCGCGGGCGAGGGGTCCGGCATGTTCGCCGCGTTCGGCACCGGCGGCCCCATGTTCCGCGCCCACGACAAGGCTACCGGTGAGATCCTCTGGGAGTTCGAGCTGCCGGCGAACCAGTCCGGGACTCCCATGAGCTACCTGGTGGACGGCCGGCAGTTCATCGTCGTCGCGGTCGGAGCGCCGGACCATCCGGCCGAGTTCGTGGCGCTGGCGCTTCCGAAGGCGGAATGAAGGAGAGGTCCCCATGAAGACGGTGCTCTCGCAACACGCGGATTCGGCCTACGCGCTGCTGCGCATGGTCGTCGGCTTGTTGTTCTTCTGCCACGGCGTGGTGGCGGTCTACTTCCTCTTCGGGGAAGGAACCCCCTACTCCCCGGCGTGGCTCTACAACACCGCCGGGATCGTGGAGTTCGTGACCGGCGCGCTGGTCCTCGTCGGTTACCAGACCCGGATCGCGGCGTTCCTCGCCTCGGGGCAGATGGCGGTCGCCTACTTCTACCGCCACCAGCCCGACGGGCTCCTGCCCATCCAGAACGACGGCGAACTGGCGGCGCTCTTCGCCTTCCTGTTCCTCTTCATCGCCGCCGCGGGGTCCGGCAAGTGGAGCATCGAATCCTGCTGCCCGCCGGGGGAAAGGAAGTCCGAATGATCCGTGACGAGGCCTGGGCGCACCTGACCACCTGGTGCGAGACCGATTCGCTCCAGAAGCATGCCCGGGCCGTGGAGGTCGTCATGCGGGCGGCCGCCGGCCGCTACGGGGGTCCCGACGCGGACCCTGACGTGTGGGGCATCGCCGGGATGCTCCACGACGCCGACTACGAGAAGTGGCCGGAGGATCATCCGAACCGGATCGTGGCCTGGCTGCGGGAGCGCGGGGAGGAGGAAATCGCCTACGCCATCTCCGGCCACTACACGAAGTGGGGCGTCGCGTGGAAGTCGCCCATGGACAAGGCGCTCCTCGCCTGCGACGAACTCACCGGGTTCATCGTCGCGTGCTGCCTGGTGCGGCCCGAGGGGATCTCGACCCTGGGCTCCCGCAGCGTCAGGAAGAAGCTGAAGGACAAGCGATTCGCGGCAAAGGTGGAACGGCACGAGTGCCGCTTCGGCGCCGAGCTCCTCGGCGTGGATCTCGGCGAACACATCGAGTTCATCGTGAGCGCGCTGAAACCCCACGCCGAGGAACTGGGGATCACCGGACGCCAGCTCCATCCCTGACCCTCGCGCGTCCCGGCAGCTCCCTCGCCCAGCAAACCTAGGGGACACTCGGAGGACCGAATATGAGAATGTTGCAATGGACGGCCGCCTCGGTGGCGGCACTTGCTCTGGTTGGAGGTGCAGCGATGGGGATGAAGCAGCCGGCGGCGAACGACGCTGTCTCGAAACACATGGTGGCCGAGGCCACGCTCACGGCTCATTTCGTGGACGCCGCTCTGAAAGCGGGGATGGATCGCGACGCGATCAACGCCGTGTTGAGCCGGATCGCGGACGAGACCATCATTTCCGAGTTCTGGGTGAGTGACGAGAACGGGGAGATCGCGTTCACCAACATCGAGGGTGTGGACTTCACGTTCCCTACCGATCCGGCGGCGGATTCGCAGGCCGCGCCGTTCGCGGCCCTCCTGACCGGGGACCAGACCGTGGTCGTGCAGGGCGCCGCGCCCCGGGTACTCGACGGTGCGGTCTTCCGGTACGTCGGCGTCGCCGGCGTGGATCAGCGGCGGATCGTGCAGGTCGGCCTCTCGGCTGCGGAACTCGACGAGCCCTGACGACGTCGGCTTCGGCGAGTCGACACGCCGAACGGACGCGATCACCCGGCACACCCCGTCGGGCATGAAGCGCGGGCCGGGACGCTGAGGCCCAGGGTGGCGGGGACCGTTTGGAACGCCGGCTTCAGCCGGCACAGCCCTCCGCAGGCGGGCGGCGAGACGGACATCATTCGCCGGGATGGCTCGGCTGCACGCGCCGATGCACCCGGGGTAGCGACGAACCGCCCGCGGCCCTGCGGGCCGCTGTGCCGGCTGAAGCCGGCGTTCCAGGCCGTTGCGTCAC
>CAYUVU010000227.1:0-8210 GCA_964448205.1 uncultured Acidobacteriota bacterium
GAGTGCAGCAGGTACACCATGGCCCACAGGTGCCGCCCCTCCTCGACGTTCACCTGGAAGAGGTTCCTGAGGTCGTAGAGGCTCGGGGCGGTCTTCCCGAGTTGGCGCTGCTGCTCGACGCTCGCGGGTTCGGTGTCCCCCGGGGTGCCGATCAGGCGGCGGGGTCGGTCCGGAACTCGCCCGGCACCTCCTGCCACACCGGCTGGCCCGCCAGGTCTCCGAACCCGATCCGCCGGTCGTGCTCGGGCGGCGCCAGGAAGATCCCCCAGCGGTAGTCGGGCATGCGCACGTAGTCGAAGTGCGACCAGCCCGACGGCTCCACCGAGATCGCGGTGCGGAGGAACACGTCGTCGCCCTGGAAGCCCTCCGGGCCCATCTCGCTCCACCAGTTGAGGAAGGCGGGCTGCCAGCGGAGGAGCGCCCGCTGGAGGCGCGGGTCCTGGGAGAGCGCGACGTTGTTCGGGATGCGGGCGTCGAGTTCGGACATGCGTTCTAGGTTCTTTTCCAGTCGAAGGCCGGGCGTTCGGGTTTGCCGTAGGTGGTCAGGGCGCCGCGCTCCCCGATGGCGTTCGGGCGCTGGAAGATCCAGTTCTGCCAGGCCGAGAGGCGTCCGAAGATCCGGGTCTCCATGGTCTCCGGACCGGCGAAGCGGAGCGACGCCTCCATCCCGGTGAGCGCGTCCGGGGAGAAGCCGGCCCGCTCCTCGATGGCCATCCGCAGCTCGTCCTCCCAGTCGAGGTCGTCGGGAGCGAAGGTGGCGAGGCCGAGTTCCTCGGCCCTGGCGGCGTCGACGGGGCCTCCCCAACGGAGGCCGCGGAACCGGTCGGAGTCGCCGTAGAACCGGGTCTCCAGCCGCGAGAGCCCGTTCGCCATCACGTAGTCGCCGTAGTTCAACTCCGTCAACTCCACCCCGGCGGGGCGGTCGGGGTCGTCGCAGAGGTAGGAACGGTCGGCCGCGAAGAGGAGTTCGGCGAGCGTGCCGACAAAGCGCTCGCCGGGTTCGGCCACCGCGAAGAAGCTCCGGGCGGTCTGGTCGAGCCGGCGGAGCGTCCGGCCGACGCGGAAGGTGCTCTGGGAGGCGAGCCAGACGAGGCCGCACCCGAGGAGTCGCCGGTCCGCTTCCCTGACGGCGTCGGGATCGCCCGCGGTCCGCAGCAGGACCACCCCCAGTTCGGGCTCGTTGAAGCGGAGCCGGCAGAGGGCGTCGTCGAGTTCCCGCGCCATCCGCAGATGCCAGACCGACGCGCCCGCCGCCGCCAGCGCCGCCCGGTCCTCGGGAAACGGGTCCTCCGGGGCGTGCACGGTCAGTGTCGCCGTCCGTTCGCTCCGGTCGAGGCGCAGTTCGACGTGCCGGTACCGGACGGCGTCAGGACTCTCCTCCGGTTCCAGCGGATCGAGGACGATGCCGCGCTTCTTGCGGCCGGCGGTGCCGGGGGAAGGGACGGCGAGCGCCGCCGCCCGTTCCCGGATGCGATCCTCGAAGCGGCTCCGCGGCGCGAGGCCGTCCACGAGGCCCCACTCGAGCGCCCGGCGGCCCCGGATCCCCTCGGCGAGGGTGGAGAACACGTCGGCGCGGTCCCGCCGCACCTTCCGCTTGTCGATGACCCGGGTCAGTCCGCCGGTCCCGGGGAGCACCCCGAGCAGCGGAACCTCCGGCAGGGAGACCGCCGAGCTGCCGTCGTCCACCAGCAGGATCTCGTCGCACGCGAGGGCGAGTTCGTAACCGCCGCCGGCGCAGGTGCCGCCCACCGCCGCCAGGTACTTCTGGTTGCTGCCCAGGCTCGCCTCCTCGATGTGGAGCCGGGTCTCGTTCGTGTACTTGCAGAAGTTCACCTTGAACCCGTGGGAGGAGCCGGCCAGCATGAAGATGTTGGCCCCCGACGAGAACACCCGGTCGAGCCCGCTGCGGATCACCACCGCGCCCACCCACGGGTGCTCGAACCGCAGCCGTTCCACGGCGTCCGCCAGTTCGATGTCGACCCCCAGGTCGTAGCTGTTCAGCTTCAGGGCGTACCCCGGCCGGATGCCGCCGGCCTCGTCCACCTCGAGCGTCAGGGTGGCGGTCTCTCCGTCGACCTCCAGATTCCAGTGGCGGTAGCGCGACGGATGGGTCTCGAAGCGGATGGGTGGAGGGGCAGAACTCACGTCAGGCGGCAGGGCTTCCGGCATTATCGCGCCCGGACGGAGCCGGCGGGCGCCGGACTACGCTTCCCGAATGCGCCCTTCCGCGATCCGGCTTGCCGCCCTGGCCGGAATCGTCGCGCCGCTGTTTCTCGCACCGGCGGCGGGGGCGGCGACCCAGCCGGCGCGGCAGCCGGGCCAGCTCATCGAGCCGAACCAGGCGCTCGCGCTCGAGACGGCGCTCGGCCTTCCCCAGGCGCTCGGCTTCGGCGTATCGGCGGACGGTCGCCGGGTCGTTCTCGCGGCGGCGACCCGGGATCGTTCGACCCTGTTCCTGACCGCCGCCGGCGCCCGGCCGGGGAGGCTCACCGAGGGACGGCGCTGGGACTCGGCGCCACGGTTCGTGGGGGACACCATGTCGGTCGTCTTCGTCTCCGGGCGGCGGCCGCGGGGTGACGAGGAGGAGACCGGCCGCCTCTTCCGGCTGGAACTCGGGGGCGAACCGGAGCCCCTCACCGGTCCGGATCTCGAGGCGCGGAGCCCCGCCGTGGACCCTGCCGGGGAGCGTGTCGCCTTCCTTGGCAGGCGGGTCCCCGTGGACGAGCCGGACCCCGAGCCCGGCGCCGGGTGGGACATCTGGCTGGTGTCCACGGCCGGCGGGGACGCGGAACGGCTCACGCGGCATCCGGGCGACGAGGGACCGCCGGTCTGGTCACCGGACGGGACCCGCATTGCGTACAGCTTCGCGTCCGGCGCCGGGCGCGACCTGGCGGCCCTGGCCCTCGGGGACGGAGGCGCGCCCCTCGTGCTGACGGCCGGGAGCGAGCGTCCGGTCCGGGGGGTTCCCGACTGGACCCCCGACGGCGGCGGACTCGCCTGGGCCAGCGGCGCTTCCTGTGACCCGGGGTGCCCGGACGGCGGGTTCGACGCCATCCATTTCGGCGCCGCGGACGGCGGCGCCGAACCGTATCCGCTGCTCACCGGCGAACGGGACTTCGCCGAGCCCCGGTTCCGGCCCGCGGGAAGCGCGGCGGGCGAACTCGAGGTCGCCTGGATCGAGGCCGACCGGGGCAGCCGGCGCATCCACCGGTCGCGGCTCGAGCGCGACGTAGGCGGACGCTGGATCCCGGCGGGCCGGGCCCGGATCGTCACCCGCGGCGCCGGGGTGGCGGACGGCCTCCGCTGGAGCCGCGACGGGTCCAGACTCTTTTCGCTCCATGAGGCGCCGGCCTTCCCGCGCGACGTCTGGTCGTTCCCCGTGACCGGCGGGCGCGAGCGAATCACCGACACCCTGTTCGCCGACATCGACGTCCGCCGCTTCTCGCGGCCGGAGGGGATCGAGCTGGAAAGGGACGACGCCACGGTCCGCGCCTTCCTCTACCGGCCGGCAGCGCCGCCGGAGGGCGCGCCGGCGCCTCTCCTCGTGCATGTCCGGGGGAAAGCGGGGGACGCCTGGCGGAACGGATTCGACCCCATCGTCCAGTTGCTGACGGCGCAGGGTTATGCGGTCCTCGCCCCCAACGTGCGGGGAACGGGCGGGCGCGGGGCCGCGTTCGCCGCGCTCAACGACGGCGACTGGGGAGGCGCCGATCTCGAGGACCTCGTGGCGCTCACCCGCACCGCCCGCGACCTGCCGGGCATTTCGCCGGATGGGGCCTGCGTCTTCGGGACGGGGTACGGCGGCTTCCTCGCCCTGGGGGCATTGGCCCGCCACCCGGACCTCTTCGCCTGCGGCGTGGAGGCGATGGGGTTCGCGGACCCCCGCACCCTGAACCGGACCCTCGACCCCGGGCGGCGGGCCTTCGTGGAGGGCGAACTCGGGCCGGTGCGCGGGAATCTCGAGAACTACCGGCGCCTCTCGCTGAACGGGGAAGGAGCGGCCGTCCGGGCGCCGCTCCTCTCCTTCCACGGCGAGGAAGTGCCGGAGGCGCCGTTCGCGGCGAAGAGCGACTTCCTCGCCGAACTCCGGTCCCGGGCCGACTATCCCCTCGTGGAGCTCACCTTCCGCGGCGACACCGGCCGATCCGTGTTCCGCTGGGAGACCGACCGGGGAGCGAACTACGCCTTCTTCCAGAAAGTCCTGGAGTTCCTGTCGGTCCACCTCCAGGTCAACTGAGGCACGTCCGGCTTGGAGCGCCGGGTTCCCGAGCTACGAGGGATGGAAGTCGGCTTCAGCCGGCATCCATTGCTCGTAGCTCGGGAACCCGGCGCTGCAAGCCGTTCCGCAATCGGACGGCCCCGGTGGCTCAGGGACCGGCGGGACCGCGGGCGGTGGAAGCCGGAACGACGTGCGTCTCGATCAGCGTTTCGACCCGCGTCACGCGGTCGGAGAGCCGAGCCACGCGGTCGGAGAGCTCGCCGATCTCTTCGCGCATTTCCGCGCGCAGGCTGTCGATCTCTTCGTGCATCTCGGCGCGCAGGCCGCCAATGTCCGCCCGCAGGCCGCCGATCTCCTCGCGCATCTCCGAGCGGAGGTCGAGAATCTGGCCGCTGAGGTTGGTGAACGCGATGGCGCCGGCGCTCAACACCGCGGCCACCAGGACGAACATCCCGGCCAGCACCGTGAGTTGGACACGTTCTGCGCGGCCGAACGGCTCGCGGGAAGCTGCCGGGCGTCCGGTGACGCGCCCCGCTTCCGCGCTTGTCATCGCTCTGTCCTGTCCACTCTCTCCCGGAGTATAGGAGCGGCCCTGATGTTCGGGCAACGGGACGGCGGTCTCCGCCGAGTCGGTGATTCGGTCGTGCATGGGGAAGTCCTCCACCATGTACAGACGTGAATTGACCCGGATTCTTCCCACTTCGCGGCCAATTGTGGAAAAGTCGATGCGAAGCGACACTTTTGCGCGCCGGGAAGAGGTGGGCCCCGCAAGCCGGGCGTGCCATCCGGGAGTGGTGGGGCTACGACGTGCGCCGTACGGAGCACCGCGCGTGCCGGAAACGCGCGCGGCGCTGACCGGGAGGACGGCACGACGGCCTGGAACGCCGGCGGCGCCATCACGCCACAATAGAATTCCCGGTCCGTGCCCAGCGACATCATCATGCCCCAGATGGGGGAGAGCATCACCGAGGGGACGATCACCAAGTGGCGGGTCTCCGTCGGTGACACCGTCGAACGGGATGATCCCCTGTTCGACATCGCCACCGACAAGGTGGACACCGAAGTGCCCGCCGCCCTGACCGGGCGCCTCGTGGAGATCCTCGTTCCCGAGGGCGAAACGGTCACCGTGAACACCGTGGTCGGACGGATCGCCGCGGAAGGCGAGACCTGGTCCCCCGCCGAGACGGCGGAATCGGACGGCGAACCGGCTCCCGCCGTTGCTGCCGAAACCGATGGCGCTCCGGCCGCGGCGGCTCCCGACGCCACCGATCCCGCGCCAGCGAGCGAGGAGGCGCCCCCGAAGCCGGTCCGGCGCCAGCCCCGCAGCTCACCGCTCGTGCGGCGCATGGCGCGGGAACACGGGGTGGACCTCGCCGACGTCCCGGGGACCGGCGAAGGCGGCCGGGTCAGCAAGCAGGACATGCTCGCGTTCCTGGAGAGCCGCGAGACGGCGCCGTCAGCTCCCGAACCGGCGGCGGTCGAAGCGCCGCCGGCGCCCGCCGCTGCGCGGACCGCAGACGAGGTCCCCGCGCCGGCGCCCGAACCGCCCCCGGCGCCCCCCGTGAGCCTGGACGGAGACCGGAGCGAACCCCTGACCCACATGCGGCGCTCCATCGCCGACCACATGGTGCGTTCCCGCCGGACCTCGGCGCACGTCACCACGGTGTTCGAGGTGGACATGTCCCGGGTGGTCGCCGTCCGCGCCGCCAACGGGCCGGCTTTCGAGGAACGGGCCGGCGTCCGGCTCACCCTGATGCCCTTCTTCGCCCAGGCGGCGATCGACGCGCTCGGCGAGTTCCCGGTGCTCAACGCCTCGCTCGGCGAAGAGCAGGTCGTGTACCACCGGAACGTGAACCTCGGCGTCGCCGTCGCCCTGCCCGACGGGCTCATCGTGCCGGTGCTCCAGCGCGCGGACGAACGGAACTTCATGGGGCTGGCGCGCGGAATCACCGACCTGGCCGCCCGGGCGCGGGCCGGCGCGCTGACGCCGGAGGAAGTCCAGGGCGGCACCTTCACGATCACGAATCCCGGCCCCTTCGGGGCTCTCTTCGGCACTCCGATCATCGCCCAGCCGCAGGTCGCGATTCTCGGCGTCGGCGGCGTTCACAAGCGGCCGGTGGTGGTGGACGGCGACGCCATCGCGGTGCGGTCCATGGTGTTCCTGGCGCTGTCCTTCGACCACCGCCTCATCGACGGCGCGGTCGCGGACCGGTTCATGGCTGCCGTGAAGTCGCGCCTCGAGAACTGGCCCGAGGGCGACATCAAGCCTTGAGCACGGTCCCCCTTCCCGTGATCGGCTCGGGAGCGGGTCCCTTTCCCGAGATCGCATCCCGGCCCGCCCGCCGCCCGCGGCCGGACTGGCTCAGGGTGCGGGTTCCGTCAGGGCCCGCCTGGGGACGGCTGCGGAGCCTCCTCCGCGAGAAGAACCTCCACACGGTGTGCGAAGAGGCGCGCTGTCCCAACGTGGCGGAGTGCTGGGGTCAGGGAACGGCAACGTTCATGATCCTGGGCGACATCTGCACCCGGGCCTGCCGGTTCTGCGCGGTGACCACGGGGCGCCCGGTGGGCCTCGATCTCGAAGAACCGGAACGGGTCGCCGACGCCGTCGAGCTCATGGATCTCCGCCACGCGGTGATCACGTCGGTGAACCGCGACGATCTCGCGGACGGGGGCGCCGGCATCTTCGCCGAGACCATCCGCGCCGTCCGGCGGCGCTGTCCGGACACCACCGTCGAGGTGCTGATCCCGGACTTCCAGGGGGACTGGGCGGCGCTCGCCATCGTGATGGAGGAGGAGCCGGAGATCCTCAACCACAACGTGGAAACGGTGCCGCGCCTCTACAAGGCGGTGCGGCCCGGAGCGCGCTACCCGCGTTCGCTCGATCTGCTGCGGCGCGCCAAGGAGCTGCGGCCCGGGGCGCTGACCAAGACCGGGGTGATGCTCGGGCTGGGGGAGACCGCCGAAGAGCTGGACGCGCTCATGGAAGACCTCGTCCGGAACTCGGTGGACATCCTCACCGCCGGCCAGTACCTCCAGCCCACCCCGGCGCACCTGCCGGTCGAGCGGTTCGTGCCGCCGGACGAGTTCCGGGCGGTCGCCGCGCGGGGGAAGGCGATGGGGCTCCGGCACGTGGAGGCGGGGCCGTTGGTACGGAGTTCCTACCACGCGGCGAACCAGATCCCGGGCTAGGGCTCCGGGCCGGGTGTCGACTGGAGTTCGGCGTTCCAGGCCGTAGTCGCCTTCCGGCGGGCTTTCCCTCAGTAGCGGACCAGGCGGCGGGCCGTCTCCACCACGCGGTCCGCATTGGGCAGCACCGCGTCCTCGAGTTCCGCCGCGTACGGCACCGGGGTATCGGCGGCCGCGACCCGCGCCACCGGGGCGTCGAGGTCGGCGAACAGATGCTCCGCCGCGAGCGCCGCGATCTCGCCGCCGAAACCGCCGGTGAGGTTGTCCTCGTGGACCACCACCAGCCGGCTGGTGCGGCGGACGGAATCGAAGAGCGCCTCCCGGTCGAACGGGACCAGACAGCGCAGGTCGAGCACCTCCGCTTCCACCCCCTCGGCGGCGAGTCGCTCCGCGGCTTCGAGCGCCACCCAGACGGCGGCCCCGTAGCCGGCGATGGTGAGCGCGTCCCCTGCCCGCCGGACCGCGGCCTTCCCGAGCGGAACCACCTCCGGGGCGCTCGCGAACTCCGCGTCCGGGACCTTCAGGCTCCGGTAGAGACGTTTGTGTTCCAGAAACAGCACCGGATCGTCGTCGCGGATGGCGGCGCGCAGCAGGCCGGCGGCATCAGGCGCCGTCGCCGGGGCCGCGACCTTGATTCCCGGAGTGTGGGCGAAGTGCGCTTCCGGACTCTGGGAATGAAAGGGTCCGGCGCGGACTCCGGCGCCCGAGGGGCCGCGCAGCACCAGGGGAACCGCCGCGCCGGTCCGGTAGCGGCTCTTGGCGGCGAAGTTCGTGACCATGTTGAAGGCGCTCGCGATGAAGTCCA
>CAYUVU010000228.1:0-7655 GCA_964448205.1 uncultured Acidobacteriota bacterium
GCGCGCGGGGACGGCCGAACGCCGGTTGCCGCGAACGACTCCGCCGCCTTGAGCGCTGCGAGCACGGGGTTGATGACGGGCACGCCGAGCCGCTCGCTCAGCGTCCGGGCCACGTCGAGGAAGCCCATGGTCATGCAGCCCAGCACGAGTGTGTCGGCGCCCGCCCGGAGCGCCGCGTGCGCCTCGGTCTCCATCGTCTCGAGCACCTGGTCCGCCCGCTGTCTGAGTTCGAGGACCGGGACATCCACCGCCCGAATGTCCGCCACGAGCCCGTCAAGCCCGTAGCCCCGCATCTGGCGCCGGATCGCCGGGACGACCTCCTCGACCACGGTGATGATCGCGAATCGCTGTCCCATCTGGGCGGCGGCGAGGGCCCCCGCCTGCCCGGGGCCGATGACCGGGAAGTCCACGAGTTCGCGCGCCGGGGCGAGCCCGGGGTCGCCGAAGCACCCGATGATCATCGCGTCGAACCCCTCCGCCTCCAGCCGGGGCGCGGCTTCGAGGATGCCGGGAACCGAGAGGTACTCCTCGGCGGAGGACTCGACGGACGCGGGTCCGTTCTCCGTCTCGCGCACCTCCGCCCGGGTGCCCTGGAAGGCGGCCGCGTTGAGGAAGGCCTGGCGCCGCACGAGTTCCGCGGGCCCGAGCGGCCCACGGGACATCGGTCCGGGAAGGAAGTAGACAATGCGCATGGTGTCGCCCGCGGTCTGAAGTCTGGTCGCACCGATCAATGCAGTACCGGGCGCAACATAGCAGCATGAACGGTATTCGTCTGGACTCGCAGGATCGGGCGCGCCTCCATGGGGAGGAAGGGGAGGGGACCCGGCTGGCGATGTCGATCCTCGCACGCATGGGCGACGTGGTCGGCGCGAAGGAACTGCTCGACATCACCGCGGCGCACATCGACTCGTCGCTCTACCAGGGGCCGGCCACGCTCGAGTTCGCCGAGCGGCTCGCGGAGGGTGGGGCGCGGGTCCGGGTGCCGACGACGCTCAACGTGTCGGGGGTGGACGAGCACGGCTGGCGCGACTGGGACGTGCCGGAAGACTGGGCCGGGCCGGCGCGGCGCCAGATGGTGGCGTACGAGACCATGGGCTGCGAGCCCACCTGGACCTGCGCGCCCTATCAGACTCAGCCCCGGCCCGGCTTCGGCGAGCAGGTCGCGTGGGGCGAGTCGAGCGCGATCGTGTTCGCCAACTCGGTCCTGGGGGCCCGCACCGAGCGCTATCCCGACCTCCTGGACATCTGCTGCGCCGTCACGGGCCGGGCCCCGGCGGCGGGTCTGCACCTGAGGGAGAACCGGGCTGGCGAGGTGCTTGTCGACCTCTCCGCGGTTCCTGAACGGCTGGCGACGGAGTCCGCGCTGTATCCCGTGTTGGGGCACTGGACCGGGCTGCGCGTGGACGGTCGGATCCCGGTGCTCGACGGGCTCTCGATCCGGCCGGAGGAGGACGACCTCAAGGCGCTCGGGGCTGCCATGGCCTCATCGGGCGCGGTGGGACTGTATCACTGGGTCGGCGTTACGCCGGAGGCGCCGGACCGGCCCGCGGCGTTTCAGGGCAGGGAACCGGCGTCGCGGCTCCGCCCGGGAGTCGCGGAGCTGCGCGCAGCGCGAGAAGAACTCGGTTCGGGGCTCTCGGAGGCGGACGGCCTCGACCTCGTGGTGCTCGGGAGTCCGCACTTCTCGCTCTCGGAGTTCGCGGCGCTCGCGAGCATCGTCAAAGGGCGGCGGCGCCACCCGGGCGTGCGGCTGCTCATCACGACCGGGCGCGCGGTTCGGGCGCTGGCGGCGAAGGCTGGCTATCTGGACGCGGTCGAGGCGTTCGGCGGGGAACTGACGGTGGATACCTGCATTTTGACGACGCCGATGCTGCCGGACGCGATGCGGCGCCTGATGACCAACTCGGCCAAGTACGCCTGGTACACGCCGGGCCTGCTGGACCGCGCCGTCGCCTTCGGGAGCCTGGCGGACTGCGTGGCGTCGGCCGTCGCCGGCCGCGTCGTGCGGGACGACAGCGCCTGGGCCGCCGAGCCGTGACCCGCGAACCCGCCCCCCCGGGCGCCGGTTCGCTGACCGGCCGAGCGCTCGTCCCGGGCGCCGCGGAGGGCGCCGTCCTCTACGCGTCCGAGCCGCTCAGCTTCTGGGGCGGCTACGACGCCGAGACCGGGGAGATCATCGACCGGCGCCATCCGCTGTCCGGCGAGACCGGCGCCGACCGCATCCTGGCCATTCCGGCGACCCGCGGGTCCAGCACGACGACCGCCGTCCTCCTCGAGGCCATCCGCCGCGGCACGGCGCCTGCCGCCTTCCTGACCCGCGGGCCCGACCCCTTCCTCGCCCTCGCCGCCATCGTCGCCGGGCAGCTCTACGACCGCGCCCCGCCCGTTATCGCTCTATCCCCCCACGACTTCGAGATCCTGCAGCGGCTCTCACGCGTCCGGCTGGAACCCACGGGTACGGTACTGGCCTGCTGACGGCCTCTGCCGAGCAGCGTCGGCGGGTCGCAGCATCCAGCCGGTCACCGGACGGGAAAACGCTCTGGTGGCGCGCTCTCATGCCCACCTATTCTTGTTCCATCGTCCCGGCCGGGACCCACGCCCTCGGCGTCGTGCCTGAGTTGGGCCGCGTGAATCCGGCGTCGGACCGGCAAGGCCCGACCGTCGACGAACGGAGGGAGCCGAGATGGACATGGACTGGGACGCGATACTGCTCGAGCCGATCCGCGCCTTCCTCGATCAACTGGTCGGGTTTCTGCCCAACCTGGTGGCCGTGGTGGCGATCCTGGTCGTTGGCTGGATCGTCGCCAAGCTGATCAAGACGGCGCTCGTCCGGCTTCTCGGGGCGGTGAAGGCGGACAGTGTGGCGGAGAGGGTCCAGTTGGCGGAGATGTTGGCCAAGGGCGGCATCGAGCGCACGTTCTCCCAGTTGGTCGGAGCCCTGGCCTACTGGATCGTCATGCTCGTGGTGCTGGTGGCGGCGCTGAACGCTCTCCAGCTCACGGCGACCGCCGAGTTGCTCCAGCAGCTCGTCGGCTTCCTGCCCACCATCGTGACGGCGATCGTGGTCCTGATCGTCGGCATCCTGGCCGCCGGTTTCCTTGGCGCGACCGTTCGCGCCGTGGCCAGCAACGCCGGCATCGCGCAAGCCCAGGTGCTGGGCCAGTTCGCACAGGTCATCGTCATCATCTTCGCGGTCGTGGTGGCCCTGCAGCAGGTTCAAGTCCAGTTCGTAGGCGACGCCTTCCTGATCATCCTCGGGGCCATCAGCTTCGCCCTGGCTCTCGCCTTCGGGCTCGGATGCAAGGACCTGGCGGGCCGCTGGATGAGCGACCTGGTCGACCGCCTCTCGCCGCGAAAGAAATAGGTCGGGGGGAGTTCCGGTACGAACCGGCTCCGAGCCTTCACGCCCGGAGCCGGTTCGCCGCCCGGCGCTACACTAGCGGCGGTAGTCGAGGGGGGGCGGGCGGTCGCCCAGCAGCGCGGTGTACTCGAAATCCGCGCCGCGGCGCTCGGTAAGTTCCTCCCACGCCGCGGCGATCACGTCCGGCGACTGGAAGAGTTCGATCGTCGTCAGCGCGAGCGTCTTCGCCGCGACCACCATCCCCTTGGTGCCGATGTCCGTGCCGCCGGCCGCCACGGCCTGCCAGCTGTGCGCCGAGGTCCCCGGCACCCAGGTGGCCGTCGACAGTCCCGTCGTCGGCACGACCCAGCTGATGTCGCCCACGTCCGTCGAACCGCCGCCCACGCCCTCGACGCCGAACTCCTCGATCTCGCCCTCGGAGCCCAGGGGACGGGAGGGGCCGCCCTCGAAAGTGGCCTGGATCTTCCGGGCGAAGGCGCGCTCCGCCTCGGTGTACTCGACGCCGCCGACCTTGCGCAGGTTCGCGTCCATCACCTGGCCCAGGGCCACGTTGGGCACGAGGTCGTACAGCCCGTGGATGACCTCGTACTCCACCTCCGTACCCGTGGCGAGCGCGGCCCCCTCGGCGGCGCGGGCCACGCGCTCGAACAGCTCGAGCACCGTGGGGGCGTTGGGGTGCCGCACGTAGTAGTAGACCTCCGCGAAGTCCGGCACGACGTTGGGCGCGAAGCCGCCCTGCGTGATCACGTAGTGGATGCGGGTCTCCTGCGGAACGTGCTCGCGCAGGAGGTTCACCATGTGGTTCATCGCCTCGACCCCGTCGAGTGCGCTGCGTCCCCTCTCCGGCGCGCCCGCGGCGTGCGCGGAGTAGCCGCTGAAGCGGAACTTGGCGGACTTGTTCGCCAGCGAGCGTCCGGCCCGCGCGCTGTTCTGCGAACCCGGATGCCAGTGCAGTGCGACGTCCACGTCGTCGAACAGACCCCCGCGGACCATGTACACCTTGCCCGCGCCCCCTTCTTCCGCCGGCGTGCCGTAGAGCCGGATCGTCCCCTCGTGGCCCGTCTCGTCGAGCCATTCCTTGACCGCGATCGCCGCCGCGACCGATCCGGCGCCGAACAGATGGTGTCCGCATGCGTGGCCGGCGCCCCCCTCGATGATGGGCGAGCGCTCGGGCACCGCGTCCTGCGAGATGCCCGGCAGGGCGTCGAACTCGGCCAGGATCCCGATGATGGGGCCACCGGACCCGTAACTCGCCACGAAGGCCGTGGGCATGCCCGCGACACCGGATTCCATCGAGAACCCGGCTGCCTCCAGTTCGCTCTGGAGCAGGGCGGAGCTCTTCTCCTCCTGGTAGCCGACCTCGGCCCACTCCCAGATCTGCCGGGCGACGCCCCCGTAGTGGTCGCGGCGCGCCTCGATCCCCGCGATCTGCGCGTCCTGGACCGCCGCGAGGGGCAGCGGGACTACGGCCATGAGCGCGCCGGCGAGAAGCCGACGGCCGCGGAAGTGCCTGTTCACGATGGGACATCCGGCTGGCATGGTCATGCTCCTGGAACTCCTCGAAGGGAAACGGATAGAACGGTCGGAAGAAGCTGGCCCGCCGACGTGGATCTGGCTAGCCTTTGTCGCCGTGTACCATGCCGATCACGGTGGTTGGGGGTGGAGAACATGATGTCGTTCGAGAGGTTGGGGGTGGGGGTGAAAGCCACCGTCTGGAGGGGAACCGTCTCCGCCACGGTGCTGGCCACGGTCCTCGGCGGGGCGTCCGCCGCTGCCGGGCCCCTGGAGGCGCAGGAGGATTCCGGCGGAATCTGGTCCTACAGCGCCGAACTGAGCCTGCTCTTCACCTCGGGAAACTCCACGGTGCGCACGTTCGGTCTCGGCGGCGGCGCCCGGCGCGAATGGGGCGGCGGGGAAGTGTCGCTGCGCGCGGGAGGTCTCCGCACGGAGTCGGGGACGACCCGCCGCATCGCGGTCGGCACGCCAGTGAACTTCACCGTGCTGAGCGAGTCCGACCCCGAGCCGACCGCCGAGAACTACTTCGCTCGCGGCGAATTCGAACGCTCGTTCTCGGATCACGTCCACCTCACGACGGGAGCGGCGTGGGAGCGCAACACCTTCGCGGGCTACGAGAGCAAGATCTCGCTCGTCGGCGGCATCGGAAACATGTGGATCGACAGCGAGCGAACGCGGCTCAAGAGCGACTATGGGGTCACCTTCACGGCTCAGGACGATGTGGTCGATGACCCCGACAGGAGTTCGAGCTTCGGCGGAGTCCGCGTGTCCACCAACTTGCGGCGCCGGCTGACCGAGACGGCCAACCTCGAGAGCACGCTTACGCTGGACGAGAACCTCACGGATACGGCGGACATCCGGGCCGATTTCGCGAACTCGCTTGCGGTTGACATCAACACTTCGCTGGCGGTGAAGACAGGCCTCCGGCTCGTCTGGGACAACGCCCCGGCGCTCACGCGCGCGCCGCTGGAGGCGCCAGGGGGCGTGGCGACGGGGGAGACCGTCCTCGTACCCCGTCACAAGCTGGACTCGACGCTGACGATCGCACTGGTCGCCAACTTCTAGCCGGCGGGGCTCTTGCCACGACGCTAGTCCGGGAGGGGCAGTTCCGTGACGCGGTTCGTGACGCGCTGGCCGGCGGTCATGCCTCCCACGATGAAGGCCCGGTCCCCCGCGATCACGACGCCGCGGTGGTCCATCGCGGGCGTCCCGGCCGCGGCGATCTCGATCCAGCTCCCGGTCGCTACATCGAAGGCGAAGGCACCCGGCCACGGCTCGGCCCGTCGGCCATCGTAACCGATCCCGCTGTAGTTGTAGGGATTGTCGGAGCCTCCGGCGAAGAGAATGCGGGATCCGGTGCCGACGGACGCCGCCCGGTACAGTCCCGGCCCGGGATGGTCGGGGAGACGCTCCCACGCAATGCGCGTGGGGTCGCCCGCGTCGATGCGTCCCAGCCATGAAGAGGTCTCGAGGACGAAGGTGCGGGGTTCGGCCTGCACCCGGGCACCGTCGACGTAGACGATTGCGTCCTCCGCGATGCCGCCGGCGTGCCCGAAGACCGGCGGCCCGGGGATCGGCGTCGCCTGCGCCCAGGCGTCGCTGGCGGGATCGTACACCTGGACATCCGACACGTTGTCCGAATCATGCCACCCCGACACGAGATAGATGAGCGAGTCCCGCCACACCCCGGAGACGGCGTCGTCCACCGGCACGGGCATGGGGGCGGCCCTCGTCCAGCGTCCCGTTTCCGGATCGAGGACATCGACCTGGGGGACCGACTCTTCCGCACCGTTTTCCGCCACGGTGTAGCCGCCGAAGAGAAAGATCTTTCCATCGAACGCCTGTGCGGTCGCGGCGAGGCGGCCGGGGCCGGGCGGAGGGTCGATGACCTGCCACGCGGGGCTTCCCACATCCCATCGGAACGAGGCCGTCGTCACCCCGGACCAAAGCTTCGTGGAGTCGATGCCGAGGAAGGAAAAGACGGACCACCCCGCCGATGTCTCCACCGCTGCCACCGCGTTGTTGGCGACCGGCATCGGTAGCGGCGGCGGCGATGCCGAACCGGAGTCCGCACCGCTCTCGGGGGTCCCGCACCCGATGCCTGCCAATGCCGCTCCCAGGCTGAGAGCGCTCAGGCCGGCACGCACAGTGGTCGGCGCCGCGTGGCGCCGGGCAAGGCTCGCGGCATGCACGTCAGAAGAGCCCGAGCTGGTCGGGGGGCGCGTCGCCGACCGGGGGACGCCCCCGCCAACCCGACCGCTCCCGTATCGGGGCGCTACGAGGCTCCGCGCAGGCCGCATCGTCCGCGGCGACGCGGTTCACGCGGCGGCTGACCGCGAATACCTCCAGCGCCGCCGCGTTGAAGGGCGCGAGCGGTTCCATGGTGCGCGCGGAGATGTCGAGATCGAGCCACATCTGCGCGCCGTCGCCGTCGAGGATGACCGGCATGCGATCGTGCAGCGGCGCGAGCAGATCGTTCGCGTCCGTAGTGACGATCGTACACGAGGGGATCGGGCCGTCCGGACCGCGCCACTCGTCCCAGAGGCCCGCGAGCGCCATCGGCGCCCGGTCCCGCCGGCGGATGAAGTACGGCTGCTTCAGACCGCCTTCCGTCCGCCACTCGTAGAAACCATCGGCCAGAACGGCGCAGCGGCGGTCGATCACGAGGTCGCGAAACGCGCGGCGGGTCTCGAGCGATTCGGAGCGGGCGTTGATCATGAGCGGGAGTGAACCGGGATCTTCCGCCCAGTTCGGGATCAGCCCCCAGCGCAGCGGGACG
>CAYUVU010000229.1:0-3469 GCA_964448205.1 uncultured Acidobacteriota bacterium
GACCGCGGAAGCCGGGATCCGGTTCCACCACGAGGACGGCGGGAGCGGCCGGCGCTACGTGATCGAGATCGTCGGCGGGGGAGTCGCGGTGCTCGACTACGACGGCGACGGCTGGCCCGATCTCTTCTTCGTGAACGGGCATCCGCTCCCGGGCGATCCGGGCGGCGCGACGGTCGGAAACCGTCTCTTCCGGAACCGGGGGGACGGCACCTTCCGGGACCGCACCGAAGCCGCCGGGCTCCTGGACCCGCCGGACCGGCTCCGCTACGGCATGGGCGCGGTCGCGGGCGACCTCGACGGCGACGGCGATCCGGACCTGCTGGTCACCCACTTCGGGGAGGAGCGGCTCTTCTGGAACCGGGGCGACGGCACGTTTCGGGAGGCGCCCGGCGCCGGCGGCGCGACCGACCCCCGCTGGACCACGAGCGCGGCGCTCTTCGATCCGGACCGCGACGGGGACCTCGACGTCTACGCCGCGAACTACCTCGACTACGCGATCGAGCGGCACCGGGACTGCGTCAGCCCGGTCCGGGAACTTCTCGCCTACTGCCATCCGCAGGAGTACCCCGGCGCGGTCGATTCCTTCTTCGAGAATCTGGGCAACGGAACGTTCCGGGCGTCCCCGGTGCCCGGCTCGGAGGATGGGAAGGGTCTCGGCGTGGTGGTCACCGATCTGGGAGACGACGGCGCGCCGGACGTGCACGTGGCGAACGACACCACTCCCAACTTCCTGTTCCGGACGGCGGCCGGCACGGACGGCGTCCGGTTCGTGGAGGAAGGTCTCGCGTCCGGGGTCGCCTACAACGAGGAGGGGCTTCCGGAAGCGGGGATGGGGAACGACTTCGGGGATGTGGATCGTGACGGGCTGATGGACCTCGTGGTCACGAACTTCGATTTCGAGACGAACACGCTCTACCGGAACCTCGGCGGGGGACTCTTCCTGGACGCGACGGCGTCCTTTGGGCTGGGGAGCGAAAGCCTCACCGAACTGGCCTTCGGCTGTGACCTCGCCGACTTCGACAACGACGGCTGGCTCGACCTGGTGGTGGCGAACGGCCACATCCTGGACAACATCGCGAGGATCCAGTCGAACCTCACCTTCGCCCAGCCGGGCCAGGTGTTCGGAAACGACCGGGGACGTCTCCGGCGCCGCCGCCGGAGCGAGGGTGACTTCGCCCGGCCCCGGGTGGGCCGGGGTCTCGCCACGTTCGACTACGACCTCGACGGGGACCTCGACCTCGTGCTCGCCAACAATCGGGGCCCGGCGGAGCTCCTCGAGAACCGGGGCGGGGCGGAGGCCGGCAACGCGGTGGGTCTCCTGCTGATCGGCGGCGAAGGGAACCGGGAAGGCATCGGGGCCCGCGTCCGGCTCGCGGGGGGCCCGGTCGTCCAGCGTGAGGAGCGGCGGGCAGGGGCGAGCTACCTCTCCCAGCACGACCCGGTGCTGTGGTTCGGTCTCGGAGCGGCGGAGGGCGCGGATCAGGTCAGCGTTCGCTGGCCGTCGGGCAATGAAGAGGCCGTCGGATCCCTGCCGGCCGGCGCGGTCCACGTCCTCAAGGAGGGCGCCGGGCGCGTTGCGAGCATCGGGATGGGGGCCGGAGCGGTGCGATGAAGGCCGTCAGCGCCATGGCCGGGGTTCTCCTCGTGCTCGCGGCGGCCGCGTCCGCGCAGCCCGAAATCCGGTTCACCGAGGTGGCCGAGGCGTCGGGCGTCCGCTTCATCAACATGTACGGCGGTGTCCGCAGCAAGGACTTCATCCTCGAGACGACGGGTAGCGGCGCGGCGTTCTTCGACTACGACGGCGACGCGGACCTGGACCTGTTCCTCGTCAACGGGTCCCGTCTCGGGTACGACGCGAGCCAGAGCCTGTCGAACGCGCTGTTCCGGAACGAGGGAGGCGGGCGCTTCCGGGAGGTGACGGGCCCCGCGGGACTCGAGTCCTACGGCTGGGGACAGGGCGCCTTCGTCGTGGATCACGACAACGACGGCGACCTCGATCTGCTGGTGACGCGCTACGGGAGGAACCTGTTCTACCGGAACCGGGGTGACGGGACGTTCGAGGAGGCCGGCGAAGCGGTGGGGCTGGACGATCCCCAATGGGGAACCGGGGCCGCGTTCGGTGACCTGGACCGGGACGGCGTCTCCGACCTCGTGGTCGTGAACTACGTGGACTTCCGGGTGGAGGAGACGCCGCGGCCGGGAGAGGAGCCGTTCTGCTTCTTCCGGGGGCTGCCGGTGATGTGCGGCCCGAACGGTCTGACGCCGGCGCCGGCCCTCCTCTATCGGGGACTTTCCGACGGCCGCTTCGAGCGGGTGGACGGGCAGGCGATCGGAGCGGAGCGGTACTTCGGTCTCGGAGTCGTGTTCGGCGATCTCGACGACGACGGGGACCTCGACGTCTACGTGGCGAACGACCAGACCCCGAACAATTTCTACCGGAACGACACCGGAGCCGGGGGACTCGATTTCACCGACGTCGGCCTCTCCGCGGGGGTCGCCTACAACGAGGACGGCCGCGCGCAGGCGGGCATGGGGGTGGACCTCGGCGACTACGACAACGACGGGCGGCTCGACGTCGTGGTCACGAACTTCTCCCACGACTACAACACCGTCTACCGGGCGGTGGGAGGGGGCTGGTTCCTCGACGAGTCGTTCGCTGCCGGAGTGGCGGAACCGAGCTATCCCTACCTCGGCTGGGGAACCGGTTTCCGCGACCTGGACCGGGACGGCTGGCTGGACCTCGTGGTCCTGAACGGCCATGTCTATCCCGAGGTCGACGGAGGGATCACCGAGAGCGACTACGCCCAGCGGGGTCTCGTCTTCCGAAACCGGACAGACGGTGGTTTCGACGAGGTTCCGCCGACCGCGCTCGAGGTCCCCCGGGTGTACCGCGGCGCGGCCTTCGCCGACTACGACGACGACGGCGACACCGACCTGCTCGCGACCGTCATGAACGGGTCGCCGGCGCTCTTCCGGAACGACACCGATACCGGCGCCGCCTGGGCGGGGTTCCGGCTGGTGGGCCGCCGCAGCCCGCGCGACGGCGTCGGCGCCCGCCTGGAACTGACCGGAGGAGCACTCACCCAGGTTCGGGAAGCCCGGGCCGCGGGCAGTTACCTGGCGTCCAGCGATCCCCGGGTCTTCTTCGGCCTGGGAGATCGCGCGGGGCCGTTCGGGGTCCGGATCCGCTGGCTCTCGGGATGCGAGCAGGAGATCGAGGCCGCGCCCGGCCGCTATCTGCTGCTGGTGGAACCGCCGGACTGCGGGGGCTCCTGACCCGGATGGCAGAGCGGCTCGGAACGCCGGTCTCCAGACCGGCACGCGCGGTGCTCCGCACCGCACTTTGCCGGTTCCAAGGGGTTCCGAAGAGTGCCCCGATAGTCCTCTAATGGTGCCATATCTCAACGGCTTAGAGTGCTATACTGTTCCCGCCCAGAACGCTCGAAGCCCCGTCGTTCCCACGCATTTC
>CAYUVU010000230.1:0-12183 GCA_964448205.1 uncultured Acidobacteriota bacterium
TCCCGGGCGACCGCCAGCGAAGCCGCTTCTACCGGAACCCGGCGTCCCAACTGCCGCATCCGAACGGCTGGCTGCACATCCTGCTCCGCGCCTCGAGCCTTCATCCCGACGCCGTGGGCGCCCAGGTAGCCGTCCGGGTCACCGACGCTCCGCAGGCGCCGGTGCAACTCCAGGAGGTCGTGGTCGGCGGGGGCTTCGGGGTGACGCCGAGTCCGATCCTGGAATTCGGCCTCGGGCAGCACCAGACGGTGGCGGAGGTCACCATCCGCTGGCCGGGCGGTGGCCACCGGGTGCTGCGGAACGTTCCCGCCAACCAGCGGATCCTCGTGATCGAGGACGAGCCCGGATACCAGGTCCTCAACTGAGGCGCAGCCGGTTTCTCACCCTTACGATACGGGCGGCATGCAAACCGTTCTCGATCGCCTGGGACTCGGGGAGGGCGCTCCGGGCGCCTGCACTGGCCCGGAGGGCTGGATCCTCACCGGCGAGCGGCCGCTCGTCTCCCGGAACCCCTCGACCGGCGAGCCCATCGCCTCGGTCATTCCCGCGGACGCCCGGGCGGCCGAGCGGGTCGTGACCGAAGCGGCGGCGGCCTTCCGTTCGTTCCGCGAGCTGCCGGCGCCGAAGCGCGGCGACCTGGTGCGCGATCTGGGGAGCGCGCTGCGCGACGACAAGGAGCCGCTCGGCGACCTGATCGCTCTCGAAGCCGGCAAGATCCGGGCCGAAGGCCACGGCGAAGTCCAGGAGATGATCGACATCTGCGACTTCGCGGTGGGGCTTTCCCGCCAGCTCTACGGGCTGACGATGGCTTCGGAGCGGCCCGGCCACCGGATGTTCGAGCAGTGGCATCCGCTCGGTCCCATCGGCGTCATCACCGCGTTCAACTTCCCCATGGCGGTCTGGTCCTGGAACGCGGCGGTCGCGGCGGTGTGCGGCGACCCAGTGATCTGGAAGCCGTCGGAGCACACTCCCCTGTGTTCCGTTGCGGTCCAGAACATCGCGAACCGGGTGATGGACGACCACGGCGTCTCCGGGGTCTTCAACCTGCTGGTGGGCGGCGGGGACCTCGGGGCCGCGCTCGCCAGCGACCGGCGGCTGCCCCTGATTTCCTTCACCGGTTCCACCCGGGTCGGCCGGAAGGTGGCCACCGAGGTCGCCGGCCGGCTGGGCCGCTGCCTCCTCGAGCTCGGTGGCAACAACGCGGTGGTGGTCAGCCGGAACGCCGATCTGGAGCTCGCGGTCCGGGCCATCGTGTTCGGATCCGTGGGCACCACCGGACAGCGTTGCACCACCACGCGCCGCGTGCTGGCCGACCGGGAGGTTGCCGGCCCGCTGGTGGAGCGCCTCGCCGACGCCTACCGGCAGGTTCCCATCGGGGATCCGCTCGATCCGGCCACCCTCATGGGGCCGCTGATCTCGGCCGACGCCGTCGCAGCGATGCAGGGCGCGCTCGAGCGCGTGGTCGCCGACGGAGGAACCGTCGTCTGCGGCGGAGGGCGGCGTCCCGACATCGGCCCGAACCATGTCGAGCCGGCGATCGTGAGAATGTCCGCCCAGACGCCGCTGGTGGCCGAGGAGACGTTCGCTCCCATCCTCTACGTCCTGGAAACCGAATCGCTCGAGCAGGCGATCGCTCTCCACAACGACGTGCCGCAGGGGCTCTCGTCGGCGATCTTCACCGACAGCCTCCGCGAGGCCGAGACGTTCCTCTCGGCCCGGGGTTCGGATTGCGGGATCGCCAACGTGAACATCGGCACCTCGGGGGCCGAGATCGGCGGCGCCTTCGGCGGCGAGAAGGACACCGGCGGCGGCCGCGAATCGGGCTCGGACGCCTGGAAGGCCTACATGCGCCGCCAGACGAACACCATCAACTGGTCGAAGGACCTGCCGCTCGCCCAGGGGATCGAGTTCGGCGGATCCACCGGCCAAGGAGGCGCGTAATGCCGAGAATCTCCCTGACCGTGCTCCTGATTGGAGCTTTCGGGGCATGCGGTGGGGAACCGGCAGCCCCCGAACCCGAGCCGCCGGCGCCGAATATTTCCGCCGCGGAGGCGCTGATCGCGAGGTCCATCGCCTACCACGATCCGGCCGGACTGTGGGACCGCGGCGAGATCGCGCTCCGGATCATGGAGTCCCGGCCCAACGGGGTCACCCGCACGGTCGAAGTGGGGATGGCTCCCGGAAGCGGCGCGATGGAGGTCCGTCGCGAGACCGACGCCGCGGTGGTGTCGTTCGCGGTGAACGCTGAGGAAATCCTGCGGCGCGCCGTGGACGGCGACGAGGAACTCGACGAGGCGGCGTTCGGCGAACACGGCCTCGACGCCGAACGCGTGATGTGGCTCCGGAACTACTACCTGTTCGTCTGGGGCCTGCCGATGAAGCTGCGCGATCCGGGGACCATCGTGGACCCGGAGCCGGTGATGGATTCGTACGACGGCCAGGATGCGCTCAAGGTCCGGGTCACCTACGACCCCGAGGTCGGTGGCGATACCTGGTACTTCTACTTCCACCCGGAAACGGCGCGGATGATCGGCTACCGCTTCTACCACGACGAATCGGCGAACGACGGGGAGTACATCCACCTCGAAGGGGAGATCGAGAACGGCGGGCTGCGATTGCCGGCGAAACGGAGCTGGTTCTTCCACTCGAACGAGGAGTACCTCGGCGAGGACGAAGCCGTTTCCCTGACCGTGACGCCTTGACACAATAGTCGGCAGAGACAGTGGATCGGCAACCATGACTGCCCTCGTCCTCTCCGCTCTGTTTGTAGCGGCCCCCGGGGCCATCCAGCCGGATGCGACGCTGATGGCCGAGGCTCGCCGCCTGCTTCAGCAGCAGGACTATGCCTCCGCGCTGGAGGTTCTGGATGCTGCCGGCCCGAAGGGCGAACAACCGGAGTTCCTTCGCTACTGGGCCGAGGCGTACGTAGGACTGCTCGACTATCCGGCAGCGGTCGCGGTGCTCGAGGGTGCTCCCCCCGAACCCGAAAACCTGGCGCTTCGCGTCCGCCTGCTCGCCATCTTGAGCCGGGACGACGAGGCTCGCGAGGTCCTGGCCGAGCTGTTGGCCCTTGAGCCACGCCTTGCGGATGGGCCCCGGTTGGAGCTGGCGATGCAGTTGCGCGAGTCGGGTCTGGTCTCCGAGTCTCGCCGTTTGGTGGGGGCCCCGACCGCTGCGGATTCGCCCGCCCTGACGCTCGAACACGGCAGGCTCCGGCTCGCCGAGGACGACTACGAGGGCGCCCTGCCTCTCCTGGCATCTGCCGCCTCCGCCGAAGAGCCGCCCGCGGGAGCCGCCTACGAATTCGGCCGCTGCCTTGCACTCCTCGGACGGCGTGAGGAGGCCATCCCCTGGCTCCGAAAAGCCATTCTCGAACCCGTCGACGATTCCCTGGCCCGTTTCCGGCTCGGCCAGTTGCTCGTCCAGGATCCCGATCCCGACCTGGTTGCCGAGGGCAGGCGCCTGCTTTCCGGTCACGAGGAGAGTCGCCTGCGGGCGCGACGGCGGGACCTGCTGCTCACCCGGCTCAACGAGCACAGCGTCGTGCGGGGATCCGTGATCGATCGCACCCCGGGGCTCGTGACCTCAAGCCGGGACGGCTGGGTCGAACTGTTGGGGTTGTTGCTGGACCGGGGCGACCCCGTGGAAGCGGCACGCGTCGCGCATGCGGCCTCGGCCCGATACCCCGGGGATCCGGCATTCGATATCGCCAAGGCTCGAGCGCATCTCCAACTGGGCCGTCTCGACGCTGCGGCGGAAGTCCTCACGCCGTTTGTTCCGCCGCTTGGCGAACCGCTCGATGGCGCCTCGCTCAGCGCCGCGCGCTGGCTGGCCGACGTGAGGCTTCGTGAAGGAAACCCGGCTGCCGCATCGGTGCTCTTTGATCGCGTTCTGGAGTCAGGCGGCGAGGGAATCTCGCCGGTGATTCGCGCCGCCGCCGCCACCGCCTTCGCGATGAGCGGCGATCCCGCCCGGGCGCTGACGCTCTTTGGTCAGGTACTCGACCGCACTGCCGGCCCGGCCCGGGCCCAACCGCTGGCGGACAGCGGCCTGGTGCTCGAGATGCTTGGCCGTCCATCAGAGGCGGAAACTCGCTACCGCCAGTCGCTTCAGGCCGACCCGGCCCACACCGCGGCGTCGCAGAGCCTCGCCGAGCTCCTACTGCGGGCCGGACGGAACGGCGAGGCGGCCGCGGTGGTTCGGGCCGCCCTGGAACACGCTCCTGATGACGCGACTCTCCGGGAACTCCTTTCCCGGGCGGCGCTCTCGGACGCCGATTAGGGGCCTTCCGGCGGGATGCCGGCGGCGGCGAACAGGTCGGTAATCGCCTTCCAGGCATCCGCGCTCAGCACGAGCGTCCGGTCGTCGTTGGCTCGGAGCGCCCGCACCTCGCCGTTTTGGGAGACTGTCACGCGGACCGTTTCCGCCCCGGTCCCGCTGGTTTCGCCGCCCGCCTCGATTTCTTCGGTCACCGCAATGGCCCAGGCGGCGCCGTCGCCGGGAAGGCTCGCTTCGCCCACGTTCCCGGCCTCGGTGGAGTTCAGCTCGTAGAGCAGGTCCTCAACCGCCACGGTGTCCACCAGGACCGGCGCGCCGCCGCCGCTTTCCATCGTCCATTCCCGGCCTGCCTCACCCTCCCGGCGGTGAAACGCCGTTTCGCCGTCAGGGGTCGTGAACCGGAGCGCGATGGTCCGGAAGGCCGCGAACCGGAAAAGATCGAGGGACCGCAGGCTCGCCAGTTCGGTCTCGGCCGCCTCGCGGAGCGCGTCGAAGAGCGGCTTCCGGGCCACGAAGACCAACGGATCCGTTTCCAGCCGGGCGAAGACGCCGGGCGGCGTGCGGCTCTCGCCGCCGAAATGGACGGTCCGGGAGACGGCTTCCTCCTGCGGCCCGGCGACGAGGTCCAGTTCCGCCGTGAGCCGGGGCGAAGCCAGACCGAAGGGGTCCTCCTCCCCTCCGTCAGGTGCCGGCGCTACGCCCGCCATCTCCGCGTCCAGGAGCCGGGACGCGAACTGCGAGGCCTCATAGGGGTCCGCGGCGAAGCGATAGGGACGGCGGATGTTCCAGACGCCCGCTTCCCGGGCGATTTCCACCGTGGTGCCTCCCCCGGCGGTGACCTGGAGGCGCCGGGCCGCCGGCATCTCCAGCCGGAACACCCGCTTGTCCCGGAGGTCCCAGGCGCTTCGGTCGAGGTTGTCCCGGGCGAAGGCGGACGTCACCAGCACGCGCTGGCCGAACTGGAGGTAGCGGTTGCCGGCCGCCGGGGTTTCGTCCCCGAAACCGGTGGTCAGCGTTTCGCCATCCGCCGGGAACAACCGGATGGTGAGTCCGGGCGGTGCGAGGCCGAACTCGGCGAGACCCGCTCGGTCCACGCCTTCGACCTCCCGCTCGAAACGCAGCGAGACGACGTTTTGCAGGAAGAGGTCCACTTCGCCGGGGTCCGCGGCTGACTCCGGGCCGTCGCCTTCCGCGACCGTGAACCCTTCGCCGTGCCGGGCCAGGCGGACGGCCGGTTCGCCGGGGCGCTCGATCTCGGCGGCCTGGATCTCCGTTTCGTCCAGGCCGAAGACCGGGTGTCCCTCGTCTTCGGCGCCTTCTTCCCGCTCGAACAACGCGATCCAGCCGGCGACCGCCAGCGCCGCCAGTACCGCGAGGAGCGTCGTCCTCTGCACGTCACCTCACCGGCGGGACCACCAGACGGTGACGCCCCAGATGAGGAAGAACCCGGGCAGGAACACCAGGCTCAACAGCACCACGTTCCGTACCTGCGCCGACGTCATGGTGATCCGCCGGTCCTCGGCCGCGCGCGGACGGATCGCGATCAGGTCCTCGTCCTCGGTGAGCCAGTTCACCATGTTGAGGAACAGATCGGCGTTCCCGAGCGGCGCGAGGGCCAGGTTGTTCCCGATGAAGTCGGAGTCCCCGACGATGACCACGCGGCCCTCCGGGGCTTCGGCGGGTTCCTCGGGCTCTCCGTCAGGATCGGCTTCCGCCCCCGGATTCCCCGCGGCCTCCGGACCTGGTTCCGCCGCGCCCGCCTCCTCCACCGGATCTTCCTGATCGCCGGTCGGAACGTGGACCGCGTAGGCGAGCCGCAGCGGTCCGGCCCGCTCGTCCTCTCCGGCGTTCACTTCGCCGGTTTCCAGCTCGTCCGGATCGACTTCCCCCCAGGCGACGTCGGAGCTGAGGACGAGTTCCGAGAGGCGCATTCCCCGGGGAAGCTCGTCGGGCGGGGTGGCGATGAGGCTCTGGGCGAGCGGAAAGACGGTGGCCGCGTTCACGAAGCCCCGCGTGATCGGATGAAACCCGTAGGAGGCGGCGAGCGGCACCTCGACCCCGAAGCCGAAGAGCTGACCGACCCCGCTGGCGTCGATCACCACGTCCCCGGCCGGAGTCGCCCCGAAGTCTCCGGCCAGTCCGGCGAGTTCCTCCCTTTCGTCGGCGGCTCCCGGCGGATCCGGCGGATCGAGGAGCAGCATGGCCTTCCCGCCCGCCTGGACGTGGGCGGCGAGGGCCGCGGCCTCCGCCTCCAGGAGATCGAGGCGGGGACCGGCGACGATCACGACGGCCGCATCCTCGGGAATCCGGACCTCGCCGTCTTCGACGTGCTCGAGGAACGCCAGCGGGGCAACCTCGTAGTTGGACTCCTCGAGCCGCGAAGCGATGGCGGAGAGGCCGCCGGCGCCGGTCGCTTCGAGCGACCGCTCCTGGTGCCCGGTCGTGAAATAGACCTTCTTCGTCTCGCCCTTCAGGATCCTCACGATGGCGTTCGTGATGTCCTGTTCCTGGGGCGCCGCGACGCGCTCCTGCCGCCCGCCGCTCTCCACGACCACCGTGCCGAAGGGGATCCCGGCTTCGGCGGTCGCCTGGTAGGCCCGGGCGCGGGCGGGTTCCGCCTCCTGGTCGATGACCTCCCAGGCGACCCGGCCGCTCCGGTCGGCGTACCGCTCGAAGAGTTCGACGGCGCGTCCGGCGGAGCGCGGCTGATCGAGCACCACGAGCCGGACATCGCGGTCCAGCTCCTCGAGAATGCGGACCGTCTGCGGGGAGAGGCTGAACTGGCCGCCTGCGGTGAGGTCCCACGAGACGCTGCGCCGGTTCGCCACGTAGTTGACCCCCACCAGGACGCCGAGGAGCAGGAGCGCCGTCGCTCCGAGGTTTGCCCCCTCGCGCGCGCTCCGCCTGCCGAACGCGGTGCGCAGCCGGTCAAGCGGGCGGCTCATCCGCGCCACCTGCGGGAGCGCACCGACTCCCGGGCGAGGTAAAGCCAGAAAGCGGCGAAGGACAGGTAGAACACCAGGTCGCGCGTGGCGATCACCCCGCGCGCGAATCCCTCCATGTGGCCGGTCACCGACAGATAGGCCAGCATGCGGCCGAACTCACCGCCGCGGGCCCCGGCGAACTCCACCAGCCAGAGGACGAGCAGCGCCCCGAAGGTCAGCAGTCCCGCCACGATCTGGTTCCGGGTGAGGCTTGAGAAGAAGAGGCCGAGCGCCAGCAGGCCGGCCCCGAGCAGCAGCAGACCGAGATAGGCGGCGAGGACGGGCGCGATCTCGGGCCGGGAAAACCAGAACAGGACCCCCACGTGGAGTCCCGTCAGCGCCAGCATCCCGCCGTAGAGGGCGAGCGCGGCCAGGAACTTGCCCATCACGATCTGGCCGTCGGTGATCGGCGCGGTGAGCAGCAGCTCCACGGTGCCCGAGCGGATCTCCTCGGACATCGTGCGCATGGAGAGCAGGGGCAGCAGGAAGAGCACCAGGATGGCGGTGCTCGCCACCAGCCAGCGGAGCAGGTCGGTGTTCACGTTCAGCGTGCCGCCGCTGAAGCCGCCCATCTGGCTCATCCGCATCCCGGCTTCCACGAAGCTCTGGAGGTAATCGGTGAAGAAGTACCCGTAGAGGAACGCGAACGCGCCGAAGAGGACATAGGCCACCGGGGAAGCCAGGGCGGCGCCGATCTCGCGCCGGGCGATGGTCAGCGCGTTCCTCATGGGTCCGCTTCCGGAGCCCCCGGCGTACCCGCGTCGTCGCCGGTCCCGTTCGCTTCCGTCTCCTCGGTGGTGAGCGCCAGGAAGACGTCCTCGAGGCTCGCGCCGCCCCGGCGCAGGCCGTAGAGCGGGCGTCCCGCGTCGAGGAGCGCCCGCGCGAGGCCGGTCGCGATCTCCCGGTCTCCGGCTGCCTCCACCTGCAGCGCCAGAGTGCGTTCCGCCGTCTCGGGGCCCGCCTTCACCCGCGCGACCCCGGGGACGGCGCGGAGCGCCGCCTCCGCCGCGTCCGCCGGCGCCGCCGTGTCGATCTCCCAGGTTCCCCGGCCGCGCTGGGCGGCGCCCAACCGCGCCACCAGACTTTCGGGAGTGTCCTCGGCGCGCAGACGCCCACCGGCGATGATGACCACCCGGTCGCAGGTGACGGCGACCTCGGGAAGGATGTGCGTGGAGAGCACGACGGTCCGTTCACCCGCCAGCGTGCGGATCAGCTTGCGCGTCTCGTGGATCTGCTTGGGGTCGAGACCGGCGGTGGGTTCGTCGAGGACCAGGAGTTCGGGCTCGTGGACGAGCGCCTGTGCGAGGCCCACTCGCTGGCGGTAGCCGCGGCTCAGCTTCCCGATGATGCGCTCCCGGGCCTCCCCGAGGGCGCAGCGCTCGATCGCGCGGGCGACGGCCGGCCGGATCCCGGCTTTCGGGACTCCCCGGAGCCGCGCCGCGAACTCGAGGAAGGCGGTGACCTCCATTTCCGGGTAGAGCGGCGGGTTCTCGGGCAGATACCCGATCCGGCTCCGGACCTCGAGCGGGGACTCCTCGATGTCCAGGCCGCCGACCAGCACCCGTCCTTCACTCGGCGGCATGAAGCCGGTGATGACCCGCATGGTGGTCGTCTTCCCGGCGCCGTTCGGTCCCAGGAAGCCGAGGACCTCACCCTTCGCGACGCCGAAACTGAGGTCCGTTACCGCGAGCGTTCTCCCGTAGCGCTTGGAGACGCGGTCCACCTGAACGAGGGGTTCCACGGCTGTCTGGAGGAGAGGGCTCTCGATGAGGTTCGATACTCGCGGGCTCTGGTTTCCGGGGCGGCGGAGCACGGCCGGCCCGGCAGTCTATACTGGCGGCGGGGCTGATCCCGCCCGAGACTGCCATGCGTTTTCGCCGCCTGCTTCTCCCGTCCGGTATTGGCCTTGCCGTGCTGCTTGCCGGCCTGATCCCGGTCGCGATGGCGGCTCCCGGCTGCGTCAACCGGGAGGACAACGCGACCGCCTCGCGGATGCGGCTGACCGAGCTCGTCGCCTACTGGGCGGTGCGCGGCAGGGATTCCGAGGGGAACAACTACATCCGGCCGGCGGTCCGTTTCCGGGTCACGAACACCAATCCGGGACCGGTCGAGTATGTCCAGGTGATGTCGGTGTTCCGCCGCGAATCCGCGCCGGACGAGGCCTGGGGTACCGGCTACGTCCACTCCGTTGCCGAAGAGGCGCTCGATCCGGGGGAAGCGAGCGGAGAACACACCCTGCGCGCGGATTCCAACTACCTGTCGCAGGGCGCGCCGGAGCGGATGTTCGAGAACGAGCTCTGGGAGGACGTGGAGGTCGAGATGTTCGTGCGGGTGGGCGCTTCCTCGTGGATCTCGCAGGGGAAGACCGTGGCGCTCCGCCGGCTCGGTCCGCCCGGCGTCGAGAAGTACCTCGAGCCGATCGACGACGAACCGATCTACGGCATCGCTCCGGGGCCGGACGACGTGCAGGAGTCCGAACCGGAGCCGTCCGCGGAGAACCCCTCGGAAGAGCGGTAGCGGCGCCGGCGTCAGCGGGCGCCCGGTCCACCGAAGCGCCGCTGGTGGTCCCAGGCGGCGAAGCGGTCGGTCATTCCGGCGATGTAGTCGCAGACCACCCGTTCCGGGGATGATTTCCCGATCCGCTGCCGGAAATGGGCCGGCAGGTCCTCCGGCCGGTCCAGGTAGTGGCGGAAGAGGCCGGGCAACCGCCGCGTTTCGGCTTCCGTCGTGTCGGCCACCCGCGGGTGGCGGTAGAGGCGCTCGTGGAGGATCGTCTTGAGTTCCCGGAGTTCGCCGCCGTGGCGTGCGGGAAGCCCGACGACCGGCGGCCCGGACGCGGATGCTTCCGGGACGTTTCCGTCAGGCCCGTCGATTCCAGCTTCCCGGATGCGCCGTTCGGTCTCGCCGGCGAGCGCGATGACGAGGTCGGCGATGACCCGGCGCAACAGGGTGCGGACCCTGACCCGCCCGTAGTGCTGTCGCTTCTCGAAGGACCCCGGCCAGTGCCTCCGGAAGAGCGCCGCCCCCTCCAGGTCCCCGACGCCGATCAACCCCGAGGAAAGGCCGTCTTCCATGTCGTGGGCGCTGTAGGCGATCTCGTCGGCGATGTCCGCAACCTGCGCCTCGAGGGGCGGCGGACCGAGACCCCGGAGGCCCTCCGGAACGAATCCCGCCCGGCTCGAGTGGGCGAAGATCCCGTGCCGCGATTCGCGGGTCAGATTGAGCCCCGGAAAGTCCGGGTAGGCGCGTTCGAGCTCGTCCACGATACGGAACGACTGGATGTTGTGCTCGAACCCGCCGTGGTTCCGCATCAGGCGGTCCAGCACCTCTTCTCCCGCGTGGCCGAAGGGAGTGTGGCCGAGGTCGTGGGCCAGTGCGACCGCCTCGGTGAGGTCTTCGTTGAGGCGGAGCGAGCGGGCGATCGTGCGGGCGATCTGCGCGACCTCGAGGGTGTGCGTGAGCCGGGTCCGGTAGTGGTCGCCTTCGTGGTTGATGAAGACCTGGGTCTTGTACTGGAGCCGGCGGAACGCGCTCGAATGGATGATCCGGTCGCGGTCGCGCTGGTACGCCGTCCGGAACGGGTCGGGCTCCTCCGGCCAGCGGCGTCCTGCCGTCAGGTCGCTACGGCAGGCGGCGGGCCTGAGACCTACCTCCACACGGACCGGTGCGGCTAGCCCGGTGCGTAGTAGCCGAGCTTCGTCCGCACCCGGAGGTCCGGACGGTTCGTCTGCACCACGATGCGCCGCCAGGCGCCGTCCTGCCGGGGATTGTTGGAGATGTAACCGACGTTGTACTGGCTCTTGAGTTCCTCGGCGATCCGGGCGTACACGGAGTCCAGTTCGGCCAGCTCGGCGGGGAAGAACCACTGGCCGCCGGTCTCTTCGGCCAGGTTCTTGAGGACGTGTTCGGCTTCGGAGAAGCGCCTCCCCCGCCGGCGCGCGGTGTTCTGCAACGAGATGGAGTAGATGACGACGTCGGTGTCCTTGGTCAGGTCGAGCACCTGTTCGAAGGTGACGAGCGAACTGGTGTCCCGGCCGTCGGACAGCAGGATGATGGCCTGCCGGCGGGCCTCCATCCGCTGGCGTTCGAGCGAGCGGAGCGAGATGTACATGGCGTTGTGCAGCTTGGTGGTGCCGCCCGCCTGGGTCATCCGGATGGCGTGCTCGAGTTCGCCGTGGTCGCTCGTGAACTTCTGCAGGATGTTGGCGTTGCTGCCGAACTCGACCACCTGCGCCACGTCCTCCATCCGCAGGGTCCGGGTGAACCGGACCGCCGCCTCCTGGGCGAAGTTCATCTTGTCCACCATGCTCGCGGAGGTGTCGAGCAGCAGCACCATTCGGATCGGCAGGTCCTCGCGGGAAAAGGCCTCGATTTCCTGCAGGATGCCGTCCTCGTAGACCGAGAAGTCCTCCTCGAACAGATCGGTGATGAACCGCTCGCGCGCGTCGGTGACGGTTACGTTGAGCGAGATCAGGTCCACCGTCACCCGGAACTGGTAGGCCTGCTGGACAAACGGACCGGCCGCCGCGGTCAGGCCGCCGAGGACGAGGGTCAGGGCGCCGGCGGCGACCACTCCCCGCCACCCCCGAAAGGACCGGCGGTGCGCGCGGAATTCCATGAGCAACCCGCTATTCTGACGCAACTCCCGCGCCCTCCCCGTGTTCCTCCTCCCTTTTCCGGGCTTGCCGGAAAGCCGCCGCTGAGACGATGTCCAGTACTTCCGGGCCGGCCGCCGGCGCCGCGGCTTCCGACCCGGCCGCCGCGATCCTGACCGCGAGCGACGGGTGCGCCGCCGGGGTGGTTCCCGATCGTTCCGGGGTCATCGCCCGCCGGGTCCTCCTCGAACTCGGGTTACGCGTCGCCAGCTCGGCGAGCGTGCCCGACGATGGGGGGGGTATACGGGAAAGGGTGGGCCCCTGCG
>CAYUVU010000231.1:0-24540 GCA_964448205.1 uncultured Acidobacteriota bacterium
GCCACAGGCTGTTTAGCGCGGCGGCTGCAGCGTCCGCAGGTAGTGGACGACCTGCCAGCGTTCTTCGTCGCTGAGCGTCCGGGCCATTCCCGGCATCGGTTTCTTGCCCTCGGTGATCTTGTAGAAGATCTCGCCGTCGGTCATCCGGTCCCGCGCCTCGACGGTCGAGAAGTCCGCGGGCGCCGGCTTGATGAACCGGGTGGCCCTGCCGTCGCCCTTCCCGCCATCGCCGTGGCAGGAGGCGCACCGGGCGCCGTAGGCCTCCGCGCCCGCGGCCAGGGCCTCGTCGGTCAGCGCGACCGGGTTCTCGACCGCCCGGGCCTCGTCCGGAACCACCCAGACCTCCTGGGCCGGCGAGCCGGCGACGAACATCACGAAGACAAAGAGCAAGGCTGGCATGGAGCTGTTACCCAAGTACCGGAAGGAAGGTGAGGTATTGCGAAAGCGCCTGCAGGCTGTCGGTGAACACCAGCACCCCGATCACGACCAGGAGCACGCCGGCAACCACTTCCACCACCCGCATGTGACGCTTGATTTTCTTCGATATCGCGAAGAACCGGTCCACCGCGATGCCGGTGAGCAGGAAGGGCACCCCGAGCCCCAGCGAATAGCCGCTGAGGAGGATGATGCCCTGGTTCACGGTCTCGTAGTTCGCCGCGACCACCAGGACGGTCGCCAGAATCGGCCCGATGCAGGGGGACCAGCCGAAGGCGAAGGCGAGCCCGATCACGAACGAGCCGAGCAGGCTCACGGGCTCCCGGTTCGAGTGGAAACGCTTCTCCACGTTCAGGAAGGGGATCTTCAGCACGCCCATCACGTGGAGGCCGAACAGGACGATGATCGTTCCCGCGATCCGTCCGAGGAACACCCGGTTGCCGGCGAGCCACTGCCCGGCGTAGGTCGCCGACGCCCCCATGGCCACGAAGACGATCGAGAAGCCCAGCACAAAGGCGACGGTGTTCACGATGACCCGGCGCCGGCGGACCGCCGCGTCTCCGGTGGGCGCTCCGTCCGCCAGTTCGCTGAGCGAAGTCCCCGAAACGAACGAGATGTAGCCGGGAACGAGGGGCAATACGCAGGGCGACAGGAACGACAGCACACCGGCTCCGACGGCGTAGAGCAGGGTGACGAGGTCCATGAGTTGACGGGGCGGCCGGGGCGCCGGCTCCGGGCCGGCCCTCCGGCGGGGCTTCCGGGCCGAGTGATCGGCCCGGACGAACCGCCCGGCGAAGCGCTCGCCGGGCCTGAATCGTATCCCGTGGGGAAAAAAGGAGGCGGAAAGCGGCCGCCTAATGCCGCTTCGCTTCGACTTTTCCACAATTGCCGCGCCGGCGGGAAGAAATCGTCCGGAATTACGTCTGTGTTTCCGTGCGACACGTCGAGAACACCGACGCGGGGCGGAATCCCCGCCGGGGACGGCTGCTGGCGGTCACCCGCACGGGGACGGTCCGCGGCGTGGAGGGACTGCTGATTCGGGTCGAAGTGGACCTGCAGCGGGCCGACCGGAGCTCGTTCCGCACGGTTGGCCTCCCGGACGCCGTCATCCGCGAAGCCCAGTTGCGGGTCCTGGCAGCGCTGCGGAACAGCGGCTTCCACGTCCCCCCCGGGCACGTGGTGGTCAACCTGGCGCCCGCCGGGGTCCGCAAGGAAGGAGCGGGATTCGATCTCGCGGTCGCGCTCGGGATCCTGGCGGCGACCGGCATCGCGCCCCGGCACCGCCTGCCGGACACCCTGCTGCTCGGCGAGCTGGCGCTGGACGGCTCGCTGCGGCCCGTCCCCGGCGGGCTGCCCATCGCCTGGGAAGCGGCGGCGGCCGGGATGCGCTCCGCCATCGTCCACCCCGACAACGCCGCCGAGGCGGCCATGGCCTCCGGGATCCGGGTGTATCCGGCCGCCAGCCTGCACGCCGCGGCGGACCTGCTCGCCGCCCCCCAACTGCCTCCACCGTTTCGGCCCCCAGGGGAAACGCGGACGGTTTCCCGCACCGGCGTGGACCTGGCCCAGGTCCGGGGCCAGCCGCGCGGCCGGCGGGCCCTCGAGATCGCCGCTGCCGGCGCGCACAACCTGCTCTTCACCGGACCTCCGGGAAGCGGGAAGACGCTGCTGGTGGGCATCCTGCCGGATCTGCTGCCCGGGCTCGCGCCCGAGCAGGCAATGGACGTGGCCCGGATCCGCTCGGCCATCGGCCAGCCGCTCTCCGCTCCCCCGAGCCGGCCCCCTTTCCGGGCGCCGCATCACACGATCTCCTATGCCGGGATGGCGGGCGGGGGACCGGGACCCCGGCCGGGCGAAGTGACCCTCGCGCACCACGGAGTGCTGTTCCTCGACGAGCTGCCGGAGTTCCAGCGACCGGTCCTGGAATGCCTCCGTCAACCGCTCGAAAGCGGTGACATTCACGTGGGCCGGGTCCGTCACTCCGTCCGCTTTCCCGCGTCCTTCCAACTGGCCGCGGCCATGAATCCGTGCCCCTGCGGCTTCCACGGCGAGGGTGGGAGGCCCTGCCGCTGTCCCCCCGCCTTCGTGGCGCGCTACCGCTCGCGGATTTCCGGCCCCCTGCTGGACCGGGTCGACCTCCACGTCACGGTCCGGCCGGTAACCTCCGGAGATGTTCTGGGACCGGCCGCCGGAGAAACCACCGCTACCGTCCGCGAACGGGTGCGCCTGGCCCGCGAGGCGCGGTCCGAGCGGTTCCGCACCGCGAAGACGCCTGCCGGGATGTCCATCCTCGAAGTGAAAGCGGCCTCGGCCTCCGGCCCCTTCCGGTCGCTGGTCTCGTGGGCGATGGACGGGCTCGGGATGTCGGCGCGGGGAATCACGCGCGCGTTCCGGGTGGCGCGTACGATCGCCGACCTTGCGGGGAGCGGCCGGATCGAGCCGTTGCACTTCGAGGAAGCGATCCAGTTCCGGGCGGCCGCCGACCTGGGTGAACCGGGGGGCGCGCCGTACTCGAGTGCGGCCTCCGGAGCCCGAAAAACGGAGGGAAACAGGTGAGCGAAGGGGCGCGGCCCGTTCCCGCCGCCGATGCCGCCGTCCTCGACGCGGCCAGGCTGTTCAACGAGCGGGCCTACTACGAAAGCCACGACGTCCTCGAGGAGGAATGGGCGGACTCCCGCGGGGTGCGGCGCGAGATCCTGAAGGCGCTGGTGAAACTCGCAGCCGGGATGTATCACCTCCAGACCTCCGGATACCGGGGGGCCGGCAGCCTGCTGTCGAGCGGGGTGGCGGCGCTCGATGCATTGCCGCCGAACGCGCTGTTCTTCGAAGTCTCCCCCCTGCGGGACCCGGTCGCGCGCTGCCTCGAGAAACTCGCGACCCTGGAGTCCGGGGGAGCCGTCGAGTGGGTCGAAGACGACCTGCCGCGCCTCCAGCTTCGGTCCGCCGGCTCCGCGCGGTGCGCCCCCCCTCCCCGCGTGCGAGGCGAGAGTTGAAATACGGAGTCCGCCGGGTCAGAATCCGGCCGTTACCCCCTATGTTCGGGCGAGATGTACCCATGCTCCGATGGCTCCGCAGTCGGGCTGTGTCTCGCAAGCCGGACGCGGATTCGGATCGAACCCCTACGCGAATCATCGTCTTCGGGGCGCGGAACCACACGCCGCGCGAGGTTCGGATCACCCCGGGAATCCGACGGATGGCGGCCGTCGCGGGCTTGGTCGTACTCGGATTCGCCGGGCACTATGTCTGGCTGCTGGTAAGTCCCGGGCCGGCGTCGGTGGCGCTGGTCGAGGAACGCGACGCTCTCCGGCAGTTGAATCGGGACTACGCCGACGATACGGAGCGCATGGCCGGCCGGGTCGAGTCCCTCGAGATGCAGATGCGAAAGCTGGCCGTGATCGCGGGAGCGGAGCCGATTCCGACCCCGATCGGCGGCGTCGGTGGCGCGGTGAGTTCACCCGCCGGGTACGACTACGTGAGCGACCGCCTCGAGGATCTGTCGGGCCGGATCGCCACGCTGGACCAGCAGAGCGTGGCGCTCGAGCGGACGATGCGGGAGAAGAGCAGGCTGCTCGCCTCGACTCCTTCCATCTGGCCGATTCGCGGGTACATGTCGTCCGGGTTCGGAATGCGCAACGATCCGTTCACCGGAGAGATCGAGCGGCACTACGGGCTGGATCTCAACGCGAGAACCGGAACCCCGGTTCGCGTGACCGCCGACGGGCTCGTCATCGAGACGGCCACCTCGCCGACCTACGGCAAGTACGTCGTGGTCTCGCACGGCTTCGGCGCCGTGACCCGGTACGCGCACCTGTCCCGGATCGACGTTCGACGGAGCCAGCGGCTGCGCCGCGGCCAGGTCCTGGGTCTGGTGGGGAACACCGGGCGCAGCCGGGCACCCCACCTCCACTACGAGGTGTGGATCGACGAACGCGCCCAGAACCCACTGAACTACATCGTGGATTACACGCCGTAAGGGACGCCGGCCTGGAACGCCGGCTTCAGCCGGCACAGCCCGCCGCAGGCGGGCGGGCGGCGTGTGGCCGATCGCATTGCGGCGCGCGGTTCGGAAACGTCCCGTCCGCTGGGATGCGTGGGGGGGAGAGCATCATTCCGCAGTTGAGCGCCGGGCCGGGCGCTGCGCTGCCGCGCGGCGCGTGCCGGCTGAAGCCGGCGTTCCAATGCTAAATTCATCCGGTTTACCCGGCTCCGACGAGTGTTCCAGAACGTCCTGACCAAGATCGTCGGGAAGAAATCCGACCGGGAACTGAAACGGCTCCGGCAGCTCGTCGCCGAGGTCGGCGCCCTCGAGCCCGAGCTGAAGGAACTCGAGGATCCGGAACTCGCCGACCGGATCGCGCTGCTCCGCGACCGCGCGCAGAACGGCGAGACCCTCGACGAGCTGATGGCCGAGACGTTCGCCGTGTGCCGGGAAGGCGCCCGGCGCACGCTGGGGATGCGCCACTTCGACGTGCAGCTCCTCGGCGGCGCCATCCTGCACCGGGGCCGCATCGCCGAAATGAAAACCGGCGAGGGCAAGACGCTGGTGGCGACCCTCCCCGCGGTCCTGAACGCGCTCTCCGGCAAGGGCGTCCACGTGGTCACCGTGAACGACTACCTCGCGCGCCGCGACTCGGAGTGGATGGGCCGCCTCTACAAGTTCCTGGGCCTCAGCGTCGGTGTGATCCAGCACGACCTGAGCGACGAGGAGCGGCGCGCGGCCTACGGGGCGGACATCACCTACGGGACCAACAACGAGTTCGGTTTCGACTACCTGCGGGACAACATGAAGTTCCGCGCCGAGAACTTCGTCCATCGCACCTTCCCGCGCACCGAACGCGACCGCGACGGCAAGCAGGTGGAGCGGCTCTTCCACTACGCGATCGTGGACGAGGTGGATTCGATCCTCATCGACGAGGCGCGGACCCCCCTCATCATCAGCGGCCCCGCCGAGGACTCCACCGACCTCTACTACACGGTGGACCGGATCATTCCGAGGCTCCGCCGCGAGCTCGATTTCACGGTGGACGAGAAGTCGCGCTCCGTCACCCTGACCGAGGAGGGAGTGCCGAAGGCCGAGGAACTCCTGCACGTCGACAACCTCTACGACCCGGGCCAGATGACGCTGCTCCATCACCTCCTGCAGGCGCTCCGGGCCCACGCTCTCTACAAGCGGGAGAAGGACTACACGGTGAAGGACGGCCAGGTCGTCATCGGTGACGAGTTCACGGGACGCCTGATGCCGGGGCGGCGCTGGTCCGACGGCCTCCACCAGGCGGTCGAAGCCAAGGAGAACGTCAAGATCGAGCGGGAGAACCAGACGCTCGCCACCATCACCTTCCAGAACTACTTCCGCATGTACGGGAAGCTGGCGGGCATGACCGGCACCGCCGAGACGGAGGCGGCGGAGTTCGAGAAGATCTACGACCTCGAAGTCGTCCCGATCCCGACGAACCGCGATCTGGTGCGGGTGGAGCATGCGGACGTCGTCTACCGGACCGAGCGGGAGAAGCTGAACGCCATCGCCGAGGAGATCAAGACCGAGCAGCAGCGCGGCCGTCCCATCCTCGTCGGCACCACGTCGATCGAGAAGAGCGAGCGGCTCTCCCGGGTGCTGAAGCGCCAGCAGGTGCAGCACGTGGTGCTGAACGCGAAATACCACCAGAAAGAGGCCGAGATCGTCGCCCAGGCGGGACGGAGCGGCTCCGTCACGATCTCGACGAACATGGCGGGCCGCGGGACGGACATCCTGCTCGGCGGGAACCCGGACGAAATCGCCAAGGCGCGTCTCCGCAAGGAGGGGGTGGACTGGGCCGAGGCCGAGGCCGCGGTCTGGGAAAGCGCGGTGTCCCGGGCGCGGGACGAAACGAAGGCCGCCCACGACGACGTGGTCGCTTTGGGCGGCCTCCACATCGTGGGCACCGAACGCCACGAGGCCCGCCGTATCGACAACCAGCTCCGGGGCCGCGCCGGCCGCCAGGGAGACCCTGGCAGCTCCCGCTTCTTCCTCTCGCTCGAGGACGACCTGATGCGGATCTTCGGCAGCGACCGGATGAGCGGGCTGATGCAGCGTCTCGGAATGGAGGAGGGCGTCCCGGTGGAGGCCGGGATGGTGACGCGGGCGATCGAGCGCGCGCAGAAGCAGGTCGAGGCGCAGAACTTCGCCTACCGCAAGCACCTCCTCGAATACGACGACGTGATGAACAAGCAGCGGGTCGCGATCTACGGCCTCCGCCGCCGCATCCTGGAAGGGCAGGACCAGCGCGACTACGTCCTCGACCTCGCCGCGGTCGCCGCCGAGTCGCTCATCGACAACTGGCTCTCGACCGAGGTGGATCCGGACGAGTGGGACTACCCCGGCCTGAGGGAAGGGATCCGCGGCCAGTACGGTTTCGTCCCGGACTCGCCGGCCGGACACGCCTTCGACGAACTGGGCCGCGACGAGATGAAGTCGCTGCTCGAGGAAGCCGTGCCCGCCCGCTACGCGGAGAAGGAAGAGGAGATCGGCGCCGAACTGATGCGCGTCCAGGAGCGCTACATCATGCTCCACATCCTGGACGCGCAGTGGAAGGACCATCTGCACGCGATGGACCACCTCAAGCAGGGGATCGGACTTCGCGGTTACGGCCAGCGCAACCCGCTCATCGAATACAAGAAGGAGTCCTTCGTCCTCTTCGAGGAGATGTGGGACCGCATCGAGCGGGAGACGGTCCGGCTCCTGTTCGTGCTCAAGGCGGTCCGGGCGGCCCCAGCCCCGAAACCGCCCCCGCCGAAGGCGCGGCCGCTGGTGTTCAGCGGAGCGGGTTCGAACGCGGGCGCCGGCCTCGCGGCGGTGGGAGCCGGCGGCGGCGGCCTGCAGGCGCCGGAGGGATCCCCGGCTCCCGCCGCCGCGCCGGCGGGCGGACGCCTGGTCGAGGTGAAGAGCGGGCAGAAGAAGGTGGGGAGGAACGACCCGTGCCCCTGCGGCAGCGGAAAGAAGTACAAGAAGTGCCACGCGGCGTGATGACCGAGCTGCCCAACCTGCCCCGCCCCGCGCTGACCTTCGACGACGTCCTGCTGCGTCCGCGCTATTCGGACGTCCTTCCGGCCGAAGCCGACGTCGGCACCCGGTTCAGCCGGCACATCGGCCTCGCGATCCCCGTCGTGAGCGCCGCGATGGACACGGTGACGGAAGCCCGCCTCGCCATCGCCATCGCCCAGCTCGGGGGCATCGGGGTCATCCACCGCAACCTCTCGGCCGAGGCGCAGGCCGCCGAGGTGGCCAAGGTGAAACGGTCGGAGAGCGGGATGGTCGTGGATCCGGTGACGGTCCCTCCCGACGCGCCCATCGCGGCCGCCCTCGAGTTGATGCAGCGGCACGGCATCTCCGGGCTCCCGGTGATCGAGGACGGCCGGCTGGTGGGCATCCTGACCAGCCGGGACCTGCGTTTCGAGTCCCGCTACGACCTGCGGGTGCACGAACTCATGACGCGGGCGCCGCTCCACACCGCACCCCTCGGCACCACGCTCGAGGAGGCCAAGGCCATTCTCCACGAGCACCGGGTCGAGAAGCTGCCGGTGCTGGACGAACAGGGCTCGCTGGCCGGACTCCTGACCGTCAAGGACATCCAGAAGGCCATGGCGTATCCGAACGCGACCAAGGACGAGCTGGGCAGGCTCCGCTGCGCCGCCGCGGTGGGGGTCGGGGACAGCGCGATCGCCCGCGCCCGACTGCTGGCCGAGCGCCAGGTGGACGCGATCGTGATGGACACCGCCCACGGGCACACCGCGAGCGGACTCGAAACCGTGCGGCGGCTCAAGGCCGCGCTTCCCGATTCGGTGGACGTGGTGGCCGGCAACATCGCCACCCCCGAAGCGGCGCGCGATCTCATGGAAGCCGGCGCCGACGGGTTGAAGGTCGGCATGGGCCCCGGCTCGATCTGCACCACGCGGGTGGTCGCGGGAACCGGAATGCCCCAGTTCTCGGCCATCCGCCAGGTGCGCACGGCCGCCGAAGTGCCCGTCATCGCCGACGGCGGGATCCGCTTCAGCGGGGACATCGTGAAGGCGATCGCCGCCGGGGCGGAGTGCGTCATGGCCGGCAACCTGCTCGCCGGCAGCGACGAGAGCCCCGGCGAGACGATCCTCTACCAGGGACGCACCTTCAAGAGCTATCGCGGGATGGGATCGCTCGGCGCCATGAGCGGCGAGTCGGCCGACCGCTACTACCAGGCCGGCCGGCCGGCTTCGAAGCTGGTGCCGGAGGGCATCGAGGGCCGGGTGCCGACCAAGGGACCGCTCGCCGGCGTGGTGGAGCAGCTCATCGGGGGTCTGCGTTCCGGCATGGGCTACACCGGGTGCCGCAACATTCGCGAGCTGATGCAGTACGAGGATTTCGTCCAGGTGACCGGCGCCGGCCACCGGGAGAGCCACGCGCACGACGTGGTCGTCACCAAGGAAGCCCCGAACTACCGCCTGGAATAGGCAGGCGAGAACGGAGTGCTGGCGTGAGACGTTTCCTGGTCCTGGCGCTCGGGACGACCCTTTCGCTCTCCTGTCTGCCAACCGGCCAGCCGCGCCTCATCACGGTGTACGTGCCCGACATCGCCGTGTCCCTGCCCCTTCCGCAGGGCTGGACCTCGGCCGCCAACCAGCAGGGCGGCTACCGGATGACCACCTTCAGCGGTCCCTCGGTGGACGTCCCCGAGCGCGACGGAATCCAGGTCCAGGTCATGGCCGGCCCCGCCCCGCCGGACCAGACGCTCCGGGAGGTGGCGGACCGGTTCTATATCGGCGAACAGATCGTGCTCTCGGAGGAACCGGTCCGGATCGGCGCGGAAGAGGGCTTCCTCTGGACCTTCCAGTGGGAACGGCGGCCGCAGGCGGGCCGGCTGCTCCTCATCGAGCGGGAGGGGCTCCTCTACGGGGTCTTCGCGACCGGCGAGTCGCGGAGCGTCCAGGCCTACGGGCCGACTCTCGACCGCATGTACGAGGGATTCTCCATCGAGTCCGCCGACTATTTCGACGTGTACGAGGATCCGGAGTTCGATCTCGCGCTGCGGTATCCGCAGAGCTGGACGCGCTCCCACTTCCTCCGGGAACCCGGCGAAACGCTCTTCGTCGGCTTCCGGAGCGGGCCGCTGGCAGTGGATACCGACGGCACCACCGTGCACGCGACCCTCGAGGTCACCGTCGCCAACGCGGAACCCGGGACGACGCTCGAGGGCTTTTACAGCGTCGCCGCCGAGAGCCTCGGCGAGAACTACCGGATGCTCCGCCACGACATCCTCGAGGACGGCCGCGGGATCGCGGTGCTCTACTCGGTGGAGACCCAGCTGGCCGACTACCTGGAGTGGGTGATCTACAACCTGGTGGACGGCAGGACCTACCTGTACCGCTTCCACTGCCGCAACACCCTCTACCGCGCCATCGAGCCCTGGCTCGCCGAGATCGCCACCCGGTTCGCGAGCAACGCTCCGGGCGTGAGCACCGGCCCGGACAACTAGCGGCCGGAACAAGGGTGACGATGCGCGCGCGGAGTGTTTGCGCGCTGGCCGTGGTGGCTCTGGGACTGGCGGCGGTGGGCGCCGGGCAGGACGGCCGCGACCAAGCACCGGGCGACCAGCTCCAGGGCGGAACCGACTCGGGCCGTTCGTCGGCGGCCGCGCGCCTGCCGGCGCCTCCGGCAACGTCGCCGAGCGCCGCGGAACTCCGCCGGATGACCCGGGAAGAACGGGTACGGGCGCTCCGGGCGCGGACCTGGGAGATTCGCGCCGAGCGGGTCCGGGAACCCCTCGAGATGGACGGCTGGCTGGACGAGGCGGCCTGGGAACGCGCCCGGCCGGTCGGCGACTTCTACGAGCAGGAAACCGACGAGGGGCTGCCTTCCACGGAACGGACCATCGTGCGGGTCGTCTACGACGACGAGAACCTCTACTTCGGGTTCTACTGCACGGTCGGCGAGAACATGGACGAGGGGCACGAGACGGCGCACGCGCGGCGCGCCGCCGAGGACAGCCGCCCGCGCACGATGTTCCGCGACGAGAACATCGGCAGCGACGACGCGGTGGCCATCATGCTGGACGCCTACAACGACCAGCGCAGCGCCATTTTCCTGGCGACCAACGCGAACGGCATCCTGTTCGACATGAGCCAGAACGGCCAGGGGCCGGAGACCCGCAACATGAACTGGGACGCGGTCTGGGAGTCGCGCGGACAGACGATCCCCGGCGGCTGGACCGCAGAGGTGAGGATCCCGTTCAAGTCCCTCCGCTTCCGGCGGCGCCTGCCGGGCCAGGAGGTGGTGTTCGGAGTCGGTTTCAAGCGGAACATCCCCGCGAAGACCGAGGAGGTCTACTGGCCCTTCGTCCCCAACGACTCCACCTGGTACCGGCCGGCCGAACTCGGCAAGCTCCGGGGAATCGAGGGCATCCAGCCCGGCCGCCACGTGGAGATCAGGCCCTACGCGCTCGGCCAGGTGAACGGCGGCGGCGAGTGGACCGGCGACCGGGGCCACGGCGACGGTGGACTCGACCTCAAGTGGGGCGTGACTCCCGGCCTCACCGCCGACTTCACCTGGAACACCGACTTCGCCCAGGAGGAAGTGGACGACCTCCAGATCAACTTCACCCGGTTCTCACTTCGTTTTCCCGAGAAACGGCAGATCTTCCTCGAGGGCCAGCGGAACTTCACCTTCAGCGAACGGCGCGACGCGGACATCGTCTTCACCCGCCGGATCGGGCTCTCCGACGAAGGCCACGCGGTCCCGATCACCGGCGGCGCCCGGCTCTCGGGACGCCAGGGCGCCTACACCGTGGGTCTGATGGGCATGGCGACCGGCGCCACCGAAGACTCGGTTGCCGAGCGGTTCACCGTCGCCAGGGTGCGGCGGGACATCTTCTCCCGCTCGACGGTCGGCGCCGTCTTCACCGACCGCAGCAGCGACGGGGCCTTCAACCGGGTCGCCGGGCTGGATACGAGCCTCCACTTTCGCGATGCGTGGAGCTTCGAGGGCATCTGGGCCCGCGTGTTCGAGGAGACCGGTCAGAGCAGCACCGGGCTCGCCACCGGGCGGCTGGACTACAACGACGACCTGCTCGGCGGCACCGTCAAGTTCATCGAGATCGGCGAGAACTTCGACCCCGGCATCGGCTTCGTGCAGCGGAAGGGGATGCGCAAGACGTACCTGCAGGCGCGGGTCTCGCCCCGTCCGGAGATCCCGCGGCTCCGGCAGTTCCATCTGCAGGCGAGCCTGAACAACACCCTGAACCTCGAGAACGTCCTGGAGACGCGGCGCGCCAGCCTGACCGGCCGGGCCACCTTCGAGAGCGGCGACGAAGTCTCGGTGGAAGTCACCGACCAGTACGAGTTCACCACCTACGACTATCCGATCAGTGACGTGGTCGTCCCCGCGGGGGAGTACCCGTTCCGGAGGATGCAGTTCTCGCTGAACACTTATCGCCGCCGCTACGCCGCGGTCCGCGCGAGCTACGAGTTCGGTGGTTTCTGGGGCGGAACCCGGGATCTCTGGCAGCTCGGGGGCAACTACCGGATCAACAAGAACTTCGGGCTGCGCGGCAACTACGCCTACAACCGGATCCGGCTACCGCGCGGGGACCTCGACACCCATCTCGTTTCCACCCGGATGCAGCTCGCCCTCCGCAACGACCTGATCCTCCTCGGCCTCTTCCAGTACAACAACACGACGGGCGATCTGGCCTCGAACGTCCGCTTCAACTGGATCCCGAAACCGGGCACCGACTTCTTCCTCGTCTACACGGAAGTCGACGAGTGGTCCGACATGTTCTTCGTCCGAAACCGCAGCCTCTCCGTCAAGCTGAACTATTTGTTCAGGATCTGAGCTCGGAGCGCCGGCCTCCGGCCGGCATCGCGCGGGAGCGCGAAACCAGTGCTCGCGGCGCTGCGTTCAGCCTGATGGGCGCCGCTCGGCTTCTCTCGGGCGGCGGTGCGCCGCGTGCGGTCGGGCTCACGCCACCTGGGTCGGTGGCGGCGCTTGTTTCGCCTCCCTGCGGTCGGCGATGCCAGCCGGAGGCTGGCGCTCCGAGGCTCGCGTCACACGGGTCCGTGGCGGGGTGCGTTTCGCGGCCTGTCGCCGCGATGCCGGCCAGAGTCCGGCGCTCCAGGCGGGCGCTCGTGGCAACGAAATTGCACGGACGTGACATCCCGTTACGCCCGGATCTTGGGGTCCGGACGTGTTCTTCGCATCGTGATCCGGACGGAGGTCACCCCATGCCGAAGCAACTGCCGGCGTTCAGCGCTGCTCACTCGCGAAGGGGCGGTTCGCCGCTATCCCTGGTCGCGCTTTGTTCCCTGGCTGCGGTTCTCCTCGCCGCGTCACCGACCCTCGGCGCCCCGCGTCCCGAAGAGACCCGCATCGTGGTGGACGCTCTTGTGCTCGACCGGGACGGGAATCCGGTTCGCGGACTGAACCGCGGGGACTTCGAGGTCATCATCGGAGAGCGGGTCCGTCCGGCCTCCGACGCCAGGATGGTGGAGGCCGAAATTGCCCCGCGCCGTTTCGTTTTCGTCGTGAACCGGCGGGGCGCCCTGCCGGCCCAGCTTCGCCGCATGAAGGGCGGACTCGCGGACTTCGTCTCCAGCCGTTTCAGCAACCACGACGAAGCCCTCTTCGTGGACTTCGCCGAGGTGCCACGGATCACCCGTGGCTGGCGGACGGGACGCGCGGAGACCCTGCTCGAGGTCCGCAGCGTCACCGCGATGGGGTTCCAGAGCCCGCTCGGCCCGGCGGAGGACGCGGCCGACACCGCGTTCATGCTCCAGGCGCTCGCCGAGCGTCTCCGTGAACTCCCGGGACGGAAAGTGGTCGTGCTCTTCTCCGGCAGCCTGAGTACGTTCGTCGGAACGCCGGGGGGCGATCTGGAACCGGTCGCGCCCTGGGGCTGGGCGGACCTCCCGTCGGCGAGGCCCGGATCGGAGGACGCTCTCGGCGCGCTCGGCCGCGCCTTCAACGCCGCCAACGCGTCCATCTACGCCGTCCACCTCGAAGGCGCGAGCCGCCAGGAAGAGGGCATCCTGCAGGCCAGCCGGGACGAGTATTCGGGCCCGACCAGGAACTACGGGGGCAGCCGGGGAACGACCGCGCTACGAGTCAGGAACTCGTCCGCATCGCTGTCGGGCCGCAGGATGGCTGCCTTCGACCGACCCACCGACGACTTCCTCTCCTCCCTCGCATCCGAGACCGGCGGCAACTACACGGCCCAGGCGACGGACTTCGCCCGGGTCCTGGAGGACATCGAATACTCGAACCGACTCTGGTACGAAATCAGCTTCCCACCCTTTGGCAGCAACATCCCCGGCCGCTACCAACCCCACGAAATCCGCGTGCGCAGGATTCCCGGCCTGCGGGTAATCGTCCGTCCGGGCCATGTGGTCCCGGAGTGAGTGGCTAGCCGCAGGCAAGACCGGGTGCGCCGGGCGCGGGTCCTCGCCGCAGCGCTGGTCGCGGCGTCGCCCGCGTTCCTTGCCTACGCCGGGGAGGACGCCCGGATTGCCGTGGACGTACTCGTTCTCGACCGGGAGGGAAACCCCGTAACCGGGCTCAGCCAGGACGACTTCGAAATCACCGTCGGCAAACAGGTCCGCCCCGTCATCGGCGCGCGGATGGCCCTCGCGGACAGGGATCCTCGGCGCTTCGTCTTCGTCGTCAATCGGCGGGGTGCGCAGGGACCAGAACTCCGCCGCATGAAGGAAGGGATCGAGAGTTTCTTCTCGACGCGTTTCGGCGAGCGGGACGAGGCCCTGTTCGTCGACTTCGCCGAGGTTCCGCGGATTACGCGCGGCTGGCGCGTGGGTCCCAACCAAGCCGCCCGCGAGATCTCCAACATGATCCCGATCGGCTTCCCCAGCGCGCTGGGCCCGGCCGAAGACGCGGCGGATGCGGCCTTCATGCTCCAGGCACTGGCTGCACGTCTGGTGGGCGTTCAGGGGCGAAAAGTCGTCGTGATGTTCTCCAGGAGCCTCACCACCTTCGGTGGTTCGCCCGGAGGAACACGTGGGTTGGGCCGGGCTCCCTCCTCCGGGCCGGGCTCGGTGCCCGACCTGCCGGCGGCGCAGAGAAACACGGACGATGCCGTGGAACACCTCGCGCCTGCCTTCCACGCCGCCAGGGTCGCCATCTATGCCATCCACCTCGAGGGGGCGCGGCGGCACGAGAACGGCATCCTGATAGCAAATCGCGACGAGTTCGTCTCTGGAGGCACCACAACGACGCGGACCTGGATTTCTTCGCCGGCACGCAGGACACGGGACGCCCTGGCCCGACCCGCGGACGATTTCCTTTCCTCACTTGCGTCGGAGACCGGAGGCGCCTACACGGCCCGGGCGACCGACTTCGCCAGGGTCCTCGACCGGATCGAGATGTCGAACCGGCTTTGGTACGAACTGGCCTTCGAGCCCGCCGGGACCGACATTCCCGGCCAATACCAGCCCCACGAAGTCCGGCTCCGGAACCGTTCGGGTCTGACGGTGATCGTCCGTCCCGGACACGTCGTTCCACACTGACCTGCGCCAGCCGGAGGACATTTCATGATCCGGATCGCACTGATGGCGGCGGCGCTGACTGGCGCCGTTTGCCCGACCCAGGCCTTCGCGGGCGAAGAGGCACGCGTCACGTTGGAAGCGCTCGTGCTCGATCAGGAGGGCAATCCGGTCTCCGGCTTGACCGCCGCCGATTTCGTGGTCGCCGGCCGGGGCCGCGCGTACCGGGTGGAAACCGCGAAGGGCCGGATCGCCGGAGAGGCGCCGCGGCGGTTCGTGTTCGTCTTCAACCGGCGCGGCGCGGAGGCCGGGCAGCTCAACCGGGCCCTTCGGGGACTCAGGGCATTCATCGATGAGAGCCTTCGGGACTCCGACGAATCCCTGTTCGCGGACCTGGGAGAGACACTTCGGATCGGGCGGACGTTCGGTCCAGGGAAAGAGATGGCGCTTGCCGGACTCGAGACGATTCCGGCCATGGGGTATCGGAGCCCCGCCGGAGCGGAGGACGACGCCGTCGTTGCGGCGCGGATGCTCGAACTGGTTGCGGATCGGCTGGTGGCGGTAGCCGGGCGCAAGGTCGTGGTTCTCTATTCGGGAAGCCTCAGCAGCTTCGCGAGGGGAAGCGGCCAGCCCGGCGTGTTCAGAACCAGGGACGTGCCGGCGATCCTTCCCGCGGCGCGGGGCGAACAGGATGCCGGGCTTGCCTCCATTACGGGCCGGTTGGCCGCCGCCGCGGGGACCGTCCACGTCATTCACCTCGCGGGCGTGGCGGAGTACGAGAACAGGATTCTCGTTGCCGAGCGCCAGGAGTTCGACCCCAGGCAACTTTTCTCTTCGACCTCCTTCGACGGCCGTTTTCAGACGGTGTCCCCACGCGGGGCGGACGACATTCTCTCGAGCCTCGCCGCGGAGACGGGTGGGCTCTACTTTTCCCGCACCACCGGTTTCCGGACGGCGCTCGATCGGATCGACGCGCGGAACCGTACCTGGTACCGCCTGACGCTGGTTGGAGAAGTGAGGGCTGCCGAGAGAGAATCCGGAGTCCTGCAGGTCCGGGTTCCGGGATGCAGCGGCTGCACCGTGCTGCCGGCGCCGAACCCCGTCCCGGAATAGGGCCGCGGGCCCACTGTCCATGCTCCGGAATCCCCTCCCGGCGAAGATTCTCCGAGGAAAGAGGCTCGCCTGCGGGCTGATCGTCCTCGGGGCCGTCATCGCGGCCGCCGCAGCGGCGGCCCAGACCTTCCGCTTCCGGGCCGCCGCCACCCGGGTCATCGTGGACGTGCTGGTGCTCGATGACGACGGACAGCCGGTCTCCGGGCTCACGGCCGGCGACTTCGAACTCTTCGAGGACGGCGAGCCGCAGCGGGTCGCAAGCCTGGAGGTGGTGGACTGGGAGCGCTACGAGCTGGGAGAGGCGATCCCGGAAGAGGCCGAGCCGGCCGCGCCCGAACTCGAAACGGCCGACGCCGGCAACGCGTCGCCCCGCCGGTTCGTGATCGTCTTCAACCGCCGCGGCGCCGATCCGGTCAACCTGCGGCGCGCCAAGCGGGGCCTCGAGGAATTCGTGTCCCAGCACATGGTGGACGGCGACGAAACCATGATTCTGGAGTTCGCCCACACCGTCCGGGTTCTCCAGGAGTTCCATTCCGGAAAAGAACAGACGCTGGCCAACGTTCGCAGGATCGTCCCGGGGACCTTCCAGAGCCCCGTCGGTCCTGAAATCGACGCCCGCGACTCCTTCCAGATGCTCTACGCACTCGCGGAGGCGCTCGAGCGAGTGGAGGGACGCAAGATCGTGGTGTTCCTGTCCATGGACCTCCAGACCTTCGCGGACCCCCGCCAGGTCGTCGGCGAGATCGCCGGAACCGAGGTGGACGAGTTCCCCGGACGGCGCGCCCTCGACGAGACGAACTCGCTCCGCGACGCGATCCTCCAGCTGAACCACGCGAACGCAACGCTCTACGCGGTGAATCTCGCCGGGGTGTACGGCAACGAGAACAACATCCTCAACCCATCCCTCAACGCCTTCGACGTGTTCGGGAACCCTCTGCCGGTCGAGCCCGACGATCATCCGCTGACGCGCATGGATGCGGCAGCCAACGTCCCGATGGAGGGCGGTACCGCCTCCCTCGCGGTGGCTACCGGGGGAACCTACTTCCCGAACCAGACGAACTTCGCGGTCGCGCTGAACCGGATCGGCATTCAGAACCAGCTCTACTACCTGCTCTCCTTCTCTCCGACCAGGACCGAACTGGACGGCGAGTACCGCCAGATCGAAGTGCGCGTGCGGGATCGGCCCGACCTCCGGGTCATCGCCCGGCCGGGCTACTTCGCCCGGCGCCGCGGCGACGTCATCGAGGCAGCCGCCCGCGGCGACTACGACTACGCCTTCCCCGAGGACCTGAACACCTACGCCTACCTGCTGAACCCGCGTCCGCACGGCGCGTTCGGAGTGCTTGCCGCCGCGCTGCCGGAGTCGTACCTGGAAGAGCCGGCGGAGGTGCGGCTCCGCGTGGTGGGGCCCGGCGGGGCGGTCCTGAGCGAGGCGGCCGGGCCGGTGGACATCCGGCGTTTCTGGATTTCAACGCCGGCGGAGCTGCCGTCCGGGGAACACCGGCTCGAGTTGGTGGTGGAACGGGGAGGAGAAAGAGTGCACGCGGGGTCGTCCGCGCTGACCATCCCCACCGGGTTCGGCGAGACCTTCTCGCTCTCGAGCGTCTTTCCGTTCGTCGCCGAGGCCCACGCACCGGAAGCGGTCGGCCCACCGGTGAGGCCCGTTGCCACGTTCGCGCAGGCGGAGGACGCCCGGGTGGCCTTCTTCATCTTTCCGGGGCACGAGGATCCGGTTTCCCAGGTTCGGGTGGCCTACGAGATCCGGAACGCGATCGGCGACGTTGCCGTCGAGGCCGAACGGCCGGGACGCTTCGAGCTCGATCCGCGTCGCCTGGAGGGGACGCCCATCATGCTGCCGCTCCAGACCGGGCCGCTCCGGGCCGGGAGATACACCGCGGTGATCCGGGTCACCGACGCCAGCCGCAATCGCTCAGCAGTCGGAGAGCTCCCCTTCCTGATCCGATGACCGGCGCCCGGCCGGGCCCGCTCGGCGAGTCCGCCGGCGCTGCGTTAACGTGGCGGCAAATGCTCCCTTCAGCGACGGGCGTTTCTCGCCGTAGGACGTTCGCCTGTCTCGTCCTCGCTCTGTTCGCGCTGGCGTGCGGGTCCGATGCACCTTCCACGCCGGCGCCGACGCCTCCCCCGGCGCCTGCGCCCCCGGCTCCGCCTCCGCCGGCTCCGACGCCGATGCCGGAACCCGAACCCGAGTGCCCGGATTCAGCGACCTACGCGGTGACGTTCCGGGCCGCCTGGAATGCGTCCTCGCACGGCAACCAGCCGCCCTTCCCGTCGGGACCGCACTTTTCCCGCGTGGTCGGGGCAGCCCACGCGCCGGAGGTTTCGTTCTGGAGTTCCGGCGGCATTGCCACTCCGGGCATCGAGAACATGGCTGAAACCGGCAGCGTGTCCTCGCTCTGCCGGGAAATCGACGCGGAGGCGGATCGCGGTGGGAGCACCACCTGCGTGAGAGGCTCGGAGTCTTCTTTCCCGTCGCCCGGATCGGCCAGGCTGTCCTTCGAAGCGACGGAAGAACTGCCGCTCATGACGCTGGTCTCGATGATCGCGCCCAGCCCCGACTGGTTCGTCGGGGTGAGCGGGATGCCCCTGATGGAAGACGGTTGCTGGAAGGAACGGATCGAGGCGGAGTTGGTCGGCTACGACGCTGGAACCGACAGCGGGGCGACGTTTACCGCGCGGGACGCCGACGTGACCCCCCACGAGCCGATCGGCCTCATCCGGGAGCTTCCCGCGGCGGTTCGGGAAGTGCCGTTCGCGACCCTGGTGCTGGCCCTCAGCGAAGAATCGGGATAGATCAGGCGGACTCCGTCGAAAACCCGTGACCCAGGCGGTCGCGGGGATCCAGCGGGAACTGGTGGAACCCGGTGATGTGCGCGGACCCCGTGATTTCCGGCACGATGCCACGCTGGTCACCGACCCGGGTCTCCCCGAGCATCCGCGCCACGAACATCCCGCCGGTCACGCTCTCGATGCGCACCGAGCGGTCCGGGCCAAGCTCGCCTTGCCGGTGGAGCACCGCCAGGCGGGCGCAGTTGCCGGTGCCGCCGGGGGAGCGGTCGAACTGCCGCGGTCCGAAGACGTGCACGTTCCGATAGGTTGCCGCGGGATCCTCGGGCCGCGCCAGCACGGTGGCGATGTTGATGTGGTCGCTCCCCGGGATCTCCGGATGGCGGACCGGCAGGGTCCGGTTCGCGGCTTCCCGCACCCGCATCCCCAAATCCACGACCTCGCGGATGTTCCTGAGTGACACCTCGAGTCCCAGCGCGCCGGCGTCCACATAGACGAACCAGTTGCCGCCGTAGGCGACGTCCACCTTCAGATCGCCGATCCCGGGCACCGTCAGGCCGGCGTTCAGGTGCGCCGCGAACGAGGGAACGCCGCGGAAGGTGACGGAGACGGCCCGGCCGCCTTCGACCGCCACGACGGATTCGACGGGTCCGGCCGGAGTCTCGAACCGGATGCGGCGGCGCGGGCCCTCTCCGGGAGCCATCCCCAGCTCGACGAGCGCCGTCGAAACCCCGATGGTGGCGTGGCCGCACATGTCCTGGTAGCCGCCGTTGTCCATGAAGAACATGCCGAACTCCGCGTCCGGACCCGCGGGCTCGGTGAGCACGCACCCGAACATGTCCTTGTGTCCGCGGGGCTCCGCGACGAGCGCGGTGCGCAGATGGTCGAGGTGGCGCCGGAAGGTGTCCCGCTTCGCGGAAACCGAGTCGCCGGCCAGATGGCCGACTCCCCCGGTAATGATCCGGGTGGGTTCACCCTCGGTGTGGGTGTCCACCGCGTTCAGCCAGCGGGACGCCTGCATGTCAGTCCTCCAGGTCCGTTGCCGCGCGCAGCGGCCGGTGGCCCCAGAGCAGCGCGTTCAGGACGGTCGCCGCCGAAGCCATCCCCACGATGATGCCAAACGCGCCGTCCCACCCATAGCCGTCGATCAGATACCCCATCCCGACGCCCGCGAAGATGGCGCCTGCCGCCCCGATCCCGTCCACGATCCCCGAAGCGGAAGCCGAGGCCTCCTTCCCCCCGAAATCCATGACCATGGCCCCCGACATCAGCGAATACGGGCCGTAAAGCGTGAAACCCACGAGTCCGAGGGCAGCCGCGAGCCAGAGCCCCTCGGCGACCGGCAGGCGGCTGAAGACGTAGATGGAAAGGGTCAGCAGCGCGCACATGACGGCGAGCACCGGCCCCCGGCGGGCGCCCAGCCGGTCCGAGACCCACCCCGCGGTGATCGATCCGGCCGAGCCGAGCAGCGGGAAGAGCGCGGAGGTCGCCGCCGCGGCGCCGATCCCGGCGCCGGCCTGGACCAGGTAGTCCACGGACCAGCCCCAGAAGCTGTAGCGGACGATGGAGAGCAGGACGTAACTCGCGCACAGGATCCAGAACGCGGGGCTTCCGAGCATCCGGCGGCGCGACCGGCTCCGTGCGGCATCTGGCGGCGGCGCGCTCGGCCGCGCCTCCCGCGGGCGGGACGGATCGGTTGCCGGCGGCGGCTCGGGATTGATGAGACGGTAGAGAGCCAGGCCCAGCAGGGCGAGCAGCGCCGCGTGCGCCCAGAAGAGTCCCGACCATCCGAGCGCCACGATCAGCACCGCCGCCGAGGCGCGGGCGAGGAAGTCGCCGAGCTGGTAGCTGATGGACATGAAGCCCATCACCCGGCCGCTCTCCCGGCTGGGATACCACCGAGCCATGATCGGCATGACGGCGAGCCAGCCCATCGTCTGGAAGTACGCGTTGACCGCCCAGATTGCAACGAAGACGAACAGTTCCCGGCCGAAACCGAAGGCCGCATTCATCAGGACGGACCCGAACAGACCGATGAAGAACATCGCCCTGCCGCCGATCCGGTCGCCCAGGAAACCGTTCGCGAGCTTTGAAGCCGCGTACGCCGCGAAGTACACGGAGAGGATCAGCCCGAGCTGGCTGTTCGAGTAACCGAAGGCTTCCCCGATGAGCGGCAGCGCCACCGGAACGGTGACCCGGCCGAGGTAGTACCCCGCGTAGCCGGCGAAGAGGAGCGCCGTCAGGAGCAGCCGCAACCGCCGGAAGTCCCGGCCCATCACCTCGCGGCTTCCCGGGGTCACCAGCCGGCGGCGGCTCCTTCGCGGCGGTGGTCAGGGCCTCCGGAGAGCACCCCGGACCCGGGATAGATCTTGATGGCGTTCAGCATCCCGATGCGGTTCGGGGGCTCCCGGAGCCGATGTCCCTTCGCGTTCAGGGCCTCCCGCACCTCGTCGGAGAAGTCCTTCTCGAGCACGAGGTCGGTCCCCTCCAGGTAAGGGATCGAGTTCCCCAGGTAGCGCACCACGAACCTCGGCGCGGTCACCGCCGCGGGAGCGTCCATTTCGTAGTCGAGCGCCCGCACCAGGACCTGCAGGATGGTCTGGGGAATCGTCCAGCCGCCCGCCGACCCCAGCGCGAAGTAGGGCTTGTCGTAGCGCGTCACGAGCGTGGGGCTCATCACGAAGCGGGGCCGCTGCCCACCCTCGATGAGGTTCACGTCGTCGGCATCGAGGCTGAAGTAGGACATGCCGTTGTTGAAGATGACGCCCGTCTCGGGGACCACCACCCCGGCGGGGAGCATGAGCGTCTGGGTGATGGTCACCACGTTGTGGTCCCTGTCCACCACCGTGTGATGGGTGGTGTGTTCCACCGCGGTGGGCACCCCGCCCTCGGGCCGGACGGCCGCGTGGAACTGCGCCCGCGACAGGTCGATACGCTCCGCCTGCCGGGCGGCGTACTCCTTCGAGAGCAGCCGCTCGAGCGGGATCTCGGCGTAGTCCTTCCCGGTGTTCCAGGTGTCCTCGTCCACGAAGGCGAGCTTCATCGCCTCGGCCACCAGGTGGATGAACTCCTCGGAGTTGTGCTCAAGCGCCCCCACGTCGAACCGCTCGAGGATGTTGAGCGTCTGCAGCACGGTCATCCCCGAGCCGCCCGGCGGCTGGCTGTACACGGTGTAGCCCCGATAGGTCGTCGAAAGCGGTTCGCTCCAGCGGGCCCGGTAGTTGCCGAAGTCCTCGACCGCGAGGATCCCGCCGTTCGCCCCGAAAAAGTCCACGACCGTCTCCGCGAGGGCGCCGCCGTAGAACACGTCCGGCCCTCCCGCGGCGATCCCGCGGAGGGTGTTCGCGAGGTCGGGCTGCTTCAGCACCTCGCCCACCGGCCAGGGCTTGCCGCCCTTGAAGAAGACGCTCGCCCCGTAGGGATACCGGGCCACGTCGGCGCCGAACCCGCTGCTGCCGAAGGGACCGTGGACCGCCGGCGAAACGGCGAAGCCGTTCTCCGCGTACTCGATGGCGGGCGCCAGCACCTCGGGCCACGACATCGAGCCGTAGCCGTCGAGGAGCGCCGCCCAGCCGGCCAGGTTGCCGGGGACGAGGGGCGCGAGGAAGCTGTCCCGAGCGGGATGGGTCCGGTCCCAGAGCCGGCTTCCCGCGGTGAACGCCTCGGGGTCTGCCGCCGCCGGCGCGGCGCCGATGAAGTCGAGGGAGCGGATCTCCCCGGTTTCGGCATCGTGGATCAGGGCGTAGCCGCCGACGCCGCCCAGTCCGGACATCAGGGGCTCGACGACGGCCAGCACGGCGGCACTGGCGACCGCGGCGTCGAATGCGTTCCCTCCCGCCTGGAGCATGCGCAGCCCGGCTTGGGCGGCGAGCGGATGGGAGGTCACCACCATCCCGTTGACGCTCATCCCGGCGCCTTCGGCGGGCGGGCGCAACGCGGGCGCAAGCAGGAGGGGCAGGCCCACCAGCGAGACTGCCAGAATCAGGGAGACTCGGCGTTTCCTGGGCATCCGTCCATCTCCTTCGGCGTGCTGCCGGGGCCCGCGACGCCTCCCTTAGACTATCCACTGTCTTGGGGAGGAGGGAAGTCCGGGTTCCGGCTGACATGGCGGTTCCGCGCCGAGCCGGTCTCGAGGGCTCGGCTGGCGCGCGGAATCCGGAACCGGGCCAGGTTCCGCCGTGACGCCCATGAGGCAGATCCGTGAACTGTCGGATGGGCTGAAGACCGCGTTCGGCGGGTCGAACGTCGCGGACCGGGTGCGGGACTTCGAAGGATGGACCGATCGGGCGTCCCCCCGGGACGCTGCCGATGGGGGGTACGACCACACGCGGACCGTCAGGGAGTACTACGACCTTTGCACCGAGTTCATGGTCATGGGTTGGGGAGAGTCTCTGCACTTTGCGCCGCTGTCGCCCGGCGAAAGCCTGGAGGACTCCAAGATCCGGCATCAGCGACTCATGATCTCCAGGCTCGAACTGCGTTCGGGCATGACGGTCGTGGATGTCGGCTGCGGGATCGGCGGTCCCATGCGCCGCGTGGCGAGGGAGGCTGGAGTCCGGGTTGTCGGGATCAACGCCAGCGAAGTCCAGTGCCAGAACGCAAGGCGTTTGAACGAGGCCGCAGGGCTCGCCGGCGTGACCGAATGTCTCCAGTGCAGCTTCATGGACATGAGAGGGGTCGCGGACCGGACCTTCGACCGCGGCTACGCGATCGAATCAACCTGCCACGCGGACGACAAGGCGGGCGCGTTCGCCGAGATCTACCGGGTGCTGAAACCTGGAGCCCTCTTCTGGGGCCAGGAAATGTGCATGACGGACCTGTACGACCCGGGGGACGACCGGCACCGCGCCATCAAGCAGGAGCTCATGCACGGCATCGCGCTCAAGGACATTGCGACGTTCGGGGAGGTCGACCGGGCGCTCGCGGCCGCGGGATTCGAAGTCCTGGAGGGTGAGGATCTCGGCGCCGACGGGCACCGTCAGGACACGCCGTGGTACCAGCCCATGGAAACCCTCCGCGGGCTGCCCGGCAGCGCTTTCCGCCGGATTCCGATGGGCCGCAAGGCGCTGCGGTGGGGAGTCCGGCTGGCCGAGTTCTTCGGTGCGTTCCCGAGGGGCTCGGCGGAGGTGGTCGCTCTCCTGGACCGGACCGCGGACGCCTACGTCGCGGGCGGCAGGACGGAGATCTTCACGCCGCTCTACTGTTTCGTGGCGCGACGGCCGCTTTCGGGTTAGCCCAGTCCCCCCGCGAACTCTTCCTCGGCCCGCCCGTCAACCGGCAACTCCGCCGGCCACTTCTCGTCGGGCCGAGCCAAGCAGCCTGTGGCAAAACCCACGCGGCGTTCGACGTGCGATGCATCCCGCCTGAACCGCGCCTCTGCGAGGCGCTCCGCGTTGCGCTTCGGTCGGAATACACCCGGTATTCCTCCCTCACGCGCCTTGTCAGCCGGGCGCTTCGCCCGTCTCGGCGCTCACGCGGGTTTCACCACCGGCTGCTAGGCGCAGGTGGATCGAGGAAAGCGCGGGCACCAGAAACATGATGATCGCCGTGGTGAAGAGGATGCCGCAGCCGATCGAGGCGGAGAAGGGAACAAAGAACTGCGCCTGAATCGCGTCCTCGAGAATCAGGGGGGTGAAGCCCAGGAAGGTCGTCAGGGAAGTCAGCATGATCGGGCGGAAACGTCCCTTCGCGCCC
>CAYUVU010000232.1:0-5049 GCA_964448205.1 uncultured Acidobacteriota bacterium
CTCACGCTCGGCGCGCTCCATCGCCAGGTTCGATTCTTCGAGGCGCTCCCGGAGTCGTCGCACCTCGAGGAGCTGCGCCTTCTCGCCCTGCCACTGGGTGCGGAGCGCCCGGGCCTCCTCCTCGAGGTCGGCGATCCGCCGTTCGAGGTCCGCGAGCCGCTTCGAGGAGGCGTCGTCCTTCTCCTTGCGGAGCGCTTCCCGCTCGATCTGGAGCGAGAGGAGCTTCCGCTCCACCTCGTCGAGGCCGGTGGGCACGCTGTCCATCTCGGTGCGCAGGCGGGCGGCCGATTCGTCCACCAGATCGATGGCCTTGTCCGGCAGGAAGCGGCCGGAGATGTAGCGGCTGGACAGCGACGCCGCGGCCAGCAGCGCCCCGTCCTGGATGCGCACCCCGTGGTGCACCTCGTAGCGCTCCTTGAGGCCGCGGAGGATGGTCACGGTGTCGGGGACCGACGGTTCGTCGACGACCACCGTCTGGAACCGGCGCTCGAGCGCCGCGTCCTTCTCGACGTGCTGGCGGTACTCGTCGAGGGTGGTCGCCCCGATGCAGTGCAGGTCTCCCCGGGCGAGCGCCGGCTTCAGCAGGTTGGAGGCGTCCATCGCCCCGTCCGTCCTGCCGGCCCCGACCACCGTGTGCAGTTCGTCGATGAAGAGGATCACCCTGCCGTCCGCCTCCTGGACCGCACCGAGGACGGCCTTGAGGCGCTCCTCGAATTCGCCCCGGAACTTCGCGCCGGCGACGAGGGCCCCCATGTCGAGCGCCACCACCTGCCGTTCGCGGAGCCCCTCGGGGACGTCGCCCTTGACGATGCGGAGCGCCAGACCTTCGGCGATGGCGGTCTTCCCGACCCCGGGTTCGCCGAGCAGCACGGGGTTGTTCTTGGTGCGGCGGGACAGGATCTGCATCACGCGCCGGATCTCGTCGTCGCGCCCGATCACCGGGTCGAGCTTGTCGGCGCGGGCGAGCGCGGTGAGGTCCCGCCCGTACTTCTGGAGCGGCTCGTAGGCGCTCTCGGGGTTGGGACTCGAGGCGCGCGCGGGACCGCGCACCGCCCCGATCGCGGCTTCCAGCCGCTTCCGGTCCACGCCGGCGGCGCCGAGCGCGGCGCCGACGGCCGATTTCTGCGAGACGAGCGCCAGGAGCAGATGTTCGAGGCTCAGGAACTCGTCCCCGAGCTTCTTCGCTTCGCCCGAGGCGGCGTGGATCACCTTGGCGAGATCGCGGGACGCGGGAGGCGCCTCCGCTTCCGAATACCGCTGGACCGGCAACGCACCGAGGGCCGCATCGAGTTTCCGGCCCAGGACCGCAGGCTCGACGTCCAGGCGGCGCAGCAGCCGGAGCGCGAGCCCGTCGGGAGCGTCGTCCAGCAGCGCGGCGAGCAGATGCTCGGGGGTCGTTTCGGGGTTCTTGCGTTCTTCGGCAAGGCTCGCGGCCCGTGACAGGGCGGCGCCCGCGCGTTCGGTGAGAGGCAGAGACATGATCTATCTACTCCATACTCATTAAGTCTTATGTGGAGTATAGCAGATCTGATGCCCGAACACACCTTCCCCCAGCGGTACGGAGGCGGCCGGAGGACCTCAGCGGCCGGAATCGGCGGAACGCGCGTCCCGGGGCGAGAGCGGGACGAAGCCCTCGCAGGTCAGTACCGGCAGCCGCGGGTAGCGCGGAAAGCGCGCATCTTCAAGCGAACGCTCGCAGAGGAGGAAGCGGTTGCGGCGGGAGGCGACGAGCCGCGCGTGGCGGCAGGTGTCGCAGAGGCCGCTCCCCGCCCGCGCGCGGGGGGCAGGCTCAACTGGTTTCACCCACCCACGGCGTCCAGCCCGAACCTCGGTGGCCGAAGTCGAACTCGTCCGGATGGAGAAGCTCGGCGAGGATTTCCGCGGACTCGACGACGCGCGGACCCGGCCGGTTGAAGTACTGGTTGCCGTCGGTGAGGAAGACGCGCCCCCCGCGGACCGCCGAGAGGTCGTTCCATCCCGGCTGGGCCGCGAGGGCCGGCATCTCGGCCCGGGTGCGGGCGATGTCGAATCCGCACGGCATGACGGCGATGACGTCCGGGTCCAGCGCGAGCAGCTCCCCGAACTCGAAGTACCCGGAGTGACGGCCGGGCTCCCCCGCCATCACCTTGCCGCCGGCGATCTCCACCAGTTCGGGAACCCAGTTGGCCGCGTGCATGGGCGGATCGATCCACTCGACGCAGGCGACCCGCGGGCGGCTCTCGAGCGCGGCGGCCCGCGCCCGGAGTGCGTCGAGCCGCGCCCGCAACGCCGCAACCAGTTCCCGGCCCCGATCGGGAATCCCGAGCGCCCCGGCCACCGCCTCGATGTCGTCGAACACGTCGCCGAGCGCCATCGGCGCCAGCGGAACGATCCGGGGCTCGGAGCGCACCACCTCGCAGACGGCTTCCTCCACGTCGCGAAGGCTCACCGCGCAGACCTCGCACTGGGTCTGGGTGACGATCACGGTGGGCGCCAGTTCGTCGAGCAGCCGTCCGTCCACCCGGTAGACCGAGAGCGCCTCGCCGACGATCTGGCGGACCTGGCGGTCGATGTCCCGGCTCGGGGCCGCCGCGTCCACCTTGGACGAGGAACAGACGGGAAGACTCAGGATGGACGGCGGGAAGTCACATTCGTGGGAGCGCCCGACGAGACGCTGCTCCATGCCGAGCGCGCTGACGATCTCGGTGGCGCTGGCGATCAGCGAAACGACGCGCGGCTCAGCCATGCGCCCGCCAGTTCCCTAGTTCCGGACGGAAGCGGCCTGCCAGCGCGGAATCAGCGCCCGGTCCCGGAGCGCCACCGGGCTGAACAGCAGCGGCAGGAACACCGCCATGCTCACGAGGCTGTTGCGGAAGAAGGGGATGGCCTGCACGTAGCAGTCGACGAGTCCGGCGAGGTTCATCGGATAGCGGACGCCGCCGCCGGACACCCAGACAGCGAAGTTGGTGACGATGAAGAAGCCCACCGCCGCGAGCAGGCCGGAGCCCGCGAGCCTTCCCCAGGACCGCTTTCCGCGCATCAGGAAGCCACAGGTGGCAACCAGCGCCACCGCCAGATACACCACCGGCTGGCCCGCGTAGAGGGCCCAGTCGGCGCGGCCGGTGACGACCCAGATGCCGACGTCCCCCAGCAGATAGGTGGCGAGCGGTACGAGGTACACGAGCCGGCGCGAGGCGTAGAGCGCCCCGCCGAAGAGCGAGAGCGCCAGGATCGGCGAGAAGTTCCAGGGATAGGCCATGGACCCGGGATCGGCGTGATGGGCGCCGAACAGGTACGGCGCGAGCCGGACGCCGACGCTGAGAGCGACGATCCCGAGCAGGACGGGGAGGCGGATGGACGTCATGGGTCTCCTTGCGGAATCACTCGCCCGGGAGATTACCAGCGGCGCCGGGTCTCCGGGCTGCCGGCAGCAGGTCGGCGAACCGGAAGCCGTCGCGCTCGACCACCTCGCCGACCGAAACCGCGAGCGGACGGCGAAAGATGGGGCCGTCGAAGACGAAGGTATGGAACTCGCCGTTTTCTCCACAGGGATCCACCCCCTCCGGCAGGTCGGCCAGGAAGGCGTCGTCGAACAGCCGCCCGGCGAACGAGGCATCGAGGGCGGCGGGGTCCAGACAGACGATCCGGGCGCGGAATCCGCCGTCCACGAACGTCCGGGCAAGCGCCCCGGTCGGCCGTCCCCAGAGCGGAAACACGCACTCGAGGCCGAGAGCCTCCAGTTGGCGCAGCCGGTAGTCCCGTACGTCCTGCAGGAAGAGGTCACCGAATGCGACCCGCCGGATCCCGGTCTCCCGCAGCCGGGTGAACGCCTCGCCCATGGCGCGCTCGTAGATCTCGTTCGACGCGCGCGGCGGGATGGTGACCTCGGTGAGCGGAAGGCCGATCGAGGCCGCCTGCTCGCGCAGCAGGGAGCGGCGGACCCCGTGCATGCTGATCCGGTCGTACCCCTCGGTCACCGTGGTGACCAGGGCAGCCACCTCGAACCAGTCCTCCGCGCGCAGGGTGTACAGCGAGAGCGCGCTGTCCTTGCCGCCGCTGAAGCAAAGGGCGATCGGTTCGCGCGGCTGACTCATCGCCTCCCGGGCGCGGCGGTCAGATGATGCCGCGGGCCCGGCCGCACTCGATGAACGCCGCCACCGCGCGGTCCACCTGCTCGTCGTCGTGCGCCGCCGACAGCTGTACCCGGATGCGGGCCAGGCCCCGCGGGACGACCGGAAAGCTGAAGCCGATCACGTAGATGCCCCGTTCGAGGAGGTCGTCGGCCATCCCGGAGGCGAGACGGGCGTCGCCCAGCATCACCGGCACGATGGGGTGCTCGCCGTCCGGGATCTCGAATCCCGCGCCGGTCATCGCCTCGCGGAACCGCCGGGTGTTCCGCCGCAGCCGCTCCCGCGGTTCCTCGGTCGTCGAAAGCAGCGACACGACCTCGAGGGCCGCCGAGACGATCGCCGGCGCCAGGGTGTTCGAGAACAGATAGGGACGGCTGCGCTGGCGCAGCAGCGCCACGATCTCGCCCCGCCCCGACGTGAACCCGCCGGCGGCGCCGCCGAGCGCCTTGCCGAGCGTCGAGGTGATGATGTCCACCCGCTCCGAGACCCCGAAGCGCTCGGGAGTCCCGCGGCCGGTGTCCCCGATGAAGCCGGTGGCGTGCGAGTCGTCCACCATCACGAGCGCCTGGTGACGGTCCGCCAGCTGGCAGATGTCCTCGAGCGGCGCCAGCGTCCCGTCCATGCTGAAGACGCCGTCGGTCGCGATCAGCTTGCGGCGCGCTCCGGCGCACTCCTCGAGCTTGGCCGCCAGGTCGTCCATGTCCCGGTTCCGGTAGCGGAACCGCTGGGCGCGGCAGAGGCGGACGCCGTCGATGATGCTGGCGTGGTTCAGCTCGTCGCTGACGATCGCGTCCTCGGCCCCGAGGATGGTCTCGAAGAGGCCGCCGTTCGCGTCGAAACACGAGCTGTAGAGGATGGTGTCCTCGGTGCCCAGGAACGCGGCGATCCGCCGCTCCAGCTCGCGGTGGATGTCCTGGGTGCCGCAGATGAAGCGGACCGA
>CAYUVU010000233.1:0-19024 GCA_964448205.1 uncultured Acidobacteriota bacterium
GTCAGCCGGGCGCCTCGGCGTTCTCGGTGCTCACGTCACTTTGTCCACAGGCTGCTAAACCGATGGAACGCCCGGCGGCCGGAGCGCCGTTGATCGAACTCGACGGCGTCAGCAAGTGGTTCGGCGCGTTCCAGGTGCTCCGCGACGTGCATCTCCGGGTCGCGGAGGGCGAGCGGATCGTGATCTGCGGCCCGTCCGGCTCCGGCAAGTCCACGCTGATCCGGTGCATCAACCGTCTCGAGGAGCACCAGGAAGGACGCGTCGTCTTCGCGGGGCGGGAACTCGGGGCGGACACCGCCGGTCTCACGGAGGTCCGCCGCGAGATCGGCATGGTGTTCCAGGAGTTCAATCTCTTCCCCCACCTCACGGTGCTCGAGAACTGCATGCTGGGGCCGACCCGGGTGCTCGGGATGACTCCCGCGGACGCCCGGGAGCGGGCCATGGAGTTCCTCCGCCGGGTCCGGATCCCGGAACAGGCGGGGAAGCACCCGGCCCAGCTTTCGGGCGGTCAGCAACAGCGGGCGGCGATCGCGCGGTCGCTCTGCATGCGGCCCCGGGTCATGCTGTTCGACGAACCCACCTCGGCGCTCGATCCCGTGATGATCAAGGAGGTCCTCGACGTGATGAACGACCTGGCCCAGAGCGGGATGACGATGATCGTGGTCACCCACGAAATGGGTTTCGCCCGCACCGTCGCCGACCGGGTGGCCTTCATGGACGAGGGCGGCATCGTCGAGTGCCTGCCCCCGGACCGGTTCTTCACGAACCCTGCCGACGAACGCACGAAACGCTTCCTGAGCCAGATCCTCTGATCGGAGCGCCGGCCCGGCGCCCCGATCAGAGTTCGAGGAGCAGCGCGGCGAGGAGCGCGGCGCGGCGGGGGAGGTCCGCCGTGACCACCTGCTCGTGGCGCGCGTGGGCGCCGTCCCCGAGCGGCCCGAGACCGTCGAGCACCGGAACGCCGAGGCCGGCCACGATGTTGCCGTCCGAACCTCCTCCGGCCGAGCCCTCGCCGATCTCCCAGCCGAGCTCGCCGGCGAGCCGCCGGGCCCGCTCGTAGAGCGCCGCGACTCCCTCGTTCCGCACGAGCGCCGGCCGGTTCACCCCACCGGTCCAGTCCACTTCCGCCTCGGGGTGTTGCGCGCCCAGTTCCCGGAGCGCCCGGATCAACCGTTCTCCCGCCGCTGGGTCGTCCATCCGGATGTCCACGTCGGCCGACGCCTCGGCCGGCACGACGTTGGTGCGCGACCCGCCCCGGATCAGCCCCACGTTCACGGTGACGCCCCGCTCGGGCGCCGAGTGCGCGGCGGCGGCGGTGACGATGCGCGCGAGCTCGGTGATCGCGTTGATCCCGCGTTCGGGATCGAGACCCGCGTGGGCGGCGCGTCCCCGAACCGTCACCCGGAGTATCCCGACGCCGCGGCGGCCGGTCTTGGCGCCGCCCCCGGGCAACGAGGGCTCCATGACCAGGCATGCGGCCGCTTCGGCGGCTTGCGCTTCGATGAGCTCCCGGCTCGCCGCGCTCCCCGCCTCCTCGTCGGTGTTCCAGAGGATCGTGAGCGGCCGGCGCGGCCGGACTCCGTGACGTTCGAGGGCCCGGAGCGCCCAGATCGTCTGCACCAGGCCCGCCTTCATGTCATAGACGCCCGGCCCCCGGGCGACGCCGTCCTCGATCCGGAAGGGGATCTCGTCCAGCGTGCCGTGCCCCCAGACGGTGTCCAGGTGGCCGAGAAGCAACAGGGGTTTCTCCCGGGCCACCGCTCCCGGAACGCGCACCAGCACGTGCGGCCCGCGCGGCGTCCCGGCGCCGGTCCCGGCAACCCGCGAGACGGAGGCTCCGTTCAGCAGCCCCCGAGCGGCGTCCGTGAGCGCGGAAACGGCCTCGTCGCCCATCCGGGCGGTGGCCTCCGGGTCGTCGGTGGGCGATTCGATCCGGACGAACCGCCCCAGCATCTCCTCCATCCGGGGCTGCTCCCCGCCGAGCGCGGAGAGCAGCCCCTTGATGTCGGGGGTGCCGTCTGAGACTTCGCCGCTACCCCGGGCCGTCATTCGGCGACCTGGTTCCTGACCTCCTGGAGCACCGCGATCCGCTCCGCCAGGACGGGGTCCTGGACGCCGAGCGCCACGGCCTTCTCGTACTGCGCGGCCGCGGCGGCCACCCGCTCGTAGTCGGCATCGGTCGCCGGACAGCCCACGCCGGCCGCCTGCATCCGCTCGCCGAAGGCGGCATCCTTCAGCCGGCAGGGGCCGTACGCGATCTGGGCGGTATGGGCCCAGGCCAGCATCTGGAAGGGCGCTCCCCAACTGTCCATCTTCTGGGTCGCCTCGCTGAACTGGGTCTCCGCGCCGGCGAAGTTCTGCGAGGCCATGTAGGCCTGGCCGAGCGCCCAGTGGCCGACCGCGAGGTCGTCCATGTTCCCGTCGGCGGGAAAGTTGGGAACTCCCGATTCGAGGACCGGCACCGCCTCGGCCACCTGCTGGTTCAGGATGAGCGCGATGCCGTGCTCCACCTGGTAGACCGGGTTGTCGGGGTCGGCCGCGCTGGCCGCCTGCGCCGCGGCCAGGGCGCCCGCGACGTCCTGGGCCTGGCGCTTCGCCTTGGCGCTCGCGTGGCTCGCCATCCCGAGCCCCGCCTTGGCTTCGTCCGAGTTCGGGTCCGCGGCGACCGCCTCGTTCATGTGGTTGACGGCTTCGTCGTAGTTCAGGTCCACGATGGCGAAACGCCCGAGCGCGACGTGGGCCGCCACCCTGGAAGCCGGCGGAGAGTTCGCGAGCGTCGTGACCTTGCGGTAGTAGCTCGTCGCCTGGCCCCGGTTCTCGAGCGCCTCGTACACCTGGGCGAAGGCGAGGTTGGCCGCCGGATCGTCAGGGTTCACGGTCACCGCCATCGACAGGTCGCCCTGGGCCTCGGCGGAGTTGCCGAGGGCGTTGTTCGCGAGGCCCCGGACCCCGTAGGCCGCCGTCAACTGGTCGTTCAGGCCGAGCGCGGCGGTCGCCGCGTCCACGGCCGCCTGGAAGTCCTCGCGCTCGTAGTAGATGTCGGCGAGGCCGGCGTGGGCCCGGGCGGTGTTCGGGTCCAGCTCGACCGCCCGCCGGAAGGAAGCCTCGGCCCCGTCGAGGTCGCCCCCGGCGGCGGCGGCCTGGCCGAGGGTCGAGTGGGCCACGGCGCTGTCGGGCTCGATCTCCAACGCGCGCCGGGCCATGCTGGAGGCCTCTTCGAACTGTCCCTGCCGGGCCATGCTGGACCCGATCGCCACGAAGGTGCTCGCCGGCGGGTTCGGATTCAGTTCGATCACCTTCTGCCCGGCCTCGATGACCTTGAGGTCGTCCTCGAGCATCCCGTAGGCGCTCGTCACCGCGGTCCAGGCTTCGAGGATCTCGTCGGCGTCCTCGACGTTCTCGAACGCCCAGCCGTCGATGTCCTCCTCCTCCGCCGGGGGATCCGTCTTCAGCGCCTCCTCGAAGGCGCTGGCGACGTTCTCCCACTCCTCGAAGTGGAGATAGATGCGGCCGAGCCGCATCCGGATGTCCCGGCGGTAGGGATGGTCCTGCAGCACCCGGAGGAAGAGCCCGCCGGCCTGGCTGAAGGCCGCCTGCGCGGCTTCCGCGTCTTCATCCCGGAGCGCCCGCTCGGCGTCATCGAGATGATCCTCGGCGATGTCGATCGCACGCGAGACCTCCCGGCGATTGAGCGGCGCCTCGTCCTGCGCGAGAGCGCTCGGGGCGCCAAGGACGGCGGCCAGGCCCAGTACCGCAAAGGCGAAGAACCGGCGTCCGAAACCGGTTGACCGGCGGGGCGCCGGCTGGAGGGTCGTTTGGATCATGAAAGCCTCCGTCAAAACAGGCCGCAGCCTGACGGGAACCGAAATGCGAGCGAATGATCGTACGCGAGCGGACGCCGCCCTTCAACAGGGGCGGGCCTCCGCGCCCACCGCGAGTGTCCACCGAATACACTGACGGGCCATGAAGGTGGGCCGACCAACGGCGCTGGCCGCCGCCTGCGTGCTGGCGAGCGGTTGCGGCGGCCTGCGGACCCCGGTCGCGGACCCCGAAGTCGAGTTCACGCCCGAGCCGGCGGCCCCCGCGGCCACCGGGCCCGCGGCCGCGCCGGCGGCGGACTGGTGGACCTCGTTCGGAGATCCGGCGCTGGACCGGGTCGTCGAGCGGGCGCTGTCGGGCAACCTGACCCTTCGGGAGGCGGCGGCGCGTCTCGCGCAGGCGGCCGCCGACGCCGGGATTGCGAGAAGCGCGCTCTATCCCCAGGTCGGAGCGGGAGTGGACCGCCTCCAGGCGCGCCAGGCCTTCATCGGCCTGCCGATCTCGGACATCGCGGGATCCGTGGGGCTGCCGATCCCGGGGCTCGGGGAAGACGAAGTGCTTACCGCGGACTTCGTCCGCTACGGACTCTCGCTGGACCTGAGCTGGGAAGCGAACCTCTGGCGCGCGGCGACGCCGCGGGCGCGGGCCGCGAACGCCGTCATGGAGGCGGCGGTCGCCGAGGTGGCCGGCGCGCGGGTCTCGCTGGCGGGTCAGGCGGCCCGCCTCTACTTCCTGGCGGTCGAGGCCCGCGAGCAGGCGCGGATCGCCGAGGCGGTCGCGGCGAGCCTGGAGGAGACGGTGCGGTGGACGCGGGAACGGGCGCGGATCGGCGAGGCGGCGCTCGCCGAAGTGAATGCCGCGGAGGCCCGTCTCGCCGACGCGCGGGCGGCGGCCGCCAGCCGGCGGCAGGCCCGGTCGGCGGCGGTGCGGGGTCTGGAAGTCCTCTTCACCGACTATCCCGACGGGGAGCCCGGGCCGGACTGGGAACTCGCCGGCGGCCTGCCCCCGGCCGGGAGCCCGGTTCCGGCGGGCGCCCCGGCCGACCTCATTTCCCGGCGTCCGGACGTGGCGAGCGCGGAACGGCGCCTGGCGATGTCCCGGGAGTTCACGGCAATGGCGCGGCGGGCGCGTTATCCCCAGTTCCCGCTGACCGGCTCCGCGGGCACGGCGTCCACGGGGCTGAGGGACCTGGTGAACGGCGACTTCTCGGTGTGGAGCCTGATCGCGCGGATCGCGGCCCCGGTGTTTCAGGGAGGCCGGATCCGGGCGCAGATCCGCCAGGAGGAGGCCCGCGACAGCGAGGCGCTGGCGGTGTACGCGCGGACGGTGTTGACGGCCTACCAGGAGGTGGAGGCCGCGCTGGGGGCCGAGGAATCGCTGCGGGAGATGGAATCGCGTTCCGCGGAAGCGCTCACGGCGAGCCGCCGGGCGTTCTCGCGCACGCAAAGTCAGCGCCGCGGGGGCTTCGTCACGCGGCTCACCGAATTGGAAGCGGAGCGCGCGGTGCTGCTCGCCGAGGCGGCGCATCTGTCGCAGGTGCGGGCCCGGCTCGACAACCGGGTGAACCTGGCGCTGGCGCTCGGGGGCGGTTTCGAGCGCGCGAACGGGGACGAGACGGCGGATGCCGGGGAGAGGTGATGCGAAAGTTCTTGTTCATCCCGATACTGATCGGCGCGGGAGCGCTGCTGGCGCTCCTCGTGGCGCTCGGCCCCCGGCCGGAGGCGCAGGAGATCGAAACCGTGCTGCCCGAAGTGCGCGCGGCAACGGTCCGGGTGGGCCCGCAGCGGGTCACGGTGCGCGCGGACGGGACCGTACGCCCGTCGCGGCGGACCTCGGTGGCGGCCGAAGTGGCGGGCCGGGTCGTCTGGTCGGCCCCCGGCCTCCGCGACGGGGCGCGGGTGGAGGAGGGCGCGGTCCTCTTCCGGATCGAAGCGCTCGCGTACGAGCAGGCGGTGGAGGTGGCGCGCAGCCAGATCGCGCAGGCGCGGCTGCAGTTGCAGTCGGAGGAGGGCCTGGCCCGGCTCGCGGAGGAAGAATGGACGGGAGAAGGCACGGAGCCGGATCCGCTCGCGCTCCGGGTGCCGCAGCTCGCCGCGGCGCGCGCCGGGGTCGCGGCGGCGGAGGCGTCCCTGAAGCGCGCGGAAAGCGAACTCGAGAAGACGGAAGTGCGGGCGCCGCACACCGGTCTCGTGGGTTTGCGGAACGCCGAGGTCGGGGAGTGGGCCGCGCCCGGCGCGCCGCTGGTGGAACTCCTGTCGGTGGACGTGGCGGAGACGCGGGTATCGCTGCCGGATGCCGCGCTGGAGCTCATCGAGCTGCCGTTCGGAGGCGCGCCCAGCGGCCAGGGGCCGCGTGCGCGGCTCACGGCGGTTCTCGGGCCCGCTCTCGCCTCGACCACCTGGAGCTGGGAGGGCCGGCTGGTGCGGATGGCGGGCGAGGTGGATCCGGCGACGCGGTTCTTCCCGGCGGTGATCGAGGTCCGGGACCCCTACGGGGAGGGAGCCGGAGACCGGCCGCCGTTGGTGGCGGGGATGTTCGTACGGGCGGAGGTCGAGGGACGGGAGTATCCCGAGGTGGCCGTGGTGCCCCGCAGCGCGTTCCGCGAGGACGGGCGGGTGCTGGTCGTGGACGATGACGGCCGGATCACGATCCGCGAGGTGGATGCGTTCTGGTCCACGGAGGACGGAGACCTGCTGGTCCGCGCGGGACTCGAGGACGGGGAGCGGGTGGTGACGAACCCGCCGGCGATCGTCACCGAGGGGATGACCGTGCGGCTGGCGGCGACCCCGGACGGAGAGTAGTTCGGAAATGGACGCCAGGGTGGAGGGACCCTCCACCAGACCGGGCGATCGCCCGGAGCCGGGGGTGATCTCCTGGTTCGTCCGGAACCGGGTGGCCGCCAACCTGCTGCTGCTCGGAATCTCGCTGGGCGGGCTGCTCACCCTCGGGGGCATCCCGCAGGAGATGATCCCCGAGACGCGGTCCTCGGCTCTGACCGTCACCACGGTTTTCCCGGGCGCCGGCGCCGAGGTGATCGAGGACAGCGTCCTCCTGGGACTCGAGGAGACGCTCGACGACGTCTCGGGCGTGAAGGAGATCGCCGGCCTCGCGACCGAGGGGGTCGGCGTGCTCACCGTCGAGGTGGAACGCTGGGCCGATTTCCGGAGCGTGAGCGACGAGATCCGGGAACGGGTGGAGTCCCTCACGACCCTGCCGGCGGACGCCGAAGAGCCGGTGATCTCGGAGGTGCGGGTGGATCCGCTGCTGCTCCGGATCGCCGTCCACGGGGACGCCGACGAACGGAGCCTCACCGAGGCGGCGCACCGTGTCCGGGACGCGCTCACTGCCATCCCCGGGGTGGCGACGGTGGAGATCGCCTCGGGGAGGGACTACGAGATCTCGATCGAGGTTTCGGAAGACGTCCTGACCCGGTTCGGGCTGACGTTCGACCAGGTCGCGATGGCGATCCGCCGGGGTTCGGCGGACGTCCCGGGTGGCTCCATCCGTTCCGACAGCGGCGAGCTGCGGGTCAGCACCGAGGCGGAAGCGGTCACCGGGGAGGACTTCGCCCGGATTCCCCTGATCGCGGCGCCCGGCGGCGGTGTGGTCACGGTCGGGGACGTCGCCGTCGTCACCGACGGTTTCGCGGACGTCCAGCGGACGGCGCGCATGAACGGCGAGCCCGCGGCGCTCCTCGAGGTGATGCTCGCGAGCGGCGCCCGGCTCCTCGAGACCGCAGAGGCGGTGCACGCCGAGGTCCGCGAGATCGAACGAGCCATGCCGGAGGGGCTCTCGGTGACGCCCTGGTTCGACGCCTGGCAGCTCTTCGAAAGCCGCATGGACGTCCTCGTCCGCAACGGGCTGCAGGGCCTCGCCCTCATCTTCCTGGTTCTCTTCTTCACCCTGTCGAGCCGGCTCGCGGTCTGGACCGCCGCCGGACTCCCGGTCGCCTTCTTCGGCGCCTTCCTGATGATGCCCGGGCTCGGGGTGACCGTGAACATGTTCAGCCTGTTCGGGTTCATCCTGACCCTCGGGATCGTGGTGGATGACGCCATCGTCGTGGGGGAGAACGTGCAGCGCCACGTCTCCCTCGCGAAGACCGGGGTGGAGGCCGCGGCCGTCAAGGGGGTGCGGCAGGTCCTGTTTCCCGCCTCGTTCGGGGTCCTGACCACCATGGCGGCGTTCGGGCCGCTGCTGGGCCTCCCCGGCATCTGGGGCGACCTGATGGGCACCCTGCCCCGCATCGTCATCCCGGTGCTCGCCTTCTCGCTCGTGGACGCGGCCTGGATCCTTCCCCACCACATGGCGCACGGGGGGCTCGGGGTGCGGCCGAGCCGCCGGCTCGCCCGGATCCGGGCCGGTTTCCAGCGCGCGCTCGACTGGAGCATCGACGTCCTCTACCGCCCGGCGCTCGGCTGGTCGCTCAGGAACCGGCTCGCGACGGTGGCCCTCGGGGTCCTGTCGCTGGCGCTGTCCATGGGCCTCCTGGGCGGCGGCTGGGTGCCGGTGGAGACCACCCCGCCCTTCGACAGCGACGTGATCACCGTGCAGGTCTCGCTCCCGCCCGGTTCCTCGGCGACCGCCACGGCGGAAGTCGTCGGAGAGGTCGAGGCCGCGATCGTCCGGATCCGGGAAGAGGTCCGGGCCGAGTACGGCGTGGACCCGCAACGGAACCTGACGGCGCTCTCCGGCCAGCAGCTTCCCTTCGGCCCGGGAGGGGCCATCGGGGGAGCGCTGGCCGGATCCGGAACCACCATCGGCCAGGTGGTGCTCGAGCTCATTCCCGCCGAGCAGCGGGCCGGCTTCACCGCCCGGGGGATCGGCGACCGGCTGCGCGGCCTCACCGGCACGCTGCCGCACGGCGGCGAGGTGACGGTCCTCACGTCGATCCTGGGCGAGGAGGCGGACATCTCGATCCGGATCAGCGGAGACGACATGGAGGCGTTGCACGCGGCGTCGGCGGGCCTGCAGACGCTCCTCCGCGAGTACGGGGGAGTCAGTGCGGTGCGGGACGACTGGGACGGCAGCGCTCCCGAACTGGTGGCGCGCGTCCGTTCCGGCGGGGCCGGGATCGGGATCGGCGCCGGCGAGTTCGGACGCCAGTTGCGCCAGGCGTTCTACGGCGAGGAAGTGCAGCGGATCCAGCGGGGACGCGACGAGATCCGCGTGCTCCTGCGCTACCCGGAATCGGGCCGCACCCGGCCCGAAGACGTGACCGGGATGCGGGTCCGGCGCGCGGACGGCGGGGTGGCTCCCATCGGGGAAGTCGCCGAACTCGCCCGCGCGGAGAAACTGGCGGCAATCCGGCGCGTGGACGGCGCGCGGGCGGTCACCGTCCACACGAACGTGGATCCCCGGGTCGCCTCCGCCGGGGCGGTACTGGCCGATGTCCAGGCGCGGGTGCTTCCCGATCTCGCGGACGAGCATCCCGATCTGCGATTCGACGTCGTCGGACTGGCGGGCGATCAGGCGGAGACCCTGGAGGCTCTCGAGCAGAACGTGCTGCTGGCGCTGATCCTCATCTACGCGCTGCTCGCGGTGCCGCTCTCCTCGTGGACACAACCCTTCGTGATCATGGCGGCGGTGCCCTTCGGACTCGCGGGGGCCATTTTCGGCCACCTGATCATGGGGGTGCCGTTCTCGATCCCCAGCTTCTTCGGCATGGTGCCGCTCGTCGGGATCGTGGTGAACGACGCCCTGGTGCTGCTGGACTTCATCAACCGGGAGCGCCGCGCCGGGATGCCCACCCGGGAGGCGGTCCTCGCGGCCGGACCCCTCCGTTTCCGGCCCATCATCCTCACCTCGGTGACCACCTGCGCCGGGCTCGCCCCGCTGATGGCCGAACGCAGCATCCAGGCGCAGTTCCTCATTCCGATGGCCGCTTCGCTCGCTTTCGGGGTCGCCTTCGCCACCCTGGTCACCCTGCTGATCGTGCCGGCCCTCTACAGCCTCGGGGACGACGCCGCCCTGTTGCTGCGGGGCCGGAGATAGCGCCCGGCCCGGGAAAGCCCGCCCGATCCCGGCCCGGCCCGGCCCGACCACCGCCGGGGTTACGGCCGGAACGCGTCAGGCGGTACAGTTCGCTCCGTTTGTCGGTCGGTTCGATCGGTTTGGTGGGTTCGGTCGGCTCGGTCGGTATTGCATGTCCACGCGCCAAGAGCGACCCGCGCCGCAACCTCCGGAGGTCTTTGTCCCGACCGCGTACCGCACCGGGTACGGGAGGGCGCGCTGGAGCGATCCGGAGCTGGCGCACCGCTACATCGAGCACACCATGAAGGGGGACCCGCTCGCCGATGCGGCGATCGAGTCCATGGTGGGCCTGCCCCAGAAACGGATCCACGAGATCATCACGGCGGGGATGGAGGAGGACGCGGCCGGCTTCCGGGAGGCGCCGGCGGAACTCAGGGAACTCATGGAGTCCAGTTCCGTCCAGCCGGACTGGTTCGATTCGAAGGCCGTCTATCCCGGCTGCCGGGCGTTCCACGCCGATTCGGACCTCTACGTCCAGGCGCTGGTCGGCTCGAGCATCGTCTGGGGTTTCACCACCCTCATCAGCAAGTCGTTCTTCACCACCGGGAGGCTGACGGACCACGGGGTCCGCCGGCTCCGCCAGAACATCCGCCAGCTCATCGAGATCATGATCCCGGGGGGCCTCGAGCGCCACGGCGAGGGCTGGAAGCTGAGCGTGAGGATCCGGCTCATCCACGCGCAGGTGCGGTATCACCTCCGGAGATCCGACGAGTGGGACGAGGAGGAGGTCGGGACGCCGATCCACATCGCGCACGTCTCGCTCGCCGCCGCCAACTTCTCGGCGCGGGTGATCGAGGCGGCGAAGCGGCTCGGCGCCGAGCCGACGGCGGAGGAGAGCGAAGCCTTCGTCCAGATCTGGCGGTACTCGGCGCACCTGATGGGCGTTCCGGAATCCATCCTGTTCCGGAGCGAGGCGGAAGCGCTCGAACTCTGCCGGGTGGCCATCGCCTGCGAGCCGCGGCCGACGATCGAGGGCATCGTGATGGCGAACGCCCTGGTCAACTCCGCGCCCGTCGTGATCGGCATCCGGAAACCCACGGAGCGCCAGCATCTCGCCAACTACGTGTACCGCGTGTCCCGCGCCCTGATCGGCGACGAACTGGCGGACAAGCTCAACTACCCGCCCCAGTCCACCCGGGGCCTGCTCTTCTACCTGCGGACGAAGCGCCGCCTGGCGAGGCGGTTGCGCAGCCTGGTGCCGCGCTGGGAGGCGAAGGCGAAGGTGGACCGCTTCACCGCGCTCGTGGACAACTCGCAACTGCGCGATCCCTTGATCTCTTACCGCCTGCCCCCCAAGCTCCATTCCGACGAAACCCAGACCTGGTAGCCGTTCCGGGGGCGGCGCCCGCTTCCCCGACAGGATCTGTCGCGTGTCGGTCCTATAGTGGGAACGGTGCCCAGGCGATTCGTCAAGAGTCCGCGGGCGGCGGTGCGTATCGCGGCGGCCCGCCGGTTTCTCCAGGGGCTCGGCACGAAGCAGCCGTTCCTCGTCGTCGCGGCCGGCCGCCACGCCGCCGACCGGATGGTCCACGAGGTGGCGGAGACGAGAGGCCCTTCCGGCGCGCTCCTCGGCGCCTTCCGCTTCGGCCTGTCCGTCCTCGCCCAGCACCTCGCGCGCTCCGAGTTGGCGGCGCGCCGGCTCCGGGCGCTCACTCCGGCGGCGAGGCTCGCGGCGGTCGTCCGGGTCATCCACCGGGCGCGCCGGCAGGGAGCGCTCGGACGCTTCAGCGCAGCCGCCGAGGGGCCGGGGCTCGCCGTCCGGCTCGCCTCCACGTTCGACGAACTGCGCCTGGCGGGCGTCGGCGCCGACCGGCTGGCCGGGCGGGACGAGTGCCTCGGGGCGCTCTACCACGGGTACCTCGAGACACTGACCGAGGTGGGCCTCGCCGACCGGGCGGAGACGTTCTCCGCCGCCACCCGGCGGATCGAGCGCGGCGCGGGTCCCCCGGCGGGGCTCCCCCTCCTCCTGCTGGACGTTCCGCTCTGGGGCGCGGCGGCGCGCCGTTTCGCCGGCGCCCTGGCCGGAGCCGCCCCCGAGGTGTTCCTGACGCTGCCGGAGGGGGACACCGCCACCGAGCAGGCCGCGCTCGCGCTCGGGGCCGAGACCCTCCCGGCGACCGCAGGGGGCTCGGAAGACGCGCCGCCCGACGACGCGGTGGCTTCGGCGCAACGCCATCTGTTCGCCACCCGGCGGCCCGACCCCGACCGGGAGCGCCACGGGCTCAGCGTGACCGCGGCGCCCGGAACCGCCGCGGAGGCGATCGAGCACGCCCGCGCGTTTCTCGCCGAGGCCGGCGAAGGCGTTCCGTTCGACCGGATGGCCGTCCTCCTCCCCGAGCCTGCCGCCCAGGCTTCGGCGTTTCGGGAAGCCTTCGAGCGCGCCGGGATCCCGGCGTTCTTCGATGCCGGCGCCCGGCGGCCGCACCCGGCCGGGCGCGCCTTTCTCGTCCTGCTGGACTGCGCCCGGGAAGGGCTCTCCGCGACGCGGTTCGCGGAATACCTCTCGCTCGGCGAGACTCCGTCCGCCCGGGCGGAGCTGCCCGGGGCCGGCGCCGAGGGAGAAGCGGCGCTGGAGGTCCCGGGTTTCGTGGCGCCGCGCCGCTGGGAGCGGCTCATCCTGGACTCCGAGGTCATCGGGGGTCTCGACCGCTGGGAGAGGCGCCTCGCCCGCTTCGCGGACCGGCTGCGGCAGGACGAAGAGGCGGAGGAGGACGAGGCCAGGCGGGAGCACCTCCGGTCGCGCCAGGGCGACCTCCGGCGGCTGACGGAGACCGCCCTGCCGATCCTCCGCCGGCTGGCGGCCCTCCCCTCCCCGCACGCGAGCTATTCCGAGTGGACGCGTCACCTCGAGGGACTGGCCCGCGCCGCACTCCTCCATCCCCAGGGAGTGATCGACTGCCTGGCGGAGACGGACCCGATGCGGGACGTGAGCGAAGTCACCCTCGACGAAGTGCGGGAAAGCCTCGCCGGGCGGCTCGCCGAGGTGGTCACCCGCTCCCGGGGCAGCCGCTACGGCCGGGTCTGGGTGGGGCCCATCGACGCCGCACGCGGGCTCGCCTTCGACGTGGTGGCCGTCCCGGGACTCTCCGAACGGGCGTTCCCCCGCGTGCTCCGCGAGGATCCGATGCTCCTCGACCGGGAGCGCGCGGCGCTCTCTCCGGACCTGCCGGTGCGTTCCGATCTGGCCGAGCGCGAACGCCTGCGGCTGCGGATCGGAATCGGCGCGGCCACCCGGAGACTCACGCTCAGCTATTCCTCGCTGAATCTCGTCGAGGGCCGTCCCCAGGTGCCGTCGTACTACCTGGCGGAAGCGTTCCGGGCGGGTCTCGGCAAGATTCCGACACTCGCCGAAATCCGTTCCCGGGCAGGCCGGGAGAGCAAGGTGGTTCGCGGGATTCGCGCGCCCCGCGACGCGTCGCTCGCGATCGACCGGCGCGAGTTCGATCTCGCGCAGGTCGCGTCGGCGCTCGGCAGACCGGGGGCCCGCGCGGGGGACGCCGGGGCGGCAGCGTATCTGCTGTCCGATCCGGCGCTGGCGCGGGCGCTTCGCCAGGAGTACATGCGCCAGCAATGGAAGTGGCAGTCTCCCGACGGCTTCCTGAACCCGAACCAGGCCGCGCTGGAGGCGCTCGAACGGCACCGCCCCGGAAACCGCTCCTTCTCGGCGACCGGCCTCGAGGCGTACGCCGCCTGCCCCTATCAGTTCTTTCTCAAGAACCTCGTCCGGCTGCGGCCGGTCGAACGTCCCGAGGCGCTGGTCCACCTGGACCCGCTCACCCGCGGGTCGCTCCTGCACGACGTGTTCTTCCATCTGGGACGGGAATTCCGGGAGCGCGGGCTGGCCCCGCTTCGGGAAGAACGGCTCGACGAGGCATTCGAGCTGCTGGCGGAGATCTTCCAGCGCGTGGAGGCCGAAGTGCGCGAGCGGGTCGCCCCGGCGATCGAGCGCATCTGGCGAGACCAGATGGACGGGCTGCTCGGCGACCTGCGCGGCTTCCTGCACCGGTACGCGGAGACCGGGCGCGTCCCCCTGGCGAACGAGCTCACCTTCGGCATGGGGGCGAAACAACCCGCCGACCCGGCCAGCCGGACCGAGGCGGCGGTGCTTCCCGGCGGACTGCGGCTCCACGGCTCCATCGACGTGGTGGAGCGGCTCCCCGACGGAACCGTGCAGATCACGGACTACAAGACCGGACGGGCCTCGATCGAGACCACCGACACCCAGAGCATCCTGTTCGGCGGCCGGGCCCTCCAGCCGCTCCTCTACGCCCTGGCCTACGAGGCGCTGTCCGGATCTCCCGCGGCCTCGGGCCGGCTCTACTACGCGACGATCCGCGGGGCGTATCTGGAAACCGTCGTGGATGCCGCGGGCGAGGCCTCGCGGACGGTCTTCGAGTCGTTCGTCGCCGGACTCGACCGGGCGGTCCAGGGCGGGCGTTTCCCGGCCCTGCCCAACCCCGGAGTCACCTACCGGGTGTGCGACTACTGCGACTACCTCCCGGTCTGCGGACCGCGGCCCGCGGGGCACGTCCGAACCAAGGCCCGGGCCGGGTTCGCGGCCGCCCTCGACGACGTCGTCGGGATCCGGAGCCTCCCGTGAGCGCCCTTCCGGACGCCGCGGCCCGGGACCGCATCCGCCGGGACCACGACACCACGCTGGTCGTGGAGGCGGCGGCCGGCACCGGGAAGACCACGTCGGTCGTGGACCGGGTGGTCGAGATGGTGGCCGCGGGCACCGCCGGGATCGGACAGATTGCGGCGATCACCTTCACGGAGAAAGCCGCCGGTGAACTGCGGCTCAGAATTCGCCAGGGCCTCGAGTCCCGGATCGAAAGCGCCGCGGCCGGCCCGGAGGGGGTGGCGGCGGGACCGCGCCTCGAAGCGGCGCTTTCCCAGATCGAGGAAGCGTCCATCGGGACCATCCATGCCTTTTGCGCCACCATCCTGCGGGAGCGCCCCATCGAGGCCGGGGTGGACCCCGACTTCCAGATCCTGACGGACGCCGAGCAGCGGGCCTTCTTCGACCGGGTGTTCCGCCGTTTCGTCGACCGGCAGCTCGGGGACCCGGGACCGGGGGTCGGCCGCCTGCTGCGCCGCAGCCGGAACCCGATGGTGAGCCCGCTCGACGTCCTCCACCAGGCCGGCCTGCGGCTCCTCGACTACCGATCCCTCGACGCACCCTGGAAGCGGCGCGCCTGGGATGCGGAGACCGCGATCCTGGATCTCGTGGATCGCCCCGGCGGCGAGAAGGGCGAGCCGGTCCCTTCCCTCTTCATGCTCGAGGATCTCTACCGGTCGCTTCCGAAAGACTCGCCGGGAGCGCGACCCAACTGGCTGGTGCGCTCCCTCGCCGCCGCCGCGGATCTCGCCCGGGAGGTCCGGGCACGGGAAGACGGCTCCGGAAGAGATCTGGACTGGCTCGAGCAGGCGCTCGCGGAGCTCAGGGTCCCGGCGTATGGCGGCCGCACGCCCTCCGGCTTCCCCCATACCCGCAAGTGGCGGGACGCCTTCCGGACCCGCCTCGCCGCGTTCCAGCGGCAGAGCAATGCGGATCTTGCGGCCCTCCTGCGGGAGGACCTGCGCGGGTTGGTGGACGACTACGAGAGCGCCAAAGCGAAAGCGGGCCGGCTCGACTTCGACGACCTGCTGCTGCGGACGCGCAGCCTGCTCCGTGACCACCCGGAGGTCCGCAGGGAACTCGCGGGGCGGTTGCGCCACCTCGTGGTGGACGAGTACCAGGACACCGACCCGATGCAGACGGAGATCGTCCTGCTGCTGACCGCCGAGGAACCGCCGGACGGCGACTGGGACGAGGCCGTCCCGAGGCCCGGCCGGCTCTGCCTGGTCGGGGACCCCAAGCAATCCATCTATCGATTCCGGCGGGCCGACGTGGGCCACTACCTGCGCGTCAAGGCGCGCCTGCTCGCCAGCGGCGCCGCCGAGGTGCGGCTGACCACGAACTTCCGTTCGGTTCCCGCCATCTGCGACTTCGTGAACCAGGTCCTCAAACCGGCGTTCGAAACGGGCCCGGGGCTGGGAGGCCTCGCGCGGCAGGTGGACTACGTGCCGCTCCACGCGTTCCGGGAGCCGACCGAGGGACCGGCGCTCGCCGCTATCCCGCTGCCGCACACCCCCTACCTGCGGCATTTCGAGGAGCACGAGCCGCAGGCGGTCGCGGAGTTCGTCCGCGGGCTTCTGGACAGCGGTTTCGAGGTCTCGGCGGCGGACGGGCGTCCCTCGCGGCGGGTGGAACCGAGCGACATCTGCCTGCTCTTCCGGCGTTTCCGGAACTACGGGCGGCTCGTGCCCCAACCCTATGCCGATGCCCTTCAGGACCTCGGCATCCCGCACTCGCTGGCGGCGGTGCAGAGCTACATCGGCAGCGCGGAGTTGTCGTTCCTCCGCGCGGCCCTCACCGCCGTCGAGTTTCCCGAGGACGAACTGAGCGTCTACGCGACCCTTCGGGGCCCGCTGTTCGCGATCCCGGACCAGGATCTCTTCCTCTTCCGCGAACGCCATCCGGAGATCCGGCTGAGGCCCGGCCGAGCCCGGTTGCTGGAGTTGGATGACGACGACGGCACTGGGGCTCGGGCGGCGGACCGGACGATCCGGGACGGGCTCGCGTTCCTCTACGACCTCCACCGCCGCCGGACCCACCAGCCGATCGCGGTGACGCTCCAGCAGCTTCTGGGAAGGCACCGCGCGGAGACCGGATTCGCGTTCTGGAACTCCCCGGACCAGGTGCTCTCGAACCTCCGCCGGCTTGGCGAGGCCGCGCGCGCCTTCGAGGCGCGCGGAGGACTCTCCTTCCGCGGGTTCGTGGAGCAACTGGCGTCGGAAGCGGAAAACCCGGACGCGGGGTCCGCACACGCCATCGACGAGGACGTGCGCGGCGTGCGGATCATGACCACCCATGCCGCCAAGGGGCTCGAGTTCCCGGTGGTTGTCCTGTGTGACGGGGCCGTGCCCCGGCGCGGACGGGCGGGCCGCATCGTGAAAGCGAGGGAGCGGCTCTACGCGTGCGACCTGGGGGCCGGCATCGTTCCCTGGGACCTCATCGAGGGGATCCCGGCCGAGGAGGCGGAGGACCTCGCGGAGCTCGACCGGCTCCTTTACGTCGCGATGACCCGGGCCCGGGACCTGCTGGCGGCGCCGGTGTCCGAGGGAGATTCCCCGGAGGAGAGCCTGCTCGCCCCGGTGGCGGCGGGCCTCAAACCGCTGCTCGGACGCGGCGCCGCCACACCCCGGACGCGCGAGTCGGGGCCTTCGGGCGGAGCGGCGAACCGGCGCGGCACCGCCCCGCTATGGGACCTGCTCAGGGCGGATGCGGCCGGCGGCGCTCCCGGCGACGGAAAGGCGGGCGAAGCCGCCTTCCTCGCCCGGCGGCGGCAAGCCGTCGATGCCGGGCGGGTCCCGACCCGCCGGGCAATCCCGGCCACGGCGTTCGCCGCGCTGGAACCCTCGAGCGACCCGGTGGACGCCCGGGAGGTGGACATCGAGAGACTGGATGTCGAAGGACTGCCGCGGGATTCGGAGCGCCCCGCCGGGGTCGCGTTCGGGGAGCTGGTCCACCGGGTTCTCGAGCAGATTCCCCTCGACGCCGAAAAGGCGGAGATCGAAGCGGAAACCGCCCGCGCCGCCCGGGAACTGGACCTCGAGGACGAACTCGGCCCCGCCGCGGCGCAGGCGGTGAGCGCTGCGCTCGGCCACCCGCTCCTGGCCGAGGCCCGGCGGGCGGCAAAACACGGCGCGTGTTACCGGGAGCTGCCGCTCCTCCACTTCGAGCCCGCCGACGGCTTGGAACACCGGTCTCCAGACCGGCACCGCGGGCCTCCGGGCCGCGAAACCGCACTGCACCACGAGCCGGAGACCGCTTCGACGCTGGAGACGGAATCCTTCGCCGAGCCCGAAGCCACCACCGCTCCCGCCGGCCCCGGCCCGACCCTGGTGGAGGGAGTCGCCGATCTGGTCTTCCAACCCAACGCCGGGGGCGCCTGGACGGTCCTCGACTTCAAGACGGACTCCCGGCCACCCGAGGACCCCGGGTTCCAGGCCAGCGAGGCCCGCTACCGCCGGCAGGTCGGCCTCTACGCCCGGGCGGTGGAGCGCGCCACCGGCCAACCGGCGCGGGGCGTCCTGCTCTACGTGTAGGGAAGGCCAGCGCTCAGAGCGGGTCGAACCGCCCGTCCACCGCCGTCCAGCCGCCGTCGGCGAAGAGCACCGAGCCGGTGACGTAGCTCGCCGCCGGTGACAGCAGGAACACCGTGGGCGCGGCCATCTCTGCCGCCGACGCCCAGCGCCCAAGCAGGGTCTTGTCGGTGTACGCCTGCTTCCAGTCGGGCCGCTTCTCGATCTGGGCGGTCAGCGGGGTCTCGACCACTCCCGGGGCGAGGGCGTTCACCCGGACCCCGGAGGCGGCCCACTCCGCCGCCGCGGTGCGGGCGAGCTGCACGATGCCCGCCTTGGTGGCCGCATAGACTCCCTGCCCCGGCTCCACCACCTGGGAGCGGATCGAGGAAAGCAGCACGACGCTGCCGCCGCCGGAACGCGCGAGACTGGCCGCGCCGTGGCGGAGGGCATGGAAAGTCCCCTTCAGGTTCAGCGAGACAACCCGCTCGAACTCTTCCTCGTTCGTGTCGGCGAGACGCTTCCTCACGTTCACGCCCGGGGTGGAGACGAGTCCGCGCGGCTCGAACCCCTCCGACTCGAGTCCCCCGAACAGGTTCCCGACCGATTCCCCGGACCGGATGTCCACCGCACGGGCGACGGCCGCGCCACCTGCGGCGGCGATGGTGGCGACGACCCGGCCGGCGGCGGCTTCGTCCCGGTCGGCGACCACCACCCGGGCGCCGGAGCGGGCGGCCAGCACGGCGGTCGCTTCACCGATTCCGGAGGCGCCGCCGATCACCACGACGTCCATCCCGGCGAGCGAGAAGGGAGAGGTGGTGGTCACGGCGCGCGGATTATGGCGCGTGGCGGCCGAGCGCGGGGACTGCCGGCCTTTGCCGCCAGCAACGCCGTAGACAGCTCGCCGAGCTGTCTTGTCCGGGACACGGTGTCGTCACCACCGACTTGACCTCAACCCGAATACGACGGAGTCTGTACGGATGCCGAAAGCGAAGACCCTGGAGTCGTCACGACCCGCCGGTAGCCGGCTGTTTCAGAGCGGCTACTG
>CAYUVU010000234.1:0-17404 GCA_964448205.1 uncultured Acidobacteriota bacterium
ATCCCGGTCGGCGGCAAGAACCTCTTTCCCTCGAACATCGCGGGATTGCCGACCTGGTTCACCATTCGCGCGAACCGGGATGGCTGGGTGGCGCGCAAGCGGAACGTGGACTACCTGGTGGCGCTCAATCCCCAGACCGCCGTCCGGGACGTCGAATCCCTGAGCCCGGGCAGCGCCGTCGTCTACGAGGAAGGCCTGCGGCTGGAGCGCCGGCGGGACGACCTGGTGTTCTATCCGGCGCCGTTCCAGGAGCTCGCCGCCGAGGTGACCCGAGAGGTGCGGCTGCGGAAGCTCCTCGCCAACATGATCTACGTCGGGTTGCTGGGAGAACTGCTCTCGATCGACGTGGAGGAGATCTTCGGGGCCATCGACAGCCAGTTCCGGAGCAAGAAGGCCGCCGTCGAACTGAACCGGCGGGCCGTGGAGATCGGGATCCGCCACGCGCGCGAGAACCTGGTCAAACGGGACCCCTTCACCCTCGAGCGCATGGACAAGAATCGCGGCAAGATCCTCATCGACGGAAATGCCGCCGCCGGGCTCGGCGCCATGTTCGGGGGAGCGAGCGTCGCGACCTGGTACCCCATCACCCCGTCCTCGAGCGTCGTGGAGCAGCTCACGGGTTTCCTGAAGCGGTACCGGAAGGGTCCGGACGGAAAGGCGACCTACGCAGTGGTCCAGGCCGAGGACGAACTCGCCGCGGTGGGCATGGCGCTGGCCGCCGGATGGGCCGGCGCCCGGGCGATGACCGCCACTTCCGGACCGGGCATCTCGCTGATGTCGGAGTTCGTCGGGCTCGGCTACTACGCCGAGATCCCCCTGGTGATCTGGAACATCCAGCGCGTCGGGCCCTCGACCGGTCTGCCGACGCGCACCGCCCAGGGCGACATCCTCTCCACCTACACGCTCTCCCACGGGGACACCAAGCACGTGTGCCTGCTCCCGGCCTCGACGCGCGAGTGCTTCGAGTTCGGCTGGCGAGCCTTCGACCTGGCGGAGCGGCTCCAGACGCCGGTCTTCGTGCTGTCCGATCTCGACCTCGGCATGAACATCTGGTCCACGGATCCCTTCGAGTATCCGGACCGGCCGATGGACCGCGGCAAGGTGCTCACCCGCGAGGACCTGGAGAAGCTGGGTGGGACCTTCCAGCGCTACGCCGATGTCGATGGCGATGCGATCCCCTACCGGACGCTCCCGGGGACCGAGCATCCCGGGGCGGCGTACTTCACGCGGGGTAGCGGCCACGACGAGAGCGCCGAGTACACCGAGAGCGAAGAGGCCTATGTCCGGATCATGACCCGGCTCGACCGCAAGTTCGAGACGGCGCGGGAGATGGTGCCGCCGCCCGTCGTGGATCAGGTGGAACCGGCGAGCCCGCTGGGAATCATCGGCTTCGGTTCCTCGGACCCCGCGATCGAGGAAGCGCGGACCCGGCTTCGTGATGAAGCGGCGATCGAAATGGACTATCTGCGCCCGCGGGCGCTTCCCTTCTGCCCGTCCGTCCTCGACTTCATCACCTCGCACCAGCGGGTCGTCGTCCTCGACCAGAACCGGGACGGACAGCTGCTCCAGCTGCTACGGGCCGAGTACGGAGACCGGATCCCCCCGGGGGTGCTCCGGAGTCTCAGGCACTACAGCGGACACCCCATGGACGCCCAGACCATCGTGGACTACGTTACCGAGATGGAGATCGGCGCCGCCTGACCGAGGATTCTTCGATGCCTGCTCCCGACGCCTCCTCACGACCGCGGAAGGTCAACCGCCTGGGCCTGACGCCCTCCGACTACAAGGGAAAGCCGTCAACGCTCTGCAAGGGTTGCGGCCACGACGCGATCTCCAGCCAGTTGATCCGCGCGTTCTTCGAGTCCGACGTGCGTCCCCACCAGGTGGCCAAACTCTCCGGGATCGGCTGCTCCTCCAAGACGCCGGCGTACTTCCTGAACCACAGCCACGGCTTCAACGCGGTGCACGGCCGTATGCCGTCGGTGGCGACCGGGGCGGTACTCGCCAATCGCCAGTTGGTGGCGGTCGGCGTCTCCGGCGACGGCGACACCGCCTCCATCGGGATCGGGCAGTTCGTGCATCTCGTGCGGCGCAATCTGCCGCTCATCTACATCGTGGAGAACAACGGCGTGTACGGGCTGACCAAGGGCCAGTTCTCCGCCACCGCCGACGAGAATGCGGCGCTCCGGTCCGGCGAGGTGAACCGGCTGCCCAACATCGACCTCTGCGGCATGGCGATCGAGCTCGGAGCCACCTACGTGGCGCGGTCGTTCGCCGGGGACCCGAAGCAACTGGTCGCCCTGCTGCGCGGAGCGCTCTCCCACAACGGCACCGCCGTCATCGACATCCTCAGCCCCTGCGTCACCTTCAACAACCACGCGGGTTCGACGAAGAGCTACACCTGGGGCAAGGACAACGAGGAGCCGATCCACATCCTCGACTTCGTGCCGGCGATGGACCAGATCGAGGTCGAGTACGAGGAGGGGACCGATCAGGAGGTCCAGCTCCACGACGGGTCCTGGGTGCGCCTCCGGAAGCTGGAGCGGGGCTACGACCCGACCGATCGGCGCGCGGCTCAGGAGCTCGTGCTCGAAGCCAACGAGAAGAACCTGTTCCTGACCGGTCTCCTCTATCTGGACACCAGCAAGCGCACCTTCCTCGACAGCCTCGAACTCTGCGACGAGCCGCTGGCGCTGCTCTCGGAAGACCAGCTTCGTCCGCCGCCCGAGGTTCTGGACGAGGTCGTCGCTTCGTATCGGTAGTCGCGTCGCGCGGCTCCATCCGCGCAGGAGGTCCCGCATGACCCCGCTCCGTGAGTACGTTTCTCTCCGCGGCTCCACCTGTCTCCGCCACGGGTTGACCGCTCTCGGCCTCCTGGCCCTGGTTGCGGCGCCGGCCTCCGCCCAGCGCAGCTTCACGATTCAGGACGCGCTCGGGATCGCCTCGGTCTCCGATCCCCAGCTCTCGCCGGACGGCGAGTTCGTTGTCTACGTGGTGTCCCGGATCGATCTCGACGAGAACAAGTCCGCGAGCCGGATCCACGGTGTTCCGTTCGCGGGGGGCGACTCGGCGCCCTTGACCCGGGCGGGGCGCTCGGCGTCCCAACCGCGGTTCAGTCCGGATGGATCCCAGCTCGCGTTCCTGAGTTCCGGGGAAGGGGACAAGACCCAGATCTGGCTGCTTCCCCTGGCGGGCGGCGAGGCGAGGGTCCTGTCCCGTCTGCCCGCGGGGGTGTCCTCCTTCGCGTGGGCGCCGGACGGGAGCGCCCTGGCGGTGGTCTCGATGGACCCGGATCCGAACGAAGCAGAGCAGGGAGAGGAACCCGAGCCCGTCCCGCTCGTGATTGACCGCCGTCAGTTCAAGCGCGACGGCCGCGGCTACCTCGACGACCGGCGCCGGCACATCTACGTGGTGGACGCGTCCGACGGCTCGCACGAGCAGAAGACCTTCGGCCCCTACGACGACGGCTCCCCGGTGTTCTCGCCCGACGGCTCGGAACTTGTCTTCGTGAGCGTCCGGCCGCCGGAGGGCGGCGATCCGGACGCCACCGACAACTCGGACCTCTTTCTCATTCCACGCACCGCCGGCGAGACGACCGAGCCGGTGCGGCTCACGAGCAACCTCGGGCCGGACCGGTCACCGGTGTTCAGCCCCGATGGCGGCTGGATCGCCCACACCGGCAACCGCAAACCCGAGTTGATCTGGTACGCCACCGAGCATCTGTACGCGCTCAACCGGGCCACCGACGAAGTCGTCCATGTCGCGGCAGGACTCGACCGCAACCTCTCGAATCCGCGGTTCAGCGCGGATGGATCGGCGGTCGTGGCGCTGCTCGAGGACTCCGGCAACCGGCACCTGGCGTCGTTCGGTGTTTCGGAAGCGGCGGTTGCCGAGCGGGTCATCGCGGGAGAGCGCGACGTTCGCGACATGGAAATGGTCGGGGACCGGGTCGTGGCGGTGGCAGCGAGGACTGACCGGCCTCCGGAGGTGATCGCATGGACGTTCGGCGAGGAGCCCAGACGGCTGACCGGGGAGAACGACGCGAAACTCGCGGAGATCGAGCTTGCCGCCGTGGAGAGGATCACCTTCCCGAGTTCCGACGGGACCGAGATTCAGGGCTTCGTCACCAAGCCTCCCGGTTTCGAGGAGGGGCGGCGCTATCCGACCATCCTCTGGATCCACGGCGGGCCGGTGTCCCAGTTCTCGACGTCCTTCCAGTCCACCTGGCAGCTCTTCGCGGCGAGCGGCTACCTGGTGGTGGCGGCGAATCCCCGTGGCTCCTCGGGCCGGGGCGAGGCGTTCTCCCACGCCATCTGGGCCGACTGGGGGAACCTGGACTACGAGGACGTGAACGCCGCGGTGGACCACGTCATCGAACGCGGTTGGGCCGATCCGGAGCGCCTCGGCGTCGGTGGCTGGAGCTACGGCGGGATCCTCACGAACTACGTGATCACCAAGACCACCCGGTTCCACGCCGCGGTCAGCGGCTCCAGTGAAACGGAATACCGCGCCGCCTACGGGAACGACCACTACCAGCTCGAGTGGGAGCTGGAGCTGGGGCTCCCCTGGGAGAACCCCGAGCTCTACGACCGGCTGTCTCCCATTTCGCGGGTGCACCACGTTACGACGCCCACTCTCGTCCTCTGTGGAGAGAAGGACTGGAACGTCCCGCTCAGCCAGTCGGAGAACCTCTACCAGAGCCTCCGGCGGCTCGGGGTACCGACGCAGCTCATCATCTACCCCGGACAGAGCCACGGGATCCGGCTCCCCTCCTTCCAGAAGGACCGTTACGAGCGCTACGTGGCCTGGTTCGACCGGTTCCTGAAGTCCGACAGCTCGTCCACCGATCAGAACTCCCGCTAACCGACGGGTGGCAGGCGCCGGCGCCCGCTCCCCGGTGGGGGTGCGCCCGGATCAGAACCGGTAGCGCAACCCTCCGATGATCTGCCGCCGCAGCACGTCACCGAAGACGTGGTTCTGGATCTCCTGGTTCAGGAGGTTGATGACCCGGACCGAGGGCTGGACCCGGCCCTCCATCAGGTTGACCGCCAGCGTGGCGTTCACCAGCGTGAAGGCCTCGGTCCAGCCGTGGTACTCCGCGGTGAGGACGTCGGTCCAGTAGGCGCGGTCCGTGTAGTTGAGCGACAGTCCGAGATTCACGGCGCCGATCTCCGCGTCGATGCCGGCATTGACGCGGTGCGCCGCCGGAATGCTGATCTCATCGGCGTCCTCCTCGCCGAACCCTTCCACCACCGGTTCGGCCTGCCACGAGTAGTTGAGGAAGCCGCCGACGTTGCCGCGGCGTCCGGTGAGCCCGAGTTCGATCCCGGAGTTCCGCGCCGACGTCCGGTTGATGTACGTGAGCGAGGAGGGGAGCTGGGCGCCCGCGAGGGTGCCCAGGGCGTCGATCAGGTATCCGGGGTTCGTGGCGATGGCGGCGATGGACGGGGGAAGCGTGCCGGGAGGGAGGACGGCCCCCAGCCGTCCGATGAAATCCGACACCTCGGCGAACGCTTCGTTCCATCCGGCAGGCGGGTCCGCGCCGGACCAGAAGGTGTCGTCGGTGAAGTCGATGCTGTTCCGCATGTCGTTGACGTAGACGGCCGCGCTCGCCCCCAGCCAGTCGTTGAGCGCTCCCGACCAGCCCACTTCGTAGGCGGTGAGGGATTCCTGCACCAGCGATGGATTGCCCACCACGGCGATGGGGATCGTGTAGGTCACCGGGGCCGGCAGCGCGGAATCCGGGATGCTCAGCGCACCGAAGAAGCCCCGGAAGACGGGACGGAGATCGAAGACCGCGGGCTGACCGATCAGCGTGTCCAGGAAGGAATTGGTGAGCGAAGGGGCACGGAACGCCCGGTTGTAGGACACCCGGAAGGCCTGCGTGGGAGTCGGTTTGAAAATGAGGGTCGTGCGGGGCGACAGCACGATCTTGTCCAGGACGCTCATCCGGTCCGCACGGGTTCCCACGATCCAGCGCCAACGGTCGCTCAGGAAGATCTCGTCGTTGACGTAGGCCCCCATCTCGCTGCGGCCGTCACCCTCCGGGGCGAGGGTGAAGTCCAGGGTGAGGTAGCGGGCGCTGGCGCCGTAGCTGAGCAGATGCCGTCCACCCAGGAACCTGGTGTCCTTCATGCTGATGTCGTAGGCCGTCGAGTTCATGTTGCCCTCGAGGAACTGCCCCGTGGGGGTCTGGGACAGGATCGAGCTGAACGGGACCGCGGTGCGGTTCGCGAAGGCGCCGATTTCCATCGAGCCCCGGAGGTACTGGACGCGGCCGTATGACATGGCGCTTCCCGGCTTGACGTGAAAAGGACCGATCCCGGAGTGAAGGATTCCCTGGCTTCCTCCGTAGCCGCCGGAGAACCGGAAGCCGCTCTCGCCGTCCGGGGCGTCCCAGTCCGCCCGGAGGTCCACCTTGGGCATCCGGGCATCCACTCCCTGGACGGGGGGATACAGGGTGCCGGTCCCGTTCGGGATTTCGCCGAACGGGCGGGGAAGGGCGTCCTGACGGGTGAAGCTGACGGTCGCCCGGTAGGCGAAGCGGTCGTTGACGGCCTGCGCGTGGGTCAGCGAGCCCATGAACTGGCTGCCCGTGTCCATCGGGTTGCCGGTGACGTTGCGATCGAAGGCGCCGAACCGGAGGTCGAGCGTGGTTCCCTGGTTGTCGCGCGGCGCCTTGGTGATCAGGTTCACCACGCCGCTCATGGCGTTCGCGCCCCAGACCGCCGAGGCCGGCCCGTTGACCACCTCGACCCGCTCGAGGTCGTCGAGCCCCACCGAGATGAAGTCCCAACTGGTGAAGCCGAAGAAGTCCTGGTAGACGGAACGGCCATCCACCAGGACGAGCTGCGCGGTGGCGAGCGCCCCGGAGGAGCCGCGGCTCGTGACGCTGTAGTTCGTATTGGAGAGCTGGGTGACGTTGACGCCGGGAGCCTGGCGGAGCAGGTCGCCGAAGTTGTTGGCCGGGGTGGTCTCGATGACCTCGGTGGGGATCACGGCGATCGCGGCCGGGGCGTTGACGATCTCCTGCTCCACCCGGGAGGCCGATACCACGACCTGGTCGGTGAAGCGCGGAATGATGTCGGCCGGATCGGCCGCCTCACCCTCGCGCTCTTCCTGTTCCTCCGTTTCCTGCGCCGGATCCTGCTCCTCCTGCACGGCGGCGCGCGCGGCGTCCGGCTGCGTGACCAGGAAGGCCGACGCGAGCGCCGCCGCGAAGTACGGCGCGCAACTATGGACGGCTCGCTTGAGTCTCACCAGAACCTCCTTCGGTCTGCGGGTAGCCGGCGCCGTGCCGCCTGGTGGAGCTCCGCGCGACCGCCGCCCGCCGATTCTACGCGGATTGGCGAGCCGCCAGTGTCCGCCGCGGTTCGCCTCCCGCTCGGGTCCGGATCAGAACCGGTAGCGCAAACCCCCGATGATCTGTCTCCGCAGCACGTCGCCGAAGACGTGATTCTGGATCTCCTGGTTGAGGAGGTTGATCATCCGGACCGACGGCTGAAAACGGCCCTCCATCAGATTCACCGCCAGGGTGGCGTTGACCATCGTGAAGGCTTCGGTCCAGCCGTAGTACTCCGCCGTCAGCACGTCGGTCCAGTAGGCCCGGTCGGTGTAGTTCAGCGAGAGCCCCACGTCCACGGCGCCGAACTCCGCGTCGACGCCGGCGTTGATGCGGTGCGCCGCCGGGATGCTGATTTCATCGGCGTCCTCTTCTCCGAACCCTTCGACGACGGGCTCCATCTGCCACGAGTAGTTGACGAACCCCCCGACGTCACCGCGGCGGCCGGTGAGGCCGAGTTCGATCCCGGAGTTCCGGACCGACACCCGGTTGACGTAACTGAACGCCGCCGGGAGTTGGACCCCCGCGAGCCCGCCCAGGGCGTCGATCAGATATGCGGGATTGACCGAGATGGCTGCTATCTCCGGGGGCAGGGTCCCGGGAGGGAGGACACCGGCCAGCCGTCCGATGAAATCCCCGACCTCGGCGAACGCCTCGTTCCATCCCGGCGGCGGGTTCTCACCGGACCAGAAACCGGTATCGGTGAAGTCGATGCTGTCCCGCATGTCATTGACGTAGACGGCCGCGCTCGCGCCGATCCAGTCGCTCAGCGCCCCGGACCAGCCGACTTCGTAGGCGGTGAGGGTCTCCTGGACCAGATTGGGGTTTCCCACGACCCCGATGGGAATCGTGTAGTTGACCGGGGCCGGCAGTGCGGAATCCGGGATGCTGAGCGCACCGAAGAAGCCACGGAACACCGGACGGAGATCGAAGAGAGCCGGTTCGCCGATCGTCGTGTCCAGGAACGTGTTGCTGAGCGACGGGGCGCGGAACGCGCGATTGTAGGAAACGCGGAACGACTGGGTCGGGGTTGGCTTGAAGATGAGGGTTGTCCGAGGGGACAGCACCATCTTGTCGAAGATGCTGATCCGGTCCGCCCGGGTTCCGACGATCCAGCGCCAGCGGTCGTTCAGGAAGATCTCGTCGTTGACGTAAATCCCCTGTTCGCTCCGTCCGTCACCCGCGGGGGCGAGGGTGAAGTCGAGGGTCACGAACCGGGCGCTGGCGCCGTAGCTGAACAGATGGCGTCCGCCCAGGAACTTCGTGTCCTTGAAACTGATGTCGTAGGTGTTGGTCTTGATCGTACCGTCGAGAAACTCGCCGGTGGGGACGCGGGAAAGCAGCGAGTCGAAGCCCGCGGAGGTTCGGTTCAGGAAGGCCCCGATCTCCATGGAACCGCGTACGTACTGGACCCGGCCATACGACATGCTTGCCCCGTTCTGGACGTTGAAGGGCCCGATCCCGGAGTGGAGGATCCCCGTGCTCCCCGCGTAGCCGCCCGAGAAGCGGAATCCGCTCTGGCCGTCGGGCGAGTCCCAGTCGGCCCGCAGATCCACCTTCGGCATCCGGGCCGTCACTCCCTGCAGCGGAGGGTAGAGAGTGCCGGTGTCGTTCGGGATCTCGCCGGACGGCCGCGGAAGCGGATCGTGCCGGGTGAAACTGACGGTCGCCCGATAGGCGAAGCGATCGTTCAGCGCCTGCGCGTGGGTCAGGGACCCCATGAGCTGGTTGCCCGCGTCCATCGGGTTGCCGGTGACGTTGCGATCGAAGGAACCGAACCGGAGGTTCAGCGTCGTTCCCAGAGCGTCCCGCGGCGTCTTGGTGATCAGGTTCACGACGCCGCTCATGGCGTTCGCTCCCCAGATGGCGGAAGCCGGTCCGTTCACCACCTCGATCCGGTCCAGGTCATCCAGTCCCACCGAGAGAAAGTCCCAACTGGTGAAACCGAAGAAGTCCTGATACACCGAACGCCCGTCCACCAGGACCAGTTGCGAGGTGGCCAGGGCGGCTGAGGAGCCGCGGCTCGTGACGCTGTAGTGCGTGCTGGAGAGCTGCGTCACGTTGACCCCGGGGGCCTGACGCAGGAGGTCGCCGAAGTTGCTGGCGGCCTGGGTCTCGATGACCTCGGTCGGGATCACCGCGATCGCGGCCGGCGCGTTCACGATCTCCTGTTCGACCCGGGAAGCGGACACCACGACCTGGTCAGTGAAGCGCGGGATGAGTTCGGCGGGATCGGGTGTTCCTTCCGTTTCTTCCGGCTGTTCCTCGGTTTCCTGTCCCTCCTGTTCCTGGGTCGCGCCGTTCGCCGGCGCCGAAACCGTGCTGAAAAAAAGAAGAGCGAGCGCGGCCGCTGGCACCAGCCCGTACCGGGTGACGAGGCGGTTCTGGTTCACGAGAGGCCTCCTTCCAATGCCGGCTGGTTCCGCTTCGCCGGCAGCGAAAAGCATGGATACAGCCGGGCCAACCCATTGTAAGAGGGAGCACGTCCAGGGGCCACCGGACGATTCTCCCTGTAACAGCACCCGCCTGCCCATCCCGACGGCTATCCTAAACCCTCTGGACCGCCCATCGGGCCTAAAGCCCTCCAGGGGCGTTTTTCCCGCACCTCCATGTCCCAACTCGATCAGAAACAGGTTCTGGAACTCCTGGCCCCTATCCGGAATCGCGAGTTCGGTGGCGAGAGCATCGTCGCGCTTGGCCAGGTGGCCGACATCCGGATCTGCCGGCCGATCGTCAGCGTCACGGTGACGCTCCCGAATGTCGGGAGTGAAGTTGCGGACGAGATACGGGAGCGGGTTCGGGAGGCGCTGCTCGGGCTGCCCGAGATCGAACGGGCGGAGGTGGCGGTGCGCACCGAAGTGAGCGCCTCTCCGACCTCCCGGGTCGGGCAGAACACGGCCCCCCCGTCCGGCGCTCCGGGTCCGCGCGCCGCCACGCCGGATCCCAGTAAACCTGAGGGAGTGCAGAACGTGGTCGCTATTGCGTCCGGCAAGGGCGGGGTGGGAAAGAGCACGGTTTCCGCGAACCTCGCCGTTGCCCTGGCCGCGGACGGTGCTCGCGTCGGCCTTCTGGATGCCGATGTCTACGGGCCCTCGCAGACAACCATGTTCGGGACGGACGAGCGCCCGGCGACCGACGAGCATCGCCGGCTGATCCCGCTCGCGGCGCACGGAGTGCGGTTCATCTCCATGGGGATGCTCTCCTCCAAGGAGACTCCGGTCATCTGGCGCGGACCGATGGCCTCACGGCTCGTCCAGCAGTTTTTCTCCGGTGTCGTCTGGGGCGAGCTCGACTATCTGCTGGTGGATCTCCCGCCGGGAACGGGGGACGTTCAGCTCACGATTGCCCAGACGGCCGCGCTCGCCGGAGCCGTGATCGTTACGACACCGCAGGCGGTCGCCCGGACGATCGCCGAAAAGGGACTCCGGATGTTCCAGCCCGTTCGCGTTCCCGTGCTCGGCGTGATCGAGAACATGAGTTCGTTCGCCTGTCCGCACTGCGGGGAGCGCACGGACATCTTCTCGACCGGCGGCGGCGAGGAAGTGGCCGGAGACCTGGGGCTGCCCTTCCTGGGTGGCGTCCCGCTTGACCCGCGGGTGGTGGTCGCCGGTGACGAAGGAACGCCCACGGTCGCGCGCGATCCCGGGAGTCCCGCAGCCGTCGCCTATCGGGAGATCGCCCGCCGGGTCGCACTCGAGGTGGCGCGATCCAACCAGGCCGAACGGGGTGGCGTGGCCGAGTCGGTGCGGACGGAAGGCGACGCGGTGGTGGTGCGCTGGCACGATGGCTCGGAAGATCGTTTCGGGTTCGAATACCTGCGGAACCACTGCCCGTGCGCCACCTGCGTGGACGAATGGAGCGGCAAGCGCCGGTCGCTGACCCTGCTGCTACCGACGAATTTCGCGCCCCGGAAGCTCGTTCCCGTCGGCAACTACGGCGTGCAGATCCACTGGAACGACGGCCACGAGACCGGGATCTACAGCCACCACCTCCTGCGCCGGCTCGCCAGGCAGCGAGAAGACGCCCCGACCCCGGTCGGCTAACTCCGCCCGGCTCGGTCCGCGCCCCGGCTCCGCGGTCTCACGGCAGCCCCGGCCCCGGAACGCAACGACCTACCGGGTCGGGGAGCCGCGCTGGACCTCGATCACACCGGGGACTGTCTGTAACAGACGGGAAATGGCGCCGACCTCCTTGGCGTTTTGCACCGCCACGGTGACATAGATGTCGCCGCGTTCCGCGTCGTCAGCGGTGCCTTCGAAGGCCCGGATATCGGTGTCCGCCTCGGCGATGATCTTGGTGATGTCCGCGAGCATGCCCTTGCGGTTCTCGACGCGCACCAGGAAGCCGGCGTCGTACCGGGTTCCGCTGGTGGACTTCCACGACACGTCCACCTGACGTTCCGGGTCTCGTGCGAGGTCCGCGAGGTGTGGGCATTTGGCCGCGTGAACCGCGACGCCCTTTCCCTTGGTGATGTATCCGGCGATCGCTTCACCCGGCAGCGGGGAGCAGCACCGCGCCCGGTGTACGAGGATGTCGTTCTGGCCGCTCACGAGGATCTGACCCGGGTCCCGCCCGATGATGCGTCGGACGGCGCCTGCAAACCCCGACTCCGGGGCGGGTTCCTTCTCGGGCGCGGGCTTGAGCTGCTCCGCGGGGACGGCGTCGGCCAGGGCGCGGGCCGCCGAAACCTTGCCGTAGCCGATGGCGGCGAACAGGTCGTCCAGGTTCGGAGCGCCGTGGCGTTTCATGGCATCGGCGAGCCCCGGAGCGGAGCGGACCCGCCGCAGGCTCAAACCGTGGGACCGCGCTTCTTTCTCCAGCAGCTTCCGGCCGATCTCGATGCTCTCCCGCTTGGCCTCGGCGTTCAGCCTCGCCCGGATTTTGCTCTTCGCCCGGTTCGTGCGGGCGATCTTGAGCCAGTCCTCGCTCGGCAGATGGTTCTTGCGAGTGAGGATTTCGCAGATGTCCCCGTTCCGCAGCTCGTACCGAAGGGGGGCCATGGCCCCGTTGACCCGTGCTCCGATGCAGCCGTGCCCAACCTCCGTATGGATGGCGTAGGCGAAATCGATGGGCGTCGCTCCGCGGGGAAGCGACTTGACCTCCCCGCGCGGAGTGAAGCAGTGGACTTCGTCGGGATAGAGGTCGATCTTGAGGCTGCTCAGGAACTCGTGGGGATCCTTGACTTCCTTTTGCCATTCGAGAACCTGACGTAGCCAGGCGAAGCGCTTGATGTCCTGTTCGCCGTAGCTGCCGGAAGACTTGTAGCTCCAGTGGGCGGCGATGCCCTCTTCCGCGACCCGGTGCATGTCGGTCGTGCGGATCTGGACTTCGAAGTGGGTCCCGGAGTCGGTCATCAGGCTCGTATGCAGCGATTGGTAGCCGTTGACGCGCGGCATCGCGATGAAGTCCTTGATCCGTCCGGGGATGGGCTTCCAGACGTTGTGAATCACTCCCAGCGCCGTGTAGCAGTGCGGCACCGTATCGGTCACGAGGCGCAGGGCGATGAAGTCGTACATCTGATCGAGCTCGATCTGCTGCCGATGCATCTTGCGATAAATGGAGTAGATGCTCTTGGTGCGGCCGGACAACTCACCCGGGATCTCCTCCGCCTGCAACTCGCGCTTCAGCGTCCGGCTGAGGTCGCGAATGAAGTCTTCGGCCCAGCGCTTCTTTGCCTTTACCCGGGCATCGAGAACCTTGTAGGTCTGGGGTTCGAGGTGACGCAGCGCCAGGTCCTGAAGCTCGGCTTCGATCCGCCCGATTCCGAGCCGCCCCGCGATCGGGGCGTAGACGTCCAGGGTCTCGGTGGCGATCCGCTGCCTCTTCTCCTCCCGGAGGAAGTCGAGCGTCCGCATGTTGTGCAGCCGGTCGGCGAGCTTGATGAGGATGACCCGGGTGTCGTCGGTCATCGCGATGATCATCTTGCGGACGTTCTCCGCCTGGTTCGCCTCCGCGGAACTGAACTCCACGCGGCTCAGCTTGGTGAGACCATCGATCACCCGGCTGACGTCCCGGCCGAACCGGCGCTCGAGATCCTCGTTCGTGACCTTGGTGTCCTCGACGACGTCGTGGAGGAGGCCGCACGCGACGGAGACGATGTCGAGCCTGAGGTCCGCGAGGATCCCGGCTACCTCGAGCGGATGGTTCAGATAGGGCTCGCCCGACAGACGGACCTGTCCCTGATGCGCCTGGGCAGCCACCACGTAGGCCGCGCGGAGCAGGTCGAAATCGGCGTCGGGCTGATACGCCCGGACCCGGTCGCGAATCGTCTCGAACCGAATCATCGCCTGCCTGTCTCCCGTCCCGTCTGCTTCCCGTCTTACCCTAGCAGCCTGTGGACAAGGTCAGGCGGCATGCCCGAGCTACGAGGAATGGATGCCGGCTGGCGCCAACTTCCATCCCTCGTGCTCAAGGAGTCTCCGCGGCGCTCTCGCCCCGCTCCGGAAGCGAACGGGGCGATGCATCCCGTCGGAACGAGGCCGCGATGCGGCCCCGTCGTTCCGTTTCGGTCGGACTCCACCCGGTATTCCTCCCTCACGCGGCTTGTCGGCGAGGCGCCTCGCCGTTCTCGGTGCTCCCGTCACTTCATCCACAGGCTGCTGGCAGTTGCGTCCTGTCATTCCGAGCCCGCTGCCGGGCGTTCCGGGAGAGCTCGTCCCGGATCGAAAATCCAAAAACCCCGCCGGCCGCGGCCGAAGCGCGCGGCCGGCGGGGCCTGATGTCCTGGTGTTCCTGGTGAGGAATACGCTGGTCTAGCGTTCCTGGGCAGCCTCCGCAGCGGCGGCGGCAGCGGCGGCCGCTTCCTCAGCCAACCGGTCTCGAATCTCGATTGCCCGGCTCCGGTACTCGTCGGCTTCGGCAGTCAGGGCCGTCGCGTTACGCGGGTCCACCTTTGCCAGTTCGCGCAGGAGCAGGTTCTTGTAGACGAGCGCGTCCACGTACTCGTCGTTCCGGAGCAGCGCCCCGTCGAGCTCCGCCAGCCCCAGGTCGATGAACTCGCGGCGCTGCCGCTCGTTCAGGTCAGGGTCCCGATAGACCTTGTCCCAGTAGTAGGTCGCGATGAGGTAGTACCCCTCCGGGTTGTCGGGGTTCACGTCGCGGGCCTGTTCGAGCCACTCCATCGTCTCGTCGAAACGACCGTACTTGTTGAACAGGTTGGCCACCTGCCGGTAGCCGATCGGATCGTCGGGATTCATCTCCACGGGAACCTTGTACGCCTCGATGGCCTTCTCGAAGAGTGGGTTGAGCTCGGGGTCGTGGAAGCGCTCGTACACGTCGGCCAGGCCGTAGTACAGCTCCGGAGTGCCCGGGTTCATCTCGATCAGGCGATTGAAGTAGTACTCCGCCCCTTCGAGGTCGTCGAGGTGGTCACGATGAATGCCCGCAAGCTGTTCAGAGGCGTAGCGTTCATAGAGCCGAATGCCGTCCCTTGACGCCTGGTCCAGGCCCGGGTCCGCGAGCGCCTCTTCGACGGCGGCGATGGTGTCCTCGTAACCGTCGAGTGCGTTGTCGAGGTACTCCTCGTTCTGGGGATCATCGAAGGTCGTCGGGCTGTAGAGCAGGTGGTTGCTGCTGGCGCTGAAGAAATGCAGCGTCGTCTGGATGAGGGGGTTGTCCGCGGGCGCGTTCTCGGTAGCTTCCTGGTAGTAACGGATCGCCTCCTCGTACTCCCTCCGACCGTAGGCTTCATTCGCCTTGCCGAAGGCCCGCATGGCCTGCAGCATGTCGATGTAGTTGGGGAGTCCCCCGCGGAGAGGGGGAGCGGGCGAGATGACCAATCCGATCAAGAGCACCAAAGCGACGCCCACTGAAATGAGGACAGTCGATTTTGTGTTTAGGGCCACTGCTTGTGATCTCCTCTGGGGCTGCGAGAGCAGCTATTGGGCGACGATTCCGACGCGCTCGACGCCGTTCCCCTTCACGATGTCCAGAACGGAGACCACTTGTCCGTAGGTCAGGAAGGGATCGGCCTTGAGAAAGATCGTCTTGTCGGCGCGAGTCTCGAAGATGTCGCGGACTCGCAGCGGGAGCTCTTCGGGCTCGACGACCTGCTTGTTGATGGTCACCTGTCCGGACGAGTCGATGCTCAGCACCAACTGGTTCGGATCCGGTTCGGCGTCAATGACCTGGTCCTGGTTGTCCGGCATTTCCACGTCGTGCCCCTGCTGGGTCAGCGGGGTAACGACCATGAAGATGATCAGGAGCACCAGAAGCACATCAATGAGCGGGGTGATGTTGATGTCGGAAGTAACTCCGCCGGAGGCGAATCCTGCCATTCCCATGATGGTTTCTCCTGGGCGCGCGCCCTGCTAGAGGCTGCTACTCGGCCGCTCGTTCGGTGATGAGGCCGATCTCGTCGGCTCCGCCATCGCGGCAGAGCGACATGAGGCCGAGCACTTCGTGGTACGGAAGCCGCTCGTCGGCCTTCAGGTAGAGGATCTTGTCCGTCTTGCCCGCGAACTTCTCCACGAGGAGGGTCGGCAACTCCTGCCTGGGCACGGAGATGAGGTCGAGATAGATCGCCCCGTCCTCCCGGATCGCCACGTTGACGACATCGTCGCTGTCCGCGTGATCCAACCCGTAGTCGGCTACCGGCAGTTTGACGTCCACTCCCTTCTGCAGAAGCGGCGTCACAACCATGAAGATGATGAGCAACACCAGCATGACGTCCGCGAGGGGGGTCACATTGATGTTGGCGTTGACGTCCTTGCTACCAAGTCCTGCCATTCCCATGACGCTTTACTCCTTGGTTTCCCTGTCCGCCGCCCTGAACGGGAACGGAAAGGTGCCCACCGGCGCCGTGGCTCCGGAGCCGGAAGAGGCTCTGGGGTGGCGCCGGCGGGGCATTGAAGGGTGACTCCGATGAAGCCGCGCTAGCGGCGGGCCATGAAGTCGATGAGCTCGGAGGCGCCGTTGTCCATCTCGACGCCGAACCCGTCGACCCGGTTCGTCAGGTAGTTGAACGCCCACACGGCCGGGATGGCGACGAAGAGTCCGAAGGCGGTCGCAATGAGCGCCTCCGCGATTCCGGCCGACACCGCGCCGATTCCGCCGGAACCCGTCAGCGCCATACCGCGGAACGCGGTGATGATGCCGAGCACGGTTCCCAGAAGGCCCACGAAGGGAGCGGTGGCGCCTACTGTGGCAAGACCCGACAGGTTGCGGCGCAGGTCCATCATGCTGATGGCGGTGGCCCGCTGGATGGCCCGGTGGGCCGCTTCCATCGTGACGTCCTTGCTGGCACTGCCTTCCTCGGTCTGGAACTGGATTTCCTGAAGTCCGGCCAGCAGCACTTTGGCGAGGTGGCTGTTCTTGACATCCTTGTCCTTGCTCACCTTGATGGCACTGCCGATGTTGCCCGCCTTGAGCTCCTTGGCGATGCGCACGGAGTAGCCGCGCGACTGGCCCTTCGCCTTCTGGTAGGTCAGCCAGCGCTCGATCATGACCGAGAGCGAATAAACCGACATGATGGCCATCACGCCGTTGATGAGCTTTGCAGCCGGCCCCATGTGGGACCAGATCTCAAGCAAGTCAAAAGACATTCCGTTCGTCCTCCTGGGATCTAGGAAAAAAGCGTTTGGCTACTCCTGCCCGGGACCGGACTGAGGATCGGTACGAGTCGAATCGCTGGGATCCGGTCAATCCGCATCGTGGGCAGGGCGAAATCAGCCTTGATGAAACTGGGTGGTCTGGGCTGGAAAACCGGGCTTCCGGGGTAGGCGTTCCGGATCGGCGTCAGCCGAGGTTGAAGGTTACCGTCACGGTCATGACGATGGGAACCGGCACGCCGTTGAGCAGAGTGGGTTGGTACCTCCACTGCCGCACGGCGTCCATCGCGGCCTGGTCGAGCAGGGGAATCGAGCGAAGCACGGAGATGTTCGTCACGTTGCCGGACGGGTCGATGATGGCCTCAAGGATCACCACTCCCGAGACCCGGGCCTGCTTGGCGATTTCCGGATAGATCGGCTGCACGTAGACCGTGCGGGTCGGCTCCCGGATCTCTCCGCCGACGCGGACCGGAGCGGCCTTGGGCGGCGGAGAGATCCGGGAGCCGACCCGCAC
>CAYUVU010000235.1:0-9763 GCA_964448205.1 uncultured Acidobacteriota bacterium
TTCGAACGGGGCGTCGAGGTCTCGATCGATCCGTTCGTGGACATCATCGGCCGGCACTTCAAGCAGCCGAAGGAGGGGCTCGGCTACGACAACAGCCCCACGGCGCACATGTGGCGGACGATGATCAACCCGAGGCGGAGGCTGTAGGCGTCGGGCGAACCCGATAGGTGAGACCGGGCTGATGACCGACAGGGGCACGGTAGCCGGGATCGAGCCGCGTGGGTCGGCGGACAGTGACGACCGGCAGGTGGCGGCGTTGCTCGCCCGGCGGGGAGTCGCAGTCCCGCCCCGGGCGACTCTCGACCTTCACAGTTTCCTGAAGGCTCCCCGGGCGCGCCTCCGGCAAGGGGTCCGGGCCAGCGATGCGGTCTCCGTGGACCGGGACGAGGCTCGGCGACGCTTCAGGAGCGCTTCGCCACCAGGTAGAGCACCGCGCCGGCCGCCGCGGTAGCGAGCCCGAGCAGGGACTCGGCGGGACGTTCCAGGAGCGTGTAGCCGAGCGTCCAGGCGCTCATCCCGAGGAAGAACAGCGGAACGGCCGGGTACAGCGGGGTCCGGAACCGGCCGGGGACGGCGCCCGGGATCTTTCCGGCGCGCAGCCGGAAGACCCCGGCGACGGCGGCCGCCGTCATCAGGTTCAGGGTGAACCCGGCGTAGAGCAGGATCTGCTCGAACGTTCCGGAATAGAGCAACACCAGCGTGATGCCGAGCTGCAGGAGCAGCGCCCGATGCGGGATGCCCCCCTCGGTGGCGCGTCCGAGCGGCCGGAGGAAGGGCTCGTCCTCTCCCATGGCGCGGACCACCCGGGGGCCGAGGAACACCATGGCGCTGACCGTGGAGGCCAGGACCAGCCCGAGCACCGCTGCCATCACCCGGCCCCCGGTGGCGCCCAGGATCCGTTCCGCCGCCAGGTACCCGATCTCGATCCTGCCGGCGAGATCCTCCAGCGGAACGGCCCGCAGGATGACGAAGTTCACCAGGACATAGAGGACGGTGACGAGGAGGGTGCCGGCCACCAGCGCCCGGGCGAGCCCCTCGGGACGCCTCAGGTCGCCCACGATGTAGACCGCGGCGTTCCAGCCCGTGTAGGCGTAGGAAACGAACACGAGGGAGACCGCGAACCCCGGGCTGAGCAGCAACCCGAAATCCCCCGGTTTCGGCGCGAGCGGCGTCGAGACGCCGCCGGCCCAGAACCCCATGCAGCAGAACGCGATGACGAGGAGGATCTTGGCGGCGGTGAGGGCGTTGTTGACCCCGCTGCTCCACCCGACCGGCAGCGAGTGAACGGCGGTGAAGGCGATCACGGTCCCCGCCGCGAAGTGGACCGGCTCGATCCCCGGGAAGAGCGGCTGCAGGTAGGTGGCCATGGCCACCGCCGCGAGCGCGGTGGGCGCCGCGAATCCCATGGTCGCGGAAACGCAGCCGCCGGCGAATCCCGCGGCCGGGTGGAAGCTCCGCCGGAGCAGGTTGTACTCGCCCCCGGAACGGGGCAGCGCGGCTCCCAGCTCGCCATAGACAAGCGCCCCCGCGAGGGCTACCAGACCGCCGACCACCCACAGAAGGAGCGCCGGGAACGCCGAGGGAACCGCGGCGACCTGGAAGCCCAGGCTCGTGAAGACCCCGGTCCCGATCATGTTCGCCACCACGAACATGGCGGCGGTCCAGAGCGAGAGGCCGAGCCCGCGATCCGGGCCTCCGGGACCGCTCGTCACGGTGCGGCCGGCCTCTCGGAACCGCCGGTCGATGGGCCGGTCAGCGGACCGCGATCATGTCGATCTCGAGGAGCGCGCCGAGGGGGATGTCGGCCACCGCCACCGTGGTGCGCACCGGCGGGATCGCCCCCTCGGGGAAGTAGGAGGCGTAGATCTCGTTCATCGCTCCGAAATCGTTCACGTCGGCGAGGAACACGCCGCTCCGGACCACGTCCCCGAAACCGAGACCGGCCTCCTCGAGAACGGCCTCGAGGTTCTGCATGACCTGGTGGGTCTGCTCCGCGATGCCGCCTTCGACGAGTCCGCCGCCCTCGTGGTTGAGAGCGATCTGGCCGGCGAGGAACACCAGGTTCCCGTACTCGATTCCGGCGGAATAGGGACCGACGGGGGGAATGCGGCCGGCCAGGCGGGATTTCTCGGGCTTGGGGACCTCCATGTCCACGTTCACCGGCCCGGTGCAGGAAAGGACCAGAAGGGGCAGCAGGGCGCAGCCGAGAGCGAGACGGAGAGTAGAAGAGCGCATGGACAGATCCTCCGGGGATGGGGCCGATGGTACCGGGGCATCTCGCTTACGATGCATCGCATGTGGAACAAGCCCCAACCCGACGAGTGCGCCGACTACTACCACGGCTACATCCGCCAGGTGCCGGACGGCGACGACCTCCCGCAGGCGGCGCTCCGGGAAATGGAGACCCTCCGCTCCCTGCTGGCCGGCGTTTCCGAAGCGGCGTCCGCCCGCGGCTACGCGCCGGGGAAATGGTCCATCCGGGAGGTCGTGGGCCATGTGGCCGACGTCGAGCGCATCATGTCGGTGCGGGCGCTCCGCTTCGCCCGGGGTGACGACACGCCGCTCCCGGGTATGGAACAGGACCCCTACGTGGCCGCTTCGGGCCACCGCGAACGCTCCCTCGGATCCCTGCTCGACGAACTGGAAGCGATCCGCCAGGCCACCGTGAGCCTGATGCGGTCGTTCGACGGGGCCGCGCTCGACCGGAGCGGGGAAGCGAGCGGCGCCCGCGCCACCGTCCGCGCGATCTGCTATCTGACGGTGGGACACGCGATCCACCATCGGCGCGTGCTGGAGGAGCGGTACCTCTAGTTGCCGGCGGGACTGTTCGCGGCGCTGGTCGTCGCGACCCTCACGCTCCTGGGCGTCGGGGCGCGCCACCAGGTGCACGGGGACTGGAATGCGATTCATGCGCTCCTCAGCCTGTTCCTCTCGCTCAACCTGCTGATCTGCTATTGGGAGATCTGCCTCTTCCTGCGGCGGGACCTGGTCGAGACGCGCACCGCCTACTGGCGCGAGTGGAGAAAGAGGACCGGCCGGACCCCGGCCGTCGAGTTCCTCCGGACGCGGGTCCCGCTGGTCGGGGTGCTGTCGCCCGCGCTCTGGGCGGATGTCTGGGCGACCTACTCGCAATACGACAGTTCCTACGCGGACCGCCGCACGTTCGGTTTCAACGCGGACATCGCCAACGGGTTTCTCACCCCGATTCCCTCGCTGATCGTCTACGCGGCCTGCACGTTCCGTTTCCTCCCCGCCGTCCTGACCGGCATCGTGGGAGTCCTCCTGTGCTGGCAGATGATGTACGGGGCGCTGGTCTACCTGGTCAGCTTCTTCGTGGCCGGACGGCAGGCGCGGATCAGCCGGTGGGAGCTCTACGCCTGGATCCTGGCGCCCAACTCCCCGTGGCTCGCGGGCGGACTCCTCGGGGTGTACGTCTCGATCCGCCTGATCACGGACGGCGACTACAGCGTCCTGGGCTACTGATCCGGATCGCCTCCGGATCCTGATTCCGTCCGGCCACCATCCGGCGGAGCGTGTCTCTCCGGGCTCGGATGCCCGGAGGCGCCCAGGGCGGCCACCAGCGAGACCGCGCCCATCCCCACGCCCGCGAAGGCGACCGCCTGAAACCCAAGCTGGGTCATCAGGACCCCGGAGACCACGCAGGCCACCCCGGCCCCCAGCCAGTTCAGCGAATCGGCAAGCCCCTGCCGGCGGACCTTGGCGGGTGAGTCCGGACCTTCGGAGATCAGCGTGCTCGCCGCCACGAAAGCCAGGGACCAGCCGAGACCCACGAGGTAGAGCGCGATCCCCAGTTCCAGGCCGCGGCCGGGACCGAACGCCGCCAGCAGGCCCGCCGCCGCCAGCGTCGCGCCGCCGAGCGCAATGATGGGACGCTCCCCAAAGCGGTCGCAAAGGATGCCGACCACCGGAGACAGGGCGAACATGCCCAGGTTGTGGGCGCCCATCATGGCTCCAAGCCCGGCCAGGGAACCGCCGCTCCCCATCATCTGGAGCGGAGCCATCGTCATCAGGATCATCATCGAGGCCTGCGCCGCGACCAGCGAGACGATGGCGAGCCCGAACGTCCGCCCGAGCGACGCCCCCGCGGTGGGCTGGGCGGCCGGTTCGGCCCTCGCCTCGACGGGGCGGGCCCCGAGCGAGGGGCGCGCCCGGAGTGACCGGCTCCTCAGGAACAGGATGCCGCCGAGGCCGTAGAACACCGCCGCGCACACATAGGTGAGGGAGAACGCCTCTCCCTGGCCGGGCCCGGCGATGCGCTCGATCCAGCCGAAGATGAGCGGCGCGATGAAGGCGCCCGCCACCGCCACCCAGACGACCAGCCCGATCGCCCGCCCGCTCTTGCTGGCCGGGACCAGGAGCGCCGCCGTATAACGGGTGAGGTGGTAGGCGGCGTAGCCGCAGCCGAGCATCAGGCTCGCACCGAGGTGGACGGCGAAGCCCCCTTCCCACCACGCGGACAGCGCGAGGCCCACCGCGGCGCAGGCGGCGAAGCTGAGGCCGAGGCCCAGAACGAGAGGCCGGCCGCGGCGCGAGAAGAGCCAGGTGAGGATTGGGGTTCCGGCCGCCACCCCCAGGATCAGGGCCGCGTTCGGGAGGCCGATCCAGGCGGAGTCCGGGAGGTAGCGCCGGGAGAGGAGCGGCGTGATCGACAGCACCAGCAGATAGGCCGTCGAAGCGAACATGGCTCCGGCGAGCAGGACGCCGAAGGCCCGCGCCGGGCGCTTCCTCGCGGCCACCGGCTGCTATTGAGCGGGATCCCGCAGGCGCGCTTCCAGGTCGGTCAGGGCTCGCTGGACTTCGGGCGCCAGGCTCCGCCCGGTGGCGAGCGCCGCGCGGTCCGCGTCGGAGAGGCCGAGTTCCGCTGCCCAGGCCTGCAGTTCCTCCACCGCGTCGTCCCCGGGGCCGACGCCCCAGGCTCCCGGCACGAGGCGCAGTTCATGGACCCCGGTCATCCCGGCCGCCTGGATGCGGTCGCGGTAGGAGAGCACTTCCGGCAGCACGAAATCGTCGAGGGTCCCGACGACCTCGATGACCGGGCGCTCGAGGGCGACGGGCGGCGCCGGCAGCACCGGACTCGGCGCCGCCGCCACGGCGTCGTAGAAGGGCCAGAACCGGCTTCCCTCGAGACCGATCCCGGCAGCCGCGGCGTAGGCGGCGAGGCCGGCGTCGGAGGTCTCCCGGTCTGCGGCGAGGGCGAGGCGGGCGCTGCGGCGGCGGGACGCTCCCTCCGGATCCCCGAGCGTTGCCGCCACCAGCACCACTCCGTCGAAGGTCTCGTCGGCCGCCGCGGCGCCGTAGCGCGCCAGCCCGCCCCCTTCCCCGTAGCCGAGGAGGAACGTCCGCTCGGGATCCATCGCGAGCCGCGGCCGGATCTGGTCGAACATCAACCGGGCGAACGCCTCGGTGAGCCGGTAGCCGTCGGGACCCGCCCCGACCCCGGCCCGATCGAAACTCGCCCAGGCGAACCCATGGTCGAGGGCCCACCAGCCGATCAGGTCGTCCAGCTCGGTCTCGCCGCTCCCGAGGTCGGCGCCGTCGAGGCCGCGCCGGATCCCTCCGAGGCCGCGATGAGCCCCGATGACCAGGGCGCCGTTCCAGTCGGGCGGGCGCAGCGGATGCCGCAGGACGAAGCGGCGCGGGGGCTCACCCGCCGGCAGCCCCCGGCCCGGCGGGACGGACGCCAGAAACCCCTGGGTGACCAGCGCGTCCCCGTAGGCGCGTCCCGGAAGGAGTGTCTCGCGCCCCCCGTGGATGTAGAGATAGAGGCGGGCATCGCAGGAGAGACTGACGACGGCCCCCAGCAGCGCCGCGAGCGCCAACACGGGCGTGCGGCGTACAGAAAAGAGCCCCGGGGTCCCTCGGAAGGCGCTGGGCCTCATCGCAGTGCGGAGCGGTAGGGGCGGGCGCTGTCTGCGCTCCTGCCCCTGACCGTCGGCCCCGCTTCTGCCGTCGTCAGTGGTCAGGACCCCGGGAACTCGTCCCGTGAGTTCCGGGCCCCGGTACGGCTCGGGAAGTCCTCTTCAGACCCTCCCGAAACCCCGGCTGGGGCCCGGAGCGCAAAGTCGTCCGGCGGTGCGGTCATTTCCGACCCCCTTTCCGAGAATGGGTCATTGCCGTATCTCTGATTCGTGTTTGTACCGCCGCCCGGACGGCCATGTCAACCCCACCGGGGCACGGATCTACCGCGAAGCGAGCGCGCCGTGCACGACCTCCCCCTCCACCATGGTGGCGACGATCCGTTCGCGCATCGAAAAGAGCAGTTCGGGATCCTCCTCGAGAGCGTCGAGCCCCGGAAGGTCGAGCACCACGAGATCCGCCAGCCGGCCCGGCTCCAGGCTTCCCCGGTCCTGGTCGTCGTGGGTCAGGAAGGCGCCGTTCCAGGTATAGGAACGCAGCGCCTCCGCGATCGTGACCGTCTCGTCCTCACCGTGCGCCACGCCGGATTTCTGGTCCTTTCGGGTCAGCAGCGCGTAAAAGCCCATCCAGGGGTTGTGGGTGGTCACGCCGTAGTCGGAACCCGAGGCCATGATCACCCCGCCGCGCATGTAGCTGCGGAAGGGCTGGAGGCGGGCCATCCGCTGCGGACCCGAGTTCGCGGCGAACGAGAAACCCTGCTGCCAGTTGAAGACCGGGTTCGTGGCGGCCACGATGCCGTAGCGCGCCATGTCGTCGAGGACCCGCGTCCTGGGCTCGATGGGGAAGTAGGCGTGGATCACGCTCCAGCGGAGGTCGGGGAGTTCCCCGCTTTCCTCCTGCATCTCGTCGAGCAGCTTCATGTAGAGATCGACGGTCTGGCGCATCGCCTGGTCCCCGCAACTGTGGGTGTGGAGGTCCCAGCCGTGGCTGCGGATCGCGCGGTATTGCGCCTCCCGCTCCGGATAGCTCTCGACCACCGGATTGCCCAGATTGCGTTCCCCTTCGAGCTCGTCCCACATGTGGAAGGGTTCGGACATCCAGGCGCTCCGGGTCCCCACGCCCCCGTCGCCGTACACCTTGACCCCGCGCCAGCGGAGGAAGCGGTCGCCCAGGTTGTTGACCTTGATCCCGTCGAGGTGCGTGGAGATCGCCTCGGGGGCATGGGTGTTGAAGGTCCCCTCGTACACCGCGGCGATGCGCAGCCGCAGATATCCGCGGTTGAAGGCCTCCTGGTAGACCCGCATGTTGTGGCCCATCCGGGACGAGGGGTCCACGATCGCGGTGATTCCCAGCGACAGCAGTTCCTCCACCCCGAGCCGGACGCTTTCGACGTCGTCCTCGAAGTCGTCGGGCGGCGGCCGCTCGGTTACGAGGCGGGAGGCCCGCGATCCCAGAAACACGCCGGTCGGGACTTCTCGGGTGACGGTCTCGCCGTCCACCGTGAGCTCACGCGGCTCGCGCAGGATCTGATCTTCGAAGGTGAAGTTGTCGGGATCCGCGAGCCACCATGAGGGCCAGGTAGAGGAGTCGCCGTCCTCGATCCCCATCCGGCGGAACACTTCGGTGTTCACCGCGACGCCCCGGTACACGCGGTAGAGCGCCACCGGGTTCTCCGGGGCGGCCTCGTCGAGCTGCCAGCGGGTGACCATCGCCGGGTACTTGAACTGGTCCCAGCGGCGGCCGACCACCCAGGCGCCAGCGGGGATGCGGCTCTCGGCAAGCCGGGCCCGCACCCCGGCCACGATGTCGTCGGCCGACTCGGCGTAGCTCAGTTCCACCCCGGTCGTGATGTCGCGCCCGAGCGAAAGGAAGTGGATGTGCGAGTCCTGGATGCCGGGGATCACCGTCTTCCCGGAGAGGTCCACCGTCCGCGTGCGGGGGCCGGCCAGCGCGCCGACTTCGGCGGCGGTCCCGGCGGCGACGATCCGGCCGTCCTTGACGGCAAGGGCCTCGGCGAGCGAGTCCTCGGCGTCCACCGTGCGCACCTCGGCGCCGGTGAGCACGAGGTCGGGTTCGGGGTACCACTGGGCGGCGGCAGTCCCCGGCGCCGCCAGGAACAGGAGACCGATGGGAAGGGAGCGGAGCCTGCGCATAGCGCGCCACTCTAGCGAAGAACCGCGGCCTCGCTACGCTTTCCGGTTCCGCGGAGGCCTCGCATGCGTTTCCTGTCCCTTCTCCTTGTTCCCGCCTCGTTTCTCCCTGCCTCGGGCTGTGGCCCGCAGGTTCCCGACATCGGCGGTCCCGCCGATCTCGTGCTGCTCGGCGGCCGCGTGGTGACGGTGGATCCCGATCAACCCGAGGCGGAGGCCGTGGCGGTCCGGAACGGCAGGATCGCCGCCGTCGGCGCCACCGCCGCGATCGAGGCGACCGCCGGCCCGGACACCGAGGTCATCCAGCTCGAAGGACGCCTCGCGATCCCCGGATTCATCGAGGGCCACGGCCACTTCATGGGCGTCGGGGACGCCCAGATGATCCTGAAGCTCGGGGAAGCCGCGAACTGGAACCGGATCGTGGACATGGTGGCCGAGGCGGTCGCCGAGGCCGCTCCCGGAGGCTGGATCGAGGGCCGCGGCTGGCACCAGGAGAAGTGGGACGAGATTCCCGGCGGCGCGGTGGAAGACCTGCCGCACCACCTCGGCCTGTCGGAGATCTCCCCTGAGAACCCGGTCCTGCTCCGCCACGCGAGCGGCCACGCCGCCTTCGCGAACGCGCTCGCCATGGAGCTGGCCGGGATCGACCGCAACACCCCGGATCCGCCGGGCGGCACCATCGTGCGCGACGCCGACGGCAACGCCACCGGCGCGCTGCGGGAGACCGCCCAGCGCCTCGTCGCCCGGGCCCGCGACCGGGCGATGGCGGAGCGGAGCGAAGAGGAGATCCGCGCCGAGCTGGAGCTGCAGCTCCGGTTGGCGGCCGAGGAATCCCTCCGGAAGGGAGTCACGTCGTTCCAGGACGCGGGGTCGTCCTTCGAGACGATCGACTTCTTCCGTGAAATGGCGGAAGCGGGGGAGCTTCCGGTCCGGCTCTACGTCATGGTGCGCGGCCAGTCGAACGAGGAGATGGACGCCAGGCTTCCGGACTACCGGATGACGGACCACGCCGACGGGTTCCTCACCGTCCGGTCCATCAAGCGGGTGGTGGACGGGGCGCTCGGCGCGCACGGCGCCTGGCTCCTCGAGCCCTACGACGACATGCCGTCGAGCGCCGGACTGGTCATCGACGAGGTCGCCGACATCGAAGAGACCGCCCGGGTCGCGATCCACCACGGCTTCCAGGTGAATACCCACGCCATCGGCGACCGCGGGAACCGGGAGATCCTGGACGTCTACGAGCGGGCGTTCGCGGACGCCGGGGTGAACGGGGCGGACCTGCGCTTCCGCATCGAGCACTCGCAGCACATCCACCCGGACGACATTCCACGGTTCGGTGAACTGGGGGTGATCGCCTCGATGCAGGCCGTGCACGCCACCTCGGACGGCCCCTGGGTGCCGGAGAAGCTCGGTGACGAACGGGCGCGGACCGGCGCCTACGTGTGGCGGTCCCTCCTCGATACCGGCGCGGTGGTGACCAACGGGACCGACGCCCCGGTGGAGGACCTCGATCCCATCCCCAGCTACTTCGCGACGGTGACCCGGGAGCTGCCGGACGGGACGCGGTTCTACCCGGAAGAAGCGCTCACGCGCGAAGAAGCGCTCCATTCCTACACGATGGCGAACGCCTGGGCGGCCTTCGAGGAGGACGTGAAGGGAAGCCTGACCCCCGGCAAGTACGCCGACATCGTCGTGCTGACCAGGGACATCCTCACGGTGCCGGACGACGAGATCCG
>CAYUVU010000236.1:0-3435 GCA_964448205.1 uncultured Acidobacteriota bacterium
GTGGCCTTCGCCGAGCACCTCGTGAAGACGGTGGGGGTGGCCGCGGGATCGGCGTAGAAGCTCGACCCCGGCACCGCGGCCACCCCCACCGTCTTCACGAGGTGCTCGGCGAAGGCCACGTCGTCCGGGAAACCGAAGTCCGAGATGTCCGTCATCACGTAGTAGGCGCCGGCCGGCTCGAAACATCGGAAGCCGACCTCGGTCAGACCGGACACCATGAGATCGCGCCGCTCCTCATATCCCGTCCGCAATTCTTCGTAGTAACTCTCCGGCAGCCGCAGGGCCGCCGCCCCCGCCTCCTGCAAGGGAGCGGCCGCGCCCACCGTCAGGAAGTCGTGCACCTTGCGGATCGCGGAGCTCAGGTCCTCGCTGGCCACCGTCCAGCCGACCCGCCAGCCGGTGACGGAGTACGACTTGGACAACCCGCTGATGGTCACCGTCCGGTCGGCCATCCCGGGCAGCGTCGCGATCGGGATGTGCCGGGCGCCGTCGTAGGTGATGAACTCGTAGATCTCGTCGGTGAAGGCGATCAGGTCGTGCTCGGTGCAGAGCGCCGCGATCCGCGACAGCTCCGCCTCGCTGAACACCTTGCCGCTCGGGTTCTGGGGCGAGTTCACGATGACCGCCCGGGTGCGTTCGTTGACGGCGGCCCGCAGCTCGTCCTCGTCGAAGGTCCAGTCCGGCTCGTGGAGGCGGACGTAGCGGGGCACCGCGCCCGAGAGGATGGTGTCCGGCCCGTAGTTCTCGTAGAACGGCTCGAAGACGATGACCTCTTCGCCCGGGTCCACCACCGCCAGCATCGTGGCGATCATGGCCTCGGTCGAGCCGCACGCCACCGTGAAGTTCCGCTCGGCGTCCACGTCCATACCGTAGAGCGCCCGGTAGCGCTCGGCGAGCGCGTCGCGCAGCGACTTCGCGCCCCAGGTGATCGCGTACTGGTTGATGTCCCGGCGGATGGCCTCGACGGCCGCTTCCTTGATCTCGGCGGGGGCCGGGAAGTCCGGGAACCCCTGGGCGAGGTTCACGCCGCCGTACTGCATCGAGAGCCGGGTCATCTCGCGGATCACCGACTCGGTGAACTGCGCGGCCTTCCGGCTGCCGCGGCGCCGCGCGGCGACCGTCTCGCTCACTGCTCCGCCTTCGCTTTCGCCTCGCCGAGTTCGGGGTAGAGCCGGCGGTAGATCTTCTCGTTCCGCATGATGAGCTTCACGTAGGTGCGCGTCTCGGTGAACGGGATCTCCTCGATGAACACCTCGGCGGGGATCGTCATGTTCATGTCGGTCCAGTCCCGCACCCGGTGCGGGCCGGCGTTGTAGCCGGCGAGCGCCATCTCCGGCCGGCTCGCGAACCGGTCCAGGAGCTGGCGGAGGTAGCGCGTTCCGAAGCGGATGCTCACGCCGGGGTCGTAGAGCCCCGAGGTGCGGTAGCTGACCCCTTCGAGCCGGGCGAGCGCCCGCCCGGTCGCCGGCATGACCTGCATGAGCCCGCGCGCCCCCACCGGCGAACGGGTGCGGGGGACGAACACCGACTCCTGCCGGATGAGCGACGCGACCCAGTAGGGGTCGAGGTCCCACTGGTCGGACCGCTCCAGGATCCGCTCCTCGAAGCGCAGCGGATAGAGGATGCGCCAGAAGGCGTCGGGCAGGGCCTCCCCGGCGGCGGAGGTGTGGAACGGCGCCGCGCGCCGGAGCGCCTGGATGGACTGGACGGCCATATTGCTGTCGGCGAGCAGCCAGGCGCGCATCGCCTCGAACGCCGGGTCGTCGGGGAGTCCCCGCCGGGCGGCCGCCAGCGCCGCGTCCCGGGCCCGCTCGCCGTAGCCGGCGGCGTAGAGCTCCTCGATCCGCGCCGCCTCCGCCGTCCGCTGCACCCGGAACCGCTCGAGCAGCCGGTGCGGCTCGCTCAGCGGGTTGGCGAGGTCTTCCTGCCGGCCCATCTCCTCGAGGCGTTCCGCGGCCATCCTCCCGTAGTAGGAGTTCTGGTAGCCGACGAAGACCTCCCGGTAGAGCTCCGCCGCGCCTTCCGGGTCCCCCGTCCGCTCCCGCGAACGCCCGGCGTAGTAGAGGAACTGGCCGGCCATGAAGTCGCCCGGGTTCTCCCGCGCCGCGCGCTCGAACTCCTCGGCCGTCCCGTCGAGATCGTCGTTGCGGTACCGGTCCCAGAGGACGTGCCAGCGGGCGAAGGGCCCGTGCTGGCCGGTCGGATACGCCTCGGCAAGCCGCGCGAGATACGGCAGGGCGGCCACCCGGTCGTTCTCCGCCAACTGCGCGCGGGCCATGCTGTAGAGCGCCCGTTCCCCGAAGGGGTGTTCCTGCTCGAGCGCGAGCAGCTCCTCGAGGACCCGCTGCTGGGTGGTCCGCCGTTCCAGCCGCCGCAGCGACTCCCCGCGGTAGTAGAGCGCCTCCGGCAGCAGGTCCGGCCGCCGGATCCGCGCCAGCGTCCGCAGCGACGCGCTCAGCCGCCGCCGGTGATGCTCCGCCACCCCAATCCGCAGCCGCACCAGCTCGGTATCCGCCGCCGAGCCGAACCGCCGCGCGACCTCCAGGTAGTTCTCGTGCGCCTTCCGGTGGTTCCCGGCCCGCGCGAACCCCGCGGCCCGCCGCATCGCCCGCGGGTACTTCTCGGCGTCGGACGGGTTCTTGACGTCCCGCCGCTTGTAGAGCGTCGAGAGCTGCCGCCCCGCCGGAAGCGACTCCGCGTGGGTCGGCATGTCGTAGTAGAGGACCTCGAGGGTCCGGGCGGCCTCCTCGCGCCGGCCCAGCCGTTCGAGCGCCGCGGCCTTCGCCACCAGCGCCTCCCCCCGCAGCGTGAAGCCACCGTCGGCGGCGGCCGCGTCCAGGTGGGTCAGCGCCTCCTCCCGTTCCCCGGCCCGCGCCAGCCGCCGCCCCAGGTCGAAACGCAGCCTGTCCCGATTCCCGTATTCCGGGAACTCATCCAGCACCCGCCGGAGCAGCGCAATCCCGTCGCTCCGCCGCACCCCCGGCAGGCTCCTGCCCAGCAGATGCAGCGCATCCGCCGTCAGTTCACTGTCCGCCAGCTCGGCCGCGGTCAGCCGCTCTTCCGCTTCCGTCCACCGCCCCCGCCGCAGCGCGTCGGCGCCGAGCCGGTACGAAGCCGCGGCCCGAGCCCGCGCCGACAGCGCGGCGTCATCGGCGATCGCTTCCAGCGCCTTCTGCCGATCCACCCGCGACTCGATGGTCGCGGCAACCCGCACCGTCGCCAGTCCATCCCGCAGTTCCTCCAGCGACTCCCAAGGAATCCCCGAGAACTCTTCCGGCGTTTCCCCGGCCTGCCCCACGGTGGCTGCCAACAGGACCAGGAGGGATCCACCGGCAATCCGGGCAAGTCGCCGTGATGGCACCGCCGGCTTGGAACGCCGACCTCCGGTCGGCACGCGGGCCGTAGGCCCGCAAAGCGCGTCTTGCCGCTTTGCCG
>CAYUVU010000237.1:0-9656 GCA_964448205.1 uncultured Acidobacteriota bacterium
GAGGGACGGGCGATGGGCCAGGTCGCCACGGTCCAGGCGATCAAGAGCGCCCTCGCCCTGCCCTGGCCCGCGGAACTCGGCCCCGGGCCGCATACCCTGCACGGCTTCGCCCAGTCGCCCGAGGGGCGGATCGACCGGGTCGAATGGAGCGACGACGGCGACTGGGCGAAGCCGTGCAGGGTATGCGGCCCGGGGCCGAGTTCCGCGGGCCAGGGCAGGGCGAGGGCGCTCTTGATCGCCTGGACCGTGGCGACCTGGCCCATCGCCCGTCCCTCCGGCGGATAGCTGTCTCCGATCAGGACGTAGGAACTCGTGTTGTTCCGCGTCCAGTGCGGCTGGCTCGAGACCTCGATCCTGCCGAGCCATTTGATGCTGGAGCTCCCCACCCAGCCGGGAACGAGGGCGCGCACGGGGAAGCCGTGGTCCCGCGGCAGCGGCTCGCCGTTCAGTTCGTAGGCGAGGAGCACGTCGGCGAGCGCCTTCTCCGCCGGGAGCGCCCGCCGGAATCCGCCTTCTGGCGCCTCCGCATCGAGCCCGATCAGGAGGACCGACGCAGCCGCCCCGGCGATCCCCGCCAGTTCCAGCACGTCGGCGAGGCGGGCGCCGCGCCAGACCCCGTTGCCGATGCCGCCGGTGCTCCACTGGGTGCCTTCGGCGGGCCGGCCCTGCACCCGGTCGAACATCGCCCGGTGGTTCCCGGCGCACTCGAGGTAGGCGGTGAGGTCCTGCGGTGGCAGGGCGCGGATCTCGTCGTAGGAGAACTCGACCGGGTTCTCCACCGCGTCGCCCTCGATGACGAGTTTCCAATCGCTTGCCCGAATCCCCAGGCTGCCGCCGTTGTTGCGGACGAAGAACAGATCGTTCGGGGTGATGAGCCCCGGCATGTTTTCGAGGCGCGCTTCAAGGCTGTTCGCGTGCTCGATGAACGGCGCCGTGTCCTTGAAGAAGGGCGCGGACTCCGGGGGCTCCGGCGCGGGAGGGGGGATCGGTGGCGGTTCGGCCGCGGGCGGTGGCGCCGTGGGCGCTTCGGCGTCGCCGCAGGCTGCGAGCATCGCCGCCGGTCCGCCGGCCAGTAGCCGTCTCAGGAACCGGCGGCGGCTCGGGAGTAGCGCTTGCCACACATGGGCGTCCCGGTCCATCGGCCGATCATAGGGAACGCCGTCTTCGGCTGCGATGTCCATGGCACGCCGGGAGGTCCGGTCGATATCGGGGGCCGGCTGGTGGGAGCTCCGATCGATCGTGGTCGCAGCCGTACGCGTCGTGAGGGCGGATGGGGGTCACGCCGTGCGCGGCGCGCCGGTTCTCCCGGTGGGGGCGCCGCGCGTGCCGGCTGAAGCCGGCGTTCCAAGCCGGTGCGTCATCCTGTCGGTGTGGAGGATGTGTTCCCCGCCGGGCGGGTCGTGAGGGCGGATGGGGGTTGGGACGTGCGCTGGCCCAGGGCCAGCGCGTGCCGGCTGAAGCCGGCGTTCCAAGCCGTACGCGTCGCCCTGCACGAGGCGCGTTGCGACGTCCGCGGCGCCGCGCGTGCCGAGCGAAAGGCCGCTACCGTGAGAACCGGCCGGCGGTGCCGCTCTTCAAGCGGGGACGGGGGTGGCGGCGGTGACCTGGGCCTGGTGCTCGACGATCCAGTCGCAGGTCAGCGCGAGCCCGTCCTCGAGCGGGGTCTCGGGGGTCCAGCCGAGCCGGCGGATCCGGTTCGTGTCCAGGCTGTAGCGCCGGTCGTGGCCGGGGCGGTCCGCCACGTGGGCGATGCGTCCTCGCCGCCCGCCGACCCGCTCGGCGAGATCCAGGATGGTTCCCGCCATCTCGAGATTGGTCCGCCGGTCCCCGCCGCCGACGTTGTAGACCGTCCCGGGAATGCCGGAGCGCAGAAGGAGGTCGAGCGCGGCGCAGTGGTCGGAGACGAAGAACCAGTCCCGGACCTGGGCGCCGTCTCCGTACACCGGCAGTTCCTCGCCGGCGAGCGCCTTGGCGAAGAAGGTCGGGACCATCTTCTCGGGGTGCTGGCGCGGGCCGTAGGTGTTGGCTCCGCGGCTGATGACGACCGGCAGCCCGTGGGTGGTGCGATAGGCGAGGGCGAGGAGGTCCGCGCCGGCCTTGCTCGCGGCGTACGGGTTTCGGGGCGCTAGCGGCGCCGCTTCGTCTGCGTCGCCCTCCAGGATTTCCCCGTACACCTCGTCCGTGGACACCTGGAGGAAGAGCCGTCCCCGGGCGGACTGGCGGAAAGCCTCGAGCAGGACCGCGGTCCCCAGCGTGTCGGTGCGGGTGAAGACCTCGCCGTCGAGGATGGCGCGGTCCACATGGGTCTCCGCGGCGAAGTTGATGACGTAGTCGGCCCGGGCCGCGAGCGGCCTGACGGTGGCCTGGTCACAGATGTCGCCATGGATGAACTCGTGCCGCGGATCCGCGAGCGCCAGGCCCAGGTTGTCCAGGGATCCCGCGTAGGTCAGCTTGTCCACGGTGATCACCCGGCAGTCCGGATAGCGCGCGAGCAGGAGGTCCACGAAGTGGCTGCCGATGAAGCCCGCGCCGCCGGGCACGAGGAAGGTGGGGTTCGGGAGCATCGGGGCTGGAACGGGCAATTGTGGGGGTGATCAGGCGATCCGGATGATGATTTTGCCGAAATGGGCTCCCCGTTCCATGCGGTCGAGCGCCGCGGGGAGTTCGGCGAGGGGATAGCGGCGGTCGAGGACGGGCCGGAGGTCCTTCTCTTCAAGGAAGTCCACCACGTCCCGGAGCGCCCGCCGGCAGTCGGTCATGATCCCCGCGATCCGGATCCGGCGCATCACGACGGGCGCGAACTGGACCGGGGCCTCGAGTCCGGTGAGAGCGCCGAGCATCGCTACGGTGCCGCCGGCGGCGGTGGCCCGAATGGACTGATTGAGGGTGCCGGCGCCGCCGTTCTCGACGACGAGATCCGCGCCCTCGCCCCCGGTGGCCTCGCGTACGGCCTTGTCCCACGCGGGGGTCTCGATCCGCTGGATCCCGACGTCGGCGCCGAGCGCCCGCGCCCGCTCCAGCTTCTCGTGCGAGGAGGAGGTGATGATCACCCGGGCGCCGAGCGCCTTGGCGATCTGGAGCGCGAAGATGGAGACGCCGCCGGTCCCGAGGGTGAGCACCGTCTGGCCGGGCCGCACCGGGCCCTCGGTGACGAGCGCGCTCCAGGCGGTGACGGCGGCGATGGGAAGCGCGGCCGCCTCCTCGTGGCTCCAGCCGGACGGGGCGCGGCAGAGCGCGGCCTCGGGAAGCGCCACCGCTTCCTGTGCCATCCCGGGGCCGGGTCCGCCCAGCGTGGCCCTCGAGTACTCGCGCCGGAAGCGGCCGTCCTCCCAGCCGACCACCGGATGGGTGATCACACGGTCGCCCGGAGAAAACGCGGTGACTCCTTCGCCGACCTCGAGCACTTCGCCCGCTCCGTCGCTGACCGGAACCTGGGGCAGCGGGAGGCGCGGGTTGTAGAGGCCCTTCAGGATCAGCAGATCGCGGTAGTTGAGCGACGCCGCGCCGAGTCCCACGAGGACCTCGCCGGGCCCGGGCCGGGATGGGGAGCAGTCCTCGAAGCGGAGATTCTCGCTCCCAAACCGATGGAATACCCAGCGCTTCACGGCCGGCAGTGTACCGGCGGGAACCGGGAATTCGTGCGATTCCGTGGCGGTTGCAACGCCCGATCCACGCGGCGGCACGGTTCGCTGCGGCCTGATTGGACTGCTAGTGTTCGCCCGCATGTCCGAGGGCACCCTCTTCGACCGGATCATCCGCGGCGAACTCCCGAGCCACCGCGTCTATGAGGACGACTCGGTGTTCGCGTTCCTGGACATCGGCCCCCAGAGCGCCGGACACCTCCTGGTGGTCCCCAAGGAGAGCCGGGAGACGGTCGGCGAACTCTCGGACGATGCCGCCGCGGCCGTCGGGAGAGTGCTGCCCCGCCTCTGCCGGGCGGTTGCGAAAGCGACGGGTACGCCGCACTACAACATCCTGCTCAACAACGGCCGGCCCGCCGGCCAGGCGGTTCCGCACGTACACTTCCATGTCATCCCCGCCTACGGCCGCCGGCGCGAGCCGGGGCAGGGGCTACACACCGACTGGCGCCCGGGGTCGCTCGGCGCCGCCGAAGGAGAACGGATCTCGGCAGGGATCCGCGAGGCTCTCGCCAATGACGCGGGGCCTGGCGGTTCCTGATCCGCGCTGGCGCCGCCGCCCGGGCATGATGCCGGGTGAAGGCCCGGAGAGAGCACGATGACGAAACGCTGGCGGCGAACCGGAGCGCAACTCATCTGGGAGACCCTTCTCGGGGAAGGGGTGCACACCGTGTTCGGGTATCCGGGGGGCGCCATCCTGCCGGCGTACGGCGCCATGCTCGTCTACCCCGTCCGCCACAGCCTGGTGCGCCGCGAGCAGGGCGCCACCCACATGGCGGACGGCTACTCCCGCGCGAGCGGCGAGGTAGGGGTGGCGGTCGCGACCTCCGGGCCCGGCGCCACGAACATGGTGACCGGGATCGCCACCGCGATGCTCGACTCGTCGCCCATCGTCTGCGTCACGGGCCAGGTCGGCAGCGCCCTGATCGGGACCGACGCCTTCCAGGAGACCGACGTCACCGGGGTCACCCTGCCGATCACCAAGCACAACTACCTGGTGACGGAGGTGGACGAGATCGCGCCGGCGCTCCACGAGGCCTTCTACGTCGCCCGTTCGGGCCGTCCCGGACCGGTGCTCGTGGACATCACCAAGGACGCGCAGCAGGCGTTCACCCAGCGCCGCCCGCGACTGGGAAAGGTGGACCTCCCCGGTTACCGGCCCGAACCCAGGCCGCCGGAGTCGGAGTTGCAGAGTGCGGCGGAACTCATCAACCGGGCGGAGCGGCCGGTCATCCTCGCCGGTCACGGGATCCTGATCTCGGGAGCGATGGGGCAGGTGCGGGAACTCGCCGAGCGCGCCCGCATCCCCATCGCCATGACCCTGCTGGGCATCGGCGCGATCCCGGCGAACCACTCGCTCAACATGGGGATGATGGGCATGCACGGGGAGTCGTGGGTCAACCAGGCGATCCAGGAAGCCGACCTGCTGCTGGCGCTCGGGATGCGGTTCGACGACCGGGTGACCGGAAGCCTGAAGACCTATGCCCCGAACGCGGCGAAGATCCACATCGACATCGATCCGGCCGAGTTCAACAAGAACGTCCGGGTGGACGTGGCCCTCGCCGGGGACCTCTCCGCCGTGCTGGCGCACCTGCTCCCGGTGATCGAGGCCCGGGACCGCTCGGAGTGGCTCGGGAGCATCCGCGGTTTCAAGGGAGACACCGCGGTCCGCGACATCCAGAACCTGCCCGACATGGGCAAGCTCTACGCGGCGCACGTTATCCACGACATCTGGCGGATGACCGGCGGGAAGGCGATCGTGACCACCGACGTCGGCCAGCACCAGATGTGGGAGGCGCAGTACTACCGGCACAACGAACCCCGCTCGCTGATTACCTCCGGGGGGCTGGGGACGATGGGGTTCGCGCTTCCGGCTGCCGTGGGGGCCAAGGTGGCGCGCCCGGACGACGAGGTGTGGGTGATCGCCGGAGACGGCGGGTTCCAGATGACCTTGTGCGAGCTCGCGACCATCGCGCAGGAACGGCTCAAACTGAACGTCGCGATCATCAACAACGGCTACCTGGGCATGGTGCGGCAGTGGCAGGAGTTCTTCTACGACCGCCGCTACGCCGGGACGCCCATCCTGAGCCCGGACTTCGCGGCGCTCGCCCGGTCGTTCGGGCTCGGCGGCGAGGTGGTGAAGACCCGGCAGGAGGTCGAGGGCGCGGTCGAGCGCGCCCGCGCCGACGAGCGCACGGTGGTGCTCGACTTCCAGGTCGAGAAGGAGGACACCGTGTACCCCATGGTCCCGACCGGCGCCCGCCTGCAGGACATGATCCGGCGGCCCGGGCAGGAAGCCGACGGCGACCCGGAGTCCGAGGAGGAGCCGGTGGCCGCCGGCCGTACCGTGGAGTGGTGAGGCCGTGACTTCGGGTCCCGACGGCCGGATCCGGCCGCACATCTTCGTGGTGTGGGTGGAGGACCTTCCCGGGGTCCTGAACCGGGTCACCTCGCTCTTCCGCCGCCGCGGCTTCAACATCGAGTCGTTGAGCGTCGGGCCCGCGCGCGCCCCGGGGGTATCCCGGATGACGATCGTGGTGCGGACGGACGCGACGACCGCCCGCCGGATGCTGGTCCAGCTCTCGCGCCTCGTGAACGTGCTGCGCGCCGACGACATCACGAACGAACCCGCGATCCATCACGAGCTCGCGATGTTCAAGATCCAGGCCACGGGCGAGGAGCGCACCCAGGTCATCCAGCTCGCCGGCGCCACCGGGGCCCGCCTCGTGGACATCGCGCCGGAGTCAGTGGTGCTCGAGGCGACGGCGTCGCCGCAGAAGATCGACGGGCTCGCCGAGGTGCTGCGTCCCTACGGGATCGTGGAACAGGTCCGAACCGGGCTGGTCGGCATGGCGCGCGGGGCCGCGAGCGTGATGACCGACCCCGACGCCCGCAAACCTCCGAAGCGCCGCCGGGCCTCTTCGGACGAGAGCGGTGGCTCCCACTCCGTCTGATCGCGAACCGAAAGGCTGAAACGCGCGGCGCGCGGAGCACTTCTCACCGGCGAACGAACGTCTTCGCCACCAACGGAGGATTCCTTCCATGGCCAACATCTACTACGACGACTCCGCGAACCTCGACCTGATCCGTGGCAAGAAGGTCGCGGTCTTCGGCTACGGGTCGCAGGGCCACGCCCACGCGCTGAACCTTCGCGACAGCGGGGTCGAGGTGCGGATCGCGCTCCATGCCGGGAGCCGCTCCCGCGGCCGCGCGGAAGCCGAGGGGCTCACCGTCGTCTCCGGTTCCGAAGCCGCCGCCTGGGCGGACGTGGTCACCATCCTGACGCCGGACACCACGCAGGCGGCGATCTACGAGGAGCAGATCGCGCCGCACCTCGGGCCCGGCAAGACGCTGATGTTCGCCCACGGCTTCAACATCCGCTTTGGAACCATCCAGCCGCCTCCGGATGTGGACGTGTCGCTCATCGCCCCGAAGTCGCCGGGCCATCGCGTCCGCGAGTTGTTCATCGAGGGCGGCGGAACGCCGGCCCTGGTGGCGGTCGAGCAGGACGCGTCGGGCAGCGCCCTCGCGCTGGCGCTCTCGTATGCCCGAGGGGTGGGGCTGACCCGCGCCGGGGTGCTGGAGACGACGTTTGCCGAAGAGACGGAGACGGATCTCTTCGGTGAGCAGAGCGTCCTCTGCGGGGGAGTGAGCGAGCTGGTGAAGGCCGGGTTCGAGACCCTGGTGAACGCGGGCTACCAGCCGGAGATCGCCTATTTCGAATGCCTCCACGAACTGAAGCTGATCGTGGACCTGATGTACCGGGGCGGCCTGAACTACATGCGCTACTCGGTGAGCGACACCGCCGAGCACGGCGACTACCACGGCGGCCGGCAGATCGTCACCGAGGAGACCCGGGCGGCGATGCAGAAGATCCTCGCGGACGTCCGGAGCGGGGCCTACGCGCAGGGCTGGATCGACGAGGACCGGGCGGGCCGGCCCAACTTCATGGCGCGCCGCCGCGCGGAACAGAACCAACAGATCGAGACGGTCGGGGCCGAGCTCCGGAAGATGATGCCGTTCCTCGATGCCGTGACCCTGAAAGAGTCCGTCTGATCCCGGGGCGTCCCCCGTAACATTCCCGGCCTCGTTTCGGGGGGCGCCGCATGCTTCGAGTCACCGTTTCTTTCCTGCTGGCCGTCGGCCTGACGTTCGGCGGCGTTGCCAAGGCCCAGGTTCCGGCGCCGTCCGAGGTCCTCGGCTTCGAGCCCGGCGACGACTACCAACTCGCGCTCTGGGGCGAGCTGACCCCGTACTACGAGCAGCTCGCGGCGGCGAGCGATCGGGTGGAAATCCGCGAGATCGGCGAGACCGTCCTCGGCAAGCCGTTGCTGGTCCTCTTCATCTCCTCGCCGGAGAACCTGGCGAATCTGGACCGGCACCGGGAGAACGCGCGGGCGCTCGCGCACGCGGAGATTCCGGAGGAGGAGGCGATCCGGATCTCCCGCGAGGGTAAGGCGGTGGTCTGGATCGACGCGGGACTCCACGCCACCGAGGTGGCGCCGGCGCAGATGGCGCCGCTCCTCGCCCACCGGGTCGCCACCGAGGACTCCGAAGAGATGCGGAAGATCCGGGACGAGGTGATCCTGATCCTCATGCCCTGCATGAACCCCGACGGCCTCGACATCGTGGCGTCCTGGTACCGCCGGAACCTCGAGACCCCCTTCGAGACGACGCGCCCGCCCGAGCTCTACCACCACTACGTCGGGCACGACAACAACCGCGACTGGTTCATGAACAACATGCCCGAGACGGCGGCGGTGAGCCGGGTGCTCTACCACGAGTGGTTCCCGCAGATCGTCTACAACCACCACCAGACCGGTCCGGCGTGGGCGCGGATCTTCCTCCCGCCCTTCGCCGACCCGGTGAATCCCCGGATCCATCCCGGGGTCACCACCTCGGTGAACCTGATCGGTTCGGCGATGGCGAACCGCTTCGCCATGAAGAAGATGCCGGGCGCGGTGTCCGACATGATCTATTCGATGTGGTGGAACGGGGGCATGCGGACGGCCCCCTACTTCCACAACATGATCGGCCTGCTGACCGAGACGTCGCACGCCTCGGCGAGTCCGCGGATGTACGACCCGGAGGACCGTCCGGAGTTCGTCGGCAACCCGCGCCGCGGGCAGGCGGCGCCGACCAACGGAACCGACGTCTTCTATCCCTATCCCTGGCAGGGCGGCGAGTCGCCCTTCTCGGATCCGATCCGCTACACGCTGACCGCCTCCATGGCGGTCCTCGACGTGGCCGCCGACCTCCGGGAGAAGTGGCTCTTCGACATCTGGCGGATGGGCCGCGACGCGATCGAGGGGAGCGAGGCGAGCTGGATCGTCCCGGCCGACCAGTGGGATCCGGGCGAGGCCGCCGCACTGGTGAACGTGCTCTACGACGGCGGAATCGCGATCGAGCGGGCGGAGGAGGCGTTCGAGATCGAGGGGGAAGCCTATGGGGAGGGCTCCTACATCATTCCGGGCGCGCAGGCGTTCCGCGCCTATGCCGAGGACCTGCTCGAGGCCCAGGACTATCCGGACCGCCGGCGGACGCCGGACGGACCGCCGGATCCCCCCTACGACCTCGCGGGCTGGACGTTGCCCATGCAGATGGGAGTGCGGGTGGACCGGGTCGCGGAAGTTCCCGGCGTCGCGTCCGCACGGGTGGACGGCGCGGTCCGGGCGCCGGCCGGTGAGGTCTCCGGCGGCGAGGTGGCCTGGGCGGCGGAGAGCTTCAGCGATGGTGGGACGGAGCATCCCGCCGGAACCCTCGTCGTCCGGAGGTCGGACCCGGCCGAGGCGGCCGTGGAAGGGATCGCCCTGGAGCTGGGGCTCGACGTCGCCGGGCTTTCCCGGACGCCGGACGTGGAACTGCTCCCGCTGGAGCCGGTCCGGGTCGGGCTCTACAAGTCCTACGTCGCGAGCATGGACGAGGGATGGACCCGCTGGCTGCTCGAAAACTACGAGTACGACCTCACCAACCTCTCCGACGACGACGTGCGGACCGGTGACCTGTCGCGCCTGGACG
>CAYUVU010000238.1:0-2836 GCA_964448205.1 uncultured Acidobacteriota bacterium
GCTCTGGGCGCTCGGCTACCGCGTCTCGCTGGCGCCGGAGGTGTGCTGCGGCCGGCCGGCGATCTCGCGGGGTCTCCTCGACCGGGCCCGCCGGCTGGCCCGGGAGAGCGTCCGCGCCCTCGGCCCCGTCGCCGCGAACGGCACGCCGATCGTCGGGCTCGAGCCCTCGTGCCTGTTCAGCTTCCGCGACGAGATCCCGGAGCTGGTTCCCGAGGAGGAGCGGGCGGCGGCCGAGCACGTCGCGCAGCGCGCGGTGCTCTTCGACGAGTTCCTGGCCGATCACTCGGAGGAGCTCGCCCGGCTCACCGGCGGCCGCGGCGAAGGGTCCCACGTCCTCGCCCACGGCCACTGCCACCAGAAGACGTTCTGCGGGACCGGCCCGCTCGCCGGGCTCCTCGGAACCACCGGCGCCCAGGTCACGGTGGCCGACTCAGGATGCTGCGGAATGGCGGGAAGCTTCGGCTACACCTCCGACCACTACGAGATCTCGCTCGCCATCGGCGAGCGCCGGCTCTTCCCGGCGGTGCGCGAACTCGCGACCGAGGACGCGCTGGTGGCGGCGGGGACCTCGTGCCGGCACCAGGTGTTCGACGCGACGCGCCGCTACGCGATCCACCCCGCGGAATACATCGCGCAGTACCTCGCCGACGGCGGCGGCCCGGACGCGGGCGCGTAGCGCACGGAACCCTCCGGCCTTCGTTCCCGTTACCCCGACTCCGGAGAGTCCGAGCGATGAAGGATCCACAAAGAGAGATTCGTGTTGCGGCGATCCTGGGGACCGGCCGGCCGGGCAACGTCACCTCGAAAGTCCTGGCCCTCGCGGTGGACGAGCTGTCGGGGAGCCCGGAGGTCGAGGTGACCTGGATCGATCCGGCGGTGTTGGAGTTGCCCTTTCCCGGCCAGTCCGGGGACTTTCCCGACCGGGAACGTCTCCAGGCCGCGATCCGCGAGGCCGACGGCCTGATCTTCGCCACCCCCGAGTACCACGGCAGCTACGCGGCCGCCATGAAGCTTGTGATCGAGAACCTCGGGTTCCCGTCGGTGCTCGCCGGCTTGCCGGCGGCGCTCCTCGGCGCGGCGTCGGGCGCGATCGGGGCGGTCAAGGCGCTCGAACACCTGCGGAGCGTGCTGTCCCACGTCGGCGCCATCGTCCTTCCGGGCCCGGTGTCCGTCGCGGGCGTCCACAAGGTCTTCGACGCGGAAGGACGCTGCCTCGACGAGGCGGTCGAACGCCGCACCCGCAAGCTGGCGGCGAACCTGCTCGACTACGTCGAGCGGAGCACCTGTCCGCGGGTGGGGCTCGAGGCGTTCGCGCGGCGCGGGTAGGCCGCGCTCAGGGTCCGGCCGGGTCTCGGGCGTCCGAGGCCGGAAGGAGACGGGTCTCGATCAGCGTTTCGATGCGAGTGATCCGGTTCGAGAGCTTGCCGAACTCGCTGTGCATCTCGGTCCGGAGATCGCCGATCTCCCGGGTCATGTCCGTGCGGACCTCGCCGAACTGCCGCTGGAGCCCCACGAGCTGACCGCCGATCGCCACGAACCCGCCGAGCATGGCCGCGAGCATGGTGACGACGATCCGGTCGGCGCGCGTCAGCGGCTCGCGGGACCGTCCACCGCGTCCGGCGGCGTGATTCGTCTCGCCGCTGCTCATCGGTGTGCGCTGCCCGTCACGTTCCGGAGTATAGGAAGGGGCCGCATCCTCAGGCAACGAGGCCCCGGGTCGTGCGGCGTGGACGTGGTGTTCGTGCATGTGGAAGTCCTCCGCATGCACAGACGAGAATCGAACCGATTTCTTCCCACCCGGCGGCGCCTTGTGGAAGAGTCGAAGCGAAGCGACACTTCAGCGCGAGCCGCGCCCGGACCCCTCCCGGTTTGAGGAGCCGCCGCCGGCCGTCCCGCTCACCTCGGCCTCGAAGCGCCACTCGCTGTAGCGGCGGGCGCCCTCGTAGGTGCGCAAGCTGAGGAGTTCGCTGGTGCTGACCACCCCGGTGATCCCGGTGGCGGTGTCGGCGGCCCCGTCCGGCTCTCGCCGAACCTCCTCGGTGTTCGCCGGTCCCCAGTCCTCCTCGCCGGCCGGGTTGGTGGGCCGCGGCCGCGCGCCGATGATGCCCGCCGCGGAGGTGGCGGGGGCCACCGCTTCCTCCGCGCGCAGGATCCGGAAGCTCCGTCCCGTCATCGGATCGAGCCACGCCCGGCGGAGGTACCTGCCCTCCACCAGCTCATCGAGGGTCTCGGGGAGCGTCCCCGGCCGGTCCTGCTGGAAGCGCTCGAGCGCGCGCACGATCGCCTCGCCCCGGAAGAGCAGCTCCGCTTCGTCCTCGCGCTGGACCGCCTGGCTCCAGAGCGTGACGGCGGCGGTCAACCCCACGCCGAGCAGGGTGATGCCGATGAGCACCCCGAAGAGCACGTAGCCGGGTGAGTTCCCGGCGCGGCTACCACTCACGGTACGGCCGTCCATCGCTGCCGACCTCCTCCGAACGGCTGCGGACGTCGGAGACCCCGGCCGGAGCGTCCGGGAACATGGGGTCGTAGCCGTCGCGCACCTCCTCCCAGAGGATGGATTGGGTCATCGGGTCCTCCGGGATCTCGCGGAGGTAGCCGGAGACGACGAGGTCGGCGAGGTTCGCCGGGAACTCGTCGTGGTCGGCCCGGTACTGGTCGAGCCGCTCCCGGACGGTCGCCAGGTTGTGCTCCAGCACCGCCTCCTTCGCCTTCAGGATCTGCGCCTGGTAGCGGGGCACCGCGATCGCGAACAGGATCCCCAGGACGAGCAGGACCAGCACCATCTCGATGAAGCTGAACCCGGCGGCGCCGCCGGGTTCAGCTTCATCGAGATGGT
>CAYUVU010000239.1:0-4199 GCA_964448205.1 uncultured Acidobacteriota bacterium
ACTGCGCATCGCCACGCCGGTGGTGCCCTCCAGGAGTTCCGCCAGGTTGCGCGCCGCCTCGTTCTGAAGGTCGAGTCCCTCGAGGGCGTGTACCGACCCGAAGGTCTCGAACGGCGACGAATCGCTGGCCGAGGCGGTGACGGTGACCCGTTCGTGCATCCGGTGCCGCGCTCCGAGGATGATGGGCTCGCCGATCTCGACGTCCTCCTCCTGTTCGACGTCGATCACCACGGTCCGGACCGCGCTGAGGAAGCCGAGGTCCACGTGGAGGGTGACGGCGCCGAGGTGGTCCACGTCCGCGAACGCGAAGCGGCCGTCCTCGTCGGTGTGGACCACCTGGTCGGTCTGGATCAGCAGGACCTCGGCGTCGTGCGCCGGTTCGCCGGTCTCGGACATGACCACCGTGCCCGAGATCGTCGGATGCGCCCAGGCGGCGGTCGTGAACGCGAGGCAGGCGGCGAGCGGACCGGCCCGCCGGAAGCCGCGAAGAAGGGGTGAGAAACGGGGAAGGAGAGAAGTCCGCGTCACGGGGGGACCTCCTGGGGCTTTTGGGTGCGGAGGAACCGGACGTTCAAAGGCCGCCGACGGGGCCGAACGGTTCCCGACCTGGATTGCCGACCGTCAGGACGGCGGCGCGCGGGGGGCCGCCGGAGTCCGCCCGGGCTCCGCGGCGGCGAAAGGAACCGCCTCCGCGCCGAGCTTCGACTCGTGCCGTGGGAAGAGGAATTCCGGCCCGCCCTCGAGAGCGGGGGCTCCGGTTCCCGCGACCTTGCAGATCCCGCAGGGGTTGTCCGTCTGGTCCGGATGATCGTGCGCCGGCACCGCCAGCGGGGAGGCCAGCACCAGGGCGCCCACGGCCGCTACCGCCAAGAATCGAGACCGGAGGCTGACGTGCTTCACCGCGATGGGACCTGCAACTGGCCATGCTAACACCGGGGCTCGCTGGGGGCGCGCCGGCTTGGAACGCCGGCTTCAGCCGGCACCGCGGCCCGCGAGGGCCGCGAAACACCGGCCTTCCCTCGCCCTAGAAGAACCGGACGGAATAGCTGACCCGAACCCCCCGCCCGATCTGCGGCGCCACGTCCTTGATCACCGACGTGTGGTGCCGGTATACCGCGTCGGTCAGGTTGTGTCCCACCAGCGACAAATGGTGGGTCGCGTTTCCGGTGAGGAGCAGCCACGACACCGTCAGGTCGAGCACCGCGTAGCCGTCGGTCGGCGTCTCCCCGGCGTGGAGGCGGTCCATCCGCGCCGCCCAGCGCAGCCGGGGCGCGACCCGCACGCTGCGGAACGGCACGTCCAGCCTCACCTGCCCGTTCAGCGGCGGGATCCGGGGCGCGTGCTGGCCGAGTTCGGGGAACTCCGCGTCCACCCAGGAGGCGCTCGCGGTCAGGTCGGCGTTGCCCAGCCGGACGCGGCCGTCGGCCTCGAACCCGAGGTGGCGGGCGTCGGCCTGTTCGGTCGAGATCACCGTGACCCCGCCCCGGCCTCCGGCGGTGGCGCCGTAGGTGAAGTTGTCGATCCCGTACCGGAAGACCCCCACGCTGCCCGTGAAGGTCCCGGAATCGCGCCGGAGGCTCAGGTCGAAGCCGCGCGACCGCTCCCGTTCCAGGAGCGGGTTACCGATCTCGAAGGCCTGGATGCCGGCGTCGAGGCCGAAGGTGTAGAGCTCTTCGAGCGCCGGGGCGCGGGTCGAGAGCGTCGCGGTCCCCACGAGGGCGTGTTCTTCGTCCAGGTCCAGCCGGAGCCCCGCGCTCGCTGAAGCGCCCAGGAACTCCCGGTCCACCACCGCGGGCGGTTCGAACGCTTCGCCTTCCTCCTCGCGCTCGTCGTCGTTTGCGCCGGGTTCCGGCCGGGCGTCCGCGTCGTAGTCGTTGTTCTCGAGCCGCGTGCCGAGGAGCACGCTGAGCCGATCCGTGGCCTGGATCTCCCCCAGCGCGAAGGCCGCGAGCGCGGTGTGGCGGGTGTCCGGGGCCAGGGCTTCCGGTCCGGCGGAGGTGAACTCCCGGAGGTTCGCCCACGCCCCCATCCGGCTCTGGAGGCGCCCCCGCGAACCCTCCAGTTCGCCGCGGAAGACGAGCGACCGGTTCTCGTGGTGCGTCTCGAGTTCGGGGGGCCCGCCGCCCGCCGTTTCGATCTCGTCCTGGACGAACTCGCTGTAACGGACGGTGAACGCCGCCGCCTCGAAGAAGTCTCCCAGGTTCTCGAACCCGAAATCGGTGCGGACCTGGCGCCGCTCCATGGCCACGTCCACGGTCTCCTCCTCCCCGTCGTCCGCGCCGTGGAGCATGCCCGCGAGGGGGACCCCGTAGCGGCTGTCGTCGAGCCGGGCGCTCGCCGAGAGCCAGGCGCGGCCGCCGCGGAGCCCGAGACCGGCCTCGCCCTGGTCCAGGGCGGTCCGGGAGCCGGCCACGCTGCCGAGGGGCGACCGGTAGTCGCCGGTCCGCCGGGTATTCCCGCCGCCCCAGCCGAACCACCCGTCCCCTCCGGCGTGCACCCGCGCGCCGGCGTACCGTCCGTCGTCCGCGCTCCCGGCGCCGAGGCTCGCGCGGCCGCCGAATCCGGAGGTCCCGCCGTGCGCCAGCTGCGAGCCGGTGGAAACCAGGTTCACCACCCCGCCGACCGCGTTCGCCCCGTAGAGCAGGGCCGCCGGCCCGCGCACCACCTCGACCCGCTCCGCGTGGGTGGGATCGGCGAAGGTCCCTTGTTCGGCGGCCTGGCTGCCGATGTCTCCCGTGCGGACGCCGTCTTCGGTGACGAGCACCCGGTCCCCGTCGAACCCGCGGATGATGGGGCGGGCCGGTCCGGGACCGAGGCTGCGGATCGCCACGCCGGGGGCGCCTTCGAGAAGCTCGGCGAGGCTCGGCGTCCCGGCCAGCAATTCCACGCCCTCGAACGAAGACACCGCTCCGAACTCGCCAAAGCCGGCCGGTTCGCCGGAGGCCGCCGTGACCGTGACGTGTTCGTGCCGGGTGCCGAGGAACGCGATGCGGATCGGGTCGGGAAGCGCGATGTCGGCTTCCGGCTGGGGGGTCGGCGCGTAGGTGGTCTCCCCGGCCAGGAGACCGAGATGGACGTGAATCGTGATGCCGGCGCCCGTGTCCACCTGTTCAAGGACGAACTGGCCGTCCCGATCGGCATGGGTGAGTTGCCCCGACTCCACGACCAGCACTTCGGCGCCCGCGGCGGGCGCTCCGCTGGTGGCGATGACGGCCCGGCCCGTCACGCGGGTGTCCGCCGCGGCGCCTCCCGCCACGAGCGCCGCGGCGAGCGCCACTGTCCAGCGGTTCACCAATCAGCGAGGAATCAGTTCGATGACGATGTTCCGCAGCGGCGCGTCCCCGATGTTCCTGACGATGTGCACCACCGGGGGATTGAACTTGATGGTGCCCGGGATCTGGGTCTTGAAGACCTCGTCGGCGCCGTCGGGCCACTGCTGCAGTTCGGTGGCGCCCATCACGAGCACCACCCGCTGGGCGTGGGAGTGCCGCTCCCGGGTGTCCCCCGGTTCGAGACGCTCCTCGAACACGAAGTAGTCCTCGGCGTCGTGGAGCCGCTCGTTCTTCCCGGCGGGGATGGCGACCGCCGGGCCCTCCACGGAAGGTGGATCCGGCTTCAGGTTGACTTCCGCGAAGTCGCCCTGGATCTCGTAGGAAGTCCCCGCCTTCGCCACGAAGACCTCGGCGTACTCAAGCTCGACGGTGGAACCGCCCGCGGCGATCTTCACGTCCCCGAACGCGACCACGACCCGGTCCCCGCAACCTGGACCCGCCTCCGCGCAGGGCGCGGCGTTCCGGTGCACGGCGGCGTAGTCGTTGTCCAGCACCAGGGTCCCGTCCTCGGCCGCGGCGAGCGCCGCCAGCAGGACGGTCAGCGAGAGAAGTCGGAAACGGCGCATCCGCCGCAAATTAGCAGGATGGCGCCGCCGGCCTGGAACGCCGGTCTCCAGACCGGCACGCGCGGCGCTCCGCGCCGCGCACGGCGCAGCCCCACCCACTTTCACGACGCGCACGGCTTGGAACGCCGGCTTCAGCTGTCAAAGCCCGCCGCAGGCGGGCGGAAGGGCGCAACGCCGATCATCCCGACGACCCAACCCGCCGCTACCATACGAAACGCATTTCGTCGTCGGGAGAGGGACTGTGAGAGCGCGCATGGAGAGTCGCCGGGTCGTTGTCCTCGTTGCGTTCACCGCCCTCCTG
>CAYUVU010000240.1:0-8713 GCA_964448205.1 uncultured Acidobacteriota bacterium
GTATAGGCCTCCGGCCGGCATCGCCGACCGCAGGGAGGCGAAACGCAGGCGCGTAGAGCCGTTCCACCGCATCACGCGCCGGCTTGGAACGCCGGTCTCCAGACCAGGTCTCCAGACCGGCACCGCGGTGCTCCGCACCGCGCACGTCGTACCCGTGCTCACGCCGGATGACACCCGCGCTTGCAGCGCCCATCTCCAAAGAGCGTCAGGGACCTCCCAACGAGGGCGCCCCCGGTCCCCAAGTGTCAAGTTTTCGAATCCCGTTTCTGTCCAGTTTCCGAATCCCACCGACAGGCCCACACACAGATTCCACGAAGACCCTGACTACGAGAAAAGGCGGCTAGAGAAGGACCAGGCCGCCCGAGTGAGAAAAGAACGGACCGTTTTACGTCTATACCTGGTGGAGGATCACGCATGAACCCACCGAAGACGCCCACACCGCCATTGGCATCCGCTGTTGCCGCACCCAGTGCTCCGCCCTACACTGGTCCGGAAGATGGAGAGGAGCAGGCCATGACCCGCGCGCCGGGGGACGGATTCCGTCGCCTACCCGAGGCCGACCGGTTGGACGCTGCGCCGGGAGCGCCCGGGCGGGGGAACCCGCCTGAGTCCCTGACCCGGGGGGAGAAGATCCTGGTCGCCATGCTGGCGGCGGTACTCGGCAGCGCTGCGGCCGGGTATTTCTCCCTGAACGCGACCATGAACGCGAACTTCGCGGCCGTGAACGCGAACTTCACGGCCGTGAACGGGCACCTGCTGAGCCTGCAGGAACAGATCGGGCGTCTGGATGCCCGGATCGCGCGGGTGGAGGCGCTCTTCGAGGCCGGTCTCACGCCAGTCGCGCCACGGTCGTCCCCGGCAGGGAAGCCAGGACCGCCGCCCGGTTCCTGATCGTTCTTGGTCCCGCCGGGCGTCTCGACGCCGGCTCCGGCACTGCTCGCCAGCGGTGTGATCAGGGAAACCGAATCTGGGGTGACTACCCGCGGTCGAAAGCCCGATCCTCACGGCTTGCCTCAAGATCCAGCGAGATCGACACTTGCCCGCGCCGCTTCCGCAATTCCCTTTGAGCGTGGACCGCGACGAGCTGCCGAAGGGCACGGCGCACCGTGCTCGTCACGCCTTCGCCCGTAATCGAGCGCGCCTGCTGGAGCAGAGCGGTGGGGATGTGGACGGTGATTCGTGTGGTCTTTGCCTTCATCGCGTACCGGTGCGCCGAAGGTAGCGGCGGTGCCACGGCGGATTATCCCAACGGACCCGAAGTCGTCAGGGCGGGGCCGTGTCGATGAGCCCCACCGACCGGCGATCTGGTGCGGGCGTCGGCCGATCCAGGAATCGCGTGCGGTCGCGCTGGAGCGTCTGCGCCTAGACGAAGGAGATCGAGATCAGAATGTATATACTTTTGTATGTCTCATGACCCAGGCCAAGCCGCCGACTCGCGGGCGCGCTGATCTTGATCGCCTCCACCGGATGTCGGAGGAAGAAATCGAGCGGACTTCTCCATCTGAACTCGCGAATCTTCCAGCGGACTTCTGGAAGGATGCGGTCGTTGTGCCTCCATCCAAGAGAGCCATCTCCCTGCGGGTGGATCAGGACGTGCTCGATTGGTTTCGCTCACGGGGGCCGCGCTATCAGACCCACATGAACGCCGTGCTGCGGGCCTACGTCACCGAAATGCAAGAGCGCTGACGGCATTCGGGTCGGGGATTCGCACGATGAGTCTGAAATCTACGATCGACCCGGAGCCGTTCCGTCGAGCCGCTATCCGGGCGATGGCGGAGGGCGCGCCTGGGAGTGCGATCCTCGCCAGCTATCTTGCTGTCTGCGCCGATGAGCGACAACCGCCGCACAAGGCCGCGGACGTGGGCCGGCGGCGGAGCGATGCGATAGAGGACCTCATCCGCCTATCGCGGGCCCCGCGTGCGGTCGCGGCTCCCCACCAGACGACCCGTGACGAGCGCGGCAACCGGACTTGGAAGCGGGAAGACCTGTATGACCTGTGAAAGGCGCCGCATGAGCTCGCGTGTCCCTGTTTACCTGTTCGACGGGGCTTTTGCTGCCACACAGGACCTGGCCAGTTGATGCAGGCTCATTGGTCCTAGCACCGGATGCCGTTACTCACAATAGCGTCTGCGCAGCGTGATGCCGAGCCCACTGATCGAGCATTCTCGCCAAGGTGTCCCCGAAAACGATCTGTAGCCCCGGGACCTTCCTCTCCAGCTCGGCCACGTGGGCGTTGTCGTCTCGCGTCGCCCGAGTGAAGACGACGACTCTCTGAATCAGTGCAAGGCCGTGTTCGCGCCAGTGGTCTGCCTTGCCAATCTGTTCCACGGCGTGCGCACTGACCGTCCCCACATGGTCCTTCACTTGAATCGCGATCGCGTACCGTGGTTCTCCGGTGATATCGGGCAGCCTCACCAGGATGTCGGTTCCGTGGTAGGCCTCGGACCGGCCCTGAACGACCGTCACGCTGCTGGTCGGATAACGAGCCCTCAGGACCGCCCTGAGAACTTCCTCCCAGTCCTTTCCCTCTAGGCTGTCGTTCAGTCTCGCGAAGATCTTTTTCCTAAACGCTCCTTCCTTGTTCAACGTTTCGCTGAAGACAGCGGTGGCGATGTCCTGCGCTTTTGCGAGAGGGGTCTCCCACGACCCAAGATCGCCTTTCGCCTCACAGAGCCGTCGAATGTCCGAATCGAGACGGTCGATGTTCCAGAAACGGCTTGGGTTCCGCAGGGTCGCGCGAATTCCTCCGGTGACCTCTTTGTTGCCCCGGGCGAACGACTTAACTGGCCTGGCTGGAAATATGTGCCCGAGGTCGCCGATGCCGGGAGCGATCTCGAACCGATATCCAGCCTTCCAGTCCTCGGTCGCTTCGACGATCGAAACCCGGTGCCACTCGGGAAGTCGCGGGACGAGAAGTAGATCGCCCCTCTTCACGTCGAGCATGCGCAGATTGCGGGCGGCACCTCCGTCGAACGTGAAGTTGTGGAGATTCTGCCCCTCGTCGTAACCCCATCCCTGGCGAAGCCGACCCTGTTCGAGTTCTTTCGCGAGGAACTTGATGTGGTCTGTCCAGATCCGAAAACCCCAGCAACGAGGATTGCTCATGCCAACTCCCCTTGCCTTGAGGCGCGGCTTGGTGGACGCCGGTGGAAGGGTCCGTTCTCGGAGTGCCACCGCGTTAGAAACGCAGAGAAGGGTACCCATCCGAAGTCAGTACTCGGCTCGATCTACGGCAGGACAATGGTCTCGAGCATGAGCATGGCGGCTAGTGTCGCGGCACCCATCCAATGTCGGATATCGCGATAACTCATTGATATACAGGGGTCTAAGGGGCATACAACGGCAACCTCCGGAAGTGCATAGAACGCCGGCTTCAGCCGGCACGGCGACCCGCAGGGCCGCGAGCGGTTCGTCGTGACCTCGGGTGCATTGGCGCGCAGCCGCGCCATCTCGGTGAATGAGGTCCGTCCCGACGCCCGCCTCCGGCGGGCTGTGCCGGCTGAAGCCGGCGCTCCAAGCCGTACGCGTCGCCAGCGGTGGGTGGGCGCTGCGAGCCCGGGGTGGCGGTAAGGGGAAGCTAGGCTGCGACGTGCGCGGTGCGGAGCACCGCGCGTGCCGGTCTGGAGACCGGCGTTCCAAGCCGTGTGGGCCAGGCGGGCCGAGGGGGTGCCGGCGCGACCGGGACCTGACCCGCCGCCGTAGTCGCGCGATACGCTTTCGCCCGTCATGAGCCCGCCCAGAAACGCCGCCGCTCCGGCGGTGGGAATCTGGTTCGTGGCGGGGGCGCGGACCCCCATGACGCCCTTCCTCGGGGACCTCGCGGGCCTCAGCGCGATCGAGCTGGGCGCGGTGGCGGCGAAGGGCGCGCTGGAGCGCTCGGGGGTGGAACCGGACCGGGTGGACCACGTGGTGATCGGGAACGCCCAGCAGACGACTGCCGACGCCATCTACGGCGCCCGCCACGTCGGCCTCGGCGCCGGCGTTCCCGATTCCGTGCCGGCGCTGACCGTGAACCGGCTCTGCGGCTCGGGAATCCAGGCGGTGATCTCCGCGGCGCACCAGATGCTCGCGGAAGAGGCGGACACGGTGCTCGCCGGCGGCATGGAGTCCATGAGCCAGGCGCCCTTCGTGGTGCGGGGGGCGCGCGCAGGACTCCGGCTGGGCCACGGGAAGCTCGAGGACAGCCTCGTCGCCGCACTCACCGACGGCCGCTGCGGGCTGACCATGTCCGACACCGCGGAGAACGTGGCGGAGCGCACCGGGGTCACCCGCGAGGACTCGGACGAAATCGCCCTCCGCAGCCAGCAGACCGCGGACCGCGCGTACCGGGCCGGGTCGCACGCCGAGGAGATCGTTCCCGTCACCGTGAAGACCCGGAAAGGCGAGAACGTGGTGTCCGAGGACGGCCATCGCCGGCCGCAGACCACACGCGACGGACTGGCGCGGCTCCGTCCGGCCTTCCGGAAGGACGGGCTGGTGACGGCGGGGAACGCGAGCGGGATCGTGGACGGCGGCGCCGCCTTCGTCGTGGCGCGCGAGAACACTCCCGCGGTGCGGGACGGATCTCCCCTCGGCCGCATCGTTTCCTGGGCCACCGCCGGCGTGCCTCCCGAGATCATGGGGCTCGGGCCGGTGCCCGCGAGCCGGGCGGCGCTCCGGGCCGCCGGCCTCGGGCTCGACGACATGGACCGCATCGAGGTGAACGAGGCGTTCGCTCCCCAGTATCTCGCCGTCGAGCGCGAGCTCGGTCTCGACCGCGAGCGGGTCAACGTGAACGGCGGCGCCATCGCCCTCGGACACCCGCTCGGCGCGACCGGAACGCGGCTGCTGCTAACGCTGCTCCTCGAACTGCGGCGTTCCGGCGGCCGCTACGGCCTCGCCACCGCGTGCATCGGCGGCGGCCAGGGCATCGCCATGGTGGTCGAGGCGGCCGGAAACGCCGCCGGCAACGGAGCGGCATCGTGACCGACCCCGGCGCCCTCCTGCGCGAACGCCGGCAGACGGCGCGGGGACATGCCTACGCCCTCGTCACCGTGAACCGGCCGAAGGCGCTCAACGCCCTGAACCGGGAGCTGGTGGAGGCCCTCGCCGCCACCTTCGAGGACCTCGGGGCGGACCCGGAGCTGGACGGAATCGTCCTCACCGGCGCCGGCGGCCGCGCCTTCGTGGCCGGGGCGGATATCTCCGAGCTCCGCGACCTCACTCCCGAGGCGGCGTTCCGGTTCGCGCGCCGCGGCCAGGAGGTCATGCGCATCATCGAAGGCACCGGGAAGCCGGTGATCGCCGCGGTCGGGGGCTACGCGCTCGGCGGCGGGCTCGAACTCGCGCTCGCCTGCCACCTGCGGGTGGCCGCGCCGCAGGCGAAGCTCGGGCTGCCGGAAGTGAAGCTCGGCGTCATTCCCGGATACGGCGGCACCCAGCGGCTCCCCCGCCTCATCGGACGGGGCCGGGCGCTCCGCATGATCCTCACCGGGGAACCGGTGGGGAGCGAGGAGGCGCTCGCAGCCGGCCTCGTGGACGCGGTCCACGAGGACGCGGTGGAAGGGGCGGCGGCGCTTCTCGATCGCGTGCTCGCGAACGGGCCCCTGGCGGTGCGCAACGCGCTCCTCGCGGTGGACGCGGGGCTGTCGGGCCTCGAGGACGGCCTGCTGTCCGAGGCCTCGCTCTTTGCATCGCTCGCGGGCAGCGACGACATGCGGGAGGGCACGGGCGCGTTCCTGGAGAAGCGCCCGGCGCGGTTCCGTGGCGCCTGATCCGGCGTCCGGGCGGGACCGCGGGCGGACGCCGGCCGGCCCCCTTGCCGGGGCCCACGTCGGCATCGTGCTTTCGGAACGGGACGAGCCCTCGGCCCGCCTTGCCGACGCCGCCGAGCGCTGGCTCCGGAGCGAGGGGGCCGACGTCTCCCGCCATCCGGCGCCGGCCGCCTTCGAGGTCGCCCAACTGGCCGGCTGGCTGGCGGACTCCGGGCGCGTGGACGCCATCGTCGCCTGCGCCTCGATCGTGAAGGGGGAGACCTCCCACGACCGGCGCCTCGCCGAAGCGGTGACCAGCGGACTCCTGGAGATCGGCGTCCGCACCCGGATTCCGGTGGGCAACGCGGTCCTCACCGTGGACACCGCCGAACAGGCCGAAGCCCGTTCCGGCGGGGCCCGGGGGAATCGCGGAGAGGACGCCGCCCGGGCGGTCGCCGGCCTCCTGCGCGCCCGCAGGCGGCTCGGAGAACGGCCCGGCCTCGACCTCGGCCCCGTCTCCGCGCCCCGGGGAGGCTGACGTGGACCCGCGGACGGCCCGCCAGCGCCGCCGGGGCCGCGAACTCGCCGCGCAGATGCTCTCCTCGTGGGACGCGAACCCGGGCTCGCCGCCCGCCACCGTGGCCGGCGTGCGGGACCTCACCCGCGCCAGCGACGCGCACCTGGAGTTCGCCGAGACGCTCGCGAACGCCGCCTGGGAGCGGATCGAAGAGATCGACCGCTGCCTCGACGAGACCACCAAGCCGTTCTGGAAGGAGAACATGGGCCGCGTGGAGCGGAGCGTGCTGCGGGTGGCGGTCGCCGAGCTGCTGACCGCGAGCGCGCCGCCCCGGGTGGTGCTGAGCGAGGCCATCGAGGTCGCCCGCCGCTACGCCGGCGAGGACTCCACCTCCTTCGTCCACGCGGTGCTCGACGGGGTCGTCAAGCGCCTCGGGAAGACCGAGGAGGCCGCCGCGCCGCGGGCCGCCGGCTCCGAGGCGTCATGAGCGACAACCCCACGGACCGCGAGCCGGCCATGCACCGGGACGAGCGGGACCGCCGCCGGAAGCTGGCCGACATCGAGGGTCTCGGGGTTCCCGCCTGGCCGAGCCGGTTCGCCGCCTCCCACACCCTGGAGCAGGTGGCGGAGACGTTCGGCGACCTCGACGGGGCGGGGCTCGAGACGCTCCCGGAGGCGGAGCGGACGGTGCGGGTCGGCGGCCGGATCGTGGCGATCCGGTCGTTCGGGAAGGCCGCGTTCCTGCGGCTCTCCGAGGGGCCCGGGACCCTCCAGGTCCACGTCCGCCGCGACGTGCTTTCCGAGCGCGACTTCGCGGTCTCGAAGGCGCTCGATCTCGGGGACTGGGTGGGCGTGACCGGGCCCATGTTCCGGACCCGGACGGACGAACTCACCGTGCGGGCGGACTCGCTCGCCTTTCTCGCGAAGGCCCTGCTGCCGCTGCCCGAGAAGTGGCACGGCCTCGCCGACCGGGACACGCGCTACCGGCAGCGCTATCTGGACCTCCTCGGCAACCCGCGCACCCGCGAGGTGTTCCGCAGCCGGGCGGCGATGGTCTCGGCCATGCGCCGCTTCATGGACGCCGAGGGTTTCCTCGAAGTCGAGACCCCGATGCTCCAGCCGCTCGCCACCGGCGCGGCGGCCCGGCCGTTCCAGACCCGGCACCGGGCGCTCGGGATCGACCTCTACCTGCGGGTGGCGCCCGAGCTCTACCTGAAGCGGCTGGTGGTGGGCGGGTTCCCGCGGGTCTACGAGATCAACCGCAACTTCCGGAACGAGGGGCTCTCCACCCGGCACAACCCCGAGTTCACCATGCTGGAGTTCTACCGGGCGTTCAGCGACTGCGCCGACATGATGGAGATCACCGAGCGCCTGGTGATCGCGGCGGCGGGGGCGGCGCTCGCCGGCGAGCCGGCAGTGTTCGGGGACGACGAGATCCGGTTCGAGAAGCCCTTCGCCCGGGTCTCCCTGCTGGAGGTCACGCGGGCGGCGCTGGCGGAACACGGCGTGGCGCTCGAGGATGAGGACCTGCGGTCGGCCACGCCGCTCGCCGAGGCGCACCGCCGGCTCGACCTCCCGTTGCCGCCCGAGGAGAGCGCCGGCAAGCTGCTGGTCAGCCTCTTCGAAGCCCTCGCCGAGCGCCGCCTCATCCAGCCCACCTTCGTGACCGGCTACCCCGTCGAGGTGTCGCCGCTCTCGAAGGCGAGCCCCGAAGAGCCCGGCATCACCGAGCGGTTCGAGCTCTTCGCCGGCGGCCTCGAGATCGCGAACGGGTTCTCCGAACTGAACGACCCCGACGAGCAGGCGGCCCGCTTCGGCGAGCAGATGGCGAAGCGCCAGGCGGGCGAGGAGCACGCCATGGACTGGGACTACATCGAGGCCCTCCGCCACGGGTTGCCGCCGACCGGCGGCTGCGGGGTCGGGGTGGACCGGGTCGCCATGCTGCTCACGAACTCCCCGGCGATCCGCGACGTGATCCTCTTCCCGCACCTCCGCCCGCGCGAGGGAAGGTGAGTCAGGAAGCCGGCGAAGCTCCCGCCGTCCGGAGTCCGCAACCCGCGCCGCGGGGCCGCCTCGCCTCCCTCCCGTTCGAACTCCAGATCGCCGGCCGCTACCTGATGCTCCGCAAGCGGGGCCTGTTCATCTCGGTGATCTCCGCGATCTCGGCACTCGGGGTGGTGCTCGGGGTGGCGATCCTGCTGGTCGCGCTCGCGATCATGACGGGCTTCCAGGGAGAACTCCGGGCGCGGATCCTGGGGGCGCTCTCCCATCTCACGGTGTTCAGCCTCTCCGCCGAGGGTTTCACGGACTACGCCGAAGTCGCCGAGGCGGTCGGGGCGGTGCCGGAAGTCGAGGGCGCCGCGCCGGTGCTCTACGGCAAGGCGATCGCGCTCGGCCGGCGGGACGCCCTCGTGACCCTCAAGGGAGTGGATCCGGCGCGGGAGCCCGATGTCACCGAGTTCGC
>CAYUVU010000241.1:0-3250 GCA_964448205.1 uncultured Acidobacteriota bacterium
CGGTGCTGCCCCGTTCGGCTCGGGGTTTCCGGCGATTCGGGAACGTGTCGCCCGAAGTGGTTCACCGTTTTGGGAATCGGGCGTAAACCGAAGAGGAATCAGTCGATTACGAGACACGCATCGCGGTGCTCCGCACCGCGCGCGGCGCAACCCCACCAATCCTGATGGCAGTGCCGCGCGCGATCCTGCTCGCGCACCTGCTCGCCGGAGCCGCGCTCGCCGGGACGCCACCCGGGGGAAACACCGTCAGGGCGGCGGTCGCCGCCAACTTCACCGCGGCCGCCCGCGAGATCGCCGCCGCGTTCGAGGACGCCACCGGAGACGGCGCGCTCCTCAGCTTCGGCTCCACCGGCCAGCTCTACGCCCAGATCCTCCAGGGCGCCCCCTTCGAAGTGTTCCTCGCCGCCGACGAGTTGCGCCCGGAGCTCGCGGAGCGCGAGGGGCTCGCCATCCCGGGCAGCCGCCGGACCTACGCGGTGGGGAGACTCGTCCTCTTCAGCGCGGAAACGGGGCGGGTCACCGGGTCCGACGCCCTCCGGGACCCCGGGCTCCGGCGCATCGCGCTGGCGAACCCCGCGCTCGCCCCCTACGGCCGCGCGGCGCTCGAGGCGGCCCGGGCGCTCGGAGTCGAAGACATCGTGCGGGATCGTCAGGTCATCGGCCAGAACGTGTCCCAGGCGCACCAGTTCGTGCGCACCGGCAACGCGGAGCTGGGATTCCTCGCCCTCTCGCAGATAGTCCGGAGTTCGGACGGGTCCCGTTGGCTCGTCCCCGAAGACCTCCACGCTCCCATCCGGCAGCAGGCCGTGCTGCTCGAGGCCGGCCGTCAGAACCCGGCCGCCGCCCGCTTCCTCGACTTCCTCGGATCGCGGGCGGCCCGGGCAATCCTTCGCCGCCACGGCTACCGCACCGAGGCGGCGGCGCCGGGCGGACGAATCCGGCCGTGAACGCCGCGACCATCTGGCCGCCCATCCGGCTCACCCTCGAGCTCGCGGGGGTGACGACGGTGTTCCTGCTGCTCTTGGGGACCCCGATCGCGTGGTGGCTCGCCAGGACCCGGTTCCGCTTCAAGGAAGCGGTGGCGGCACTGGTCGCGCTTCCCCTCGTCCTGCCGCCCACCGTGCTCGGCTTCTACCTGCTGATCGCCCTGGGGCCCGACGGACCGGGAGGCTTCGTTGCCCGGCTCTTCGGCGAGCGGTCGCTCGCGTTCTCCTTCCCGGGCCTCGTGATCGGGTCGATCATCTACTCGCTGCCCTTCACCGTGCAGCCCATCCGGAGCGCCTTCGAAGCCGTGGGCGACCGGCCCCTGGAGGCGGCCGCCACGTTGCGGGCCTCGCCCTGGGACGCCTTCTGGACCGTCGCGGTGCCGCTCGCGCGGCCCGGGCTGATCGCCGGCGCGGTGCTCGGCTTCGCCCACACCGTCGGGGAGTTCGGGGTGATCCTGATGATCGGCGGCAACATCCCGGGCGCGACCCGGGTCCTGTCGATCGCCATCTACGACCATGTGGAGCTCATGGAGTGGGGCACCGCGCACCTGCTTTCCGGGAGCCTGCTGGCGTTCTCCTTCGTAGTGGTGGCGCTGACTCTCAGTCTCCAGAAGAGGATGGGAGGCCGGGACCGGTGACCGGCCCGTACGCCGCGCCCGGCGCGCTCGAAGTGGGGCTCCGGGGAGGGGTCGGAGAGCTGCGGATCGAAGCCGCCTTCGAGGCCCGGCCCGGAGAGACGACCGCGATCTTCGGTCCCTCCGGCAGCGGGAAGACGACGGTTCTCCGCGCGGTCGCCGGTCTCGCGCGCCTTTCCGGCAGGCTCGCCCTCGGGCCGGCCACCTGGCAGGACGACGGTCGCAACGTCTTCGTGCCGGCGTATCGCCGGCCCATCGGGTTCGCCTTCCAGGAACCGGCCCTGTTCGATCACCTCACCGTCGAGGGCAACCTCCGCTACGCCGAGCGGCGCAGTGGCGAGCCGGAAGGCGATTCCTCCGTTTCCTTCGTCGAGGTCGTGCAACGTCTCGAGGTCGGTCAGCACCTCGAACGCACGCCACGGGGCCTTTCGGGCGGCGAGCGCCAGCGCGTTTCACTGGCGCGGGCCCTGCTTGCGCGCCCCGCGGCCCTCCTGCTGGACGAGCCGCTGTCGGGCGTCCACCGGACGGCCCGCGCCGGCATCCTTCCCTGGCTCCGCGCCCTGGGAGAGGCGTCCGGCATGGTGACCCTCTACGTCAGCCACGATCTGGGGGAGGTGGTGGACGTCGCCCATCGGATCGCACCGATCTCCGCCGGCTCCGTCACCGGCGCCGCCCCGGCTGCGCAGGCGCTCGATCAACTGCCGGGGGACGATCTGTTCTCCCGGTTCGAGGCGGGTAGCGTGCTGACGGCAACCGTCCGGGCCCCGCTTCCGGCCCTGGGGCTCTCCGAGCTCGATCTCGGCGGGCAGCGTCTCCGCGTCCCGGGCACCCAGCGTCCGACCGGAACCGAGGCCCGCCTTCGGGTACGAGCCCGGGACGTCGCGCTCGCCACCGAGGCGCCAACCGCCATCAGCATCCGGAACGTGCTGCGCGGCAGCGTCATCGAGGTCCGCGACCTGCCGGAGACCCCCTTCGCCGAAGTGGCCGTGGGGTTCGCCGATCAGCGGCTCGTCGCCCGGATCACCCGGGACGCCGCTACCGAGTTGGGACTCGCAGCCGGCCGCGAGGTGTTCGCGCTGCTGAAAACCGTCTCGTTCGACGACAGTTGACCGGCAGCTTCCCGACGCCAGGGCCTTCCTGGGTTGCGACGGGCGGGCTCGACCCCTACCGGGTCGCGGTCATCATGATCTCGACCTTGATGCCGGCTCCCATCATCTGGGTTTCCACGGTGGCGCGGGGCGGGAACGGAGCCCCCACGACCTCGCGATACACCTCGTTCATCGCGGCGTAGTCGCGCATGTCCTCGAGGTAGACCATCGCGTCGTCCACGTCGCGGAAGCTCAACCCGCCGGCCTCCAGCGCGGCGCTCAGCCGCCCGAGCACGGCGCGCGTCTGATCCCCGGCGTCCTCGCTGCGGTCCGGGCCCGGCGCCACCATGCCCGAGAGATAGAGCCGGTCGCCGGCCCAGATGCCGGGCGACAGCGGGCTGCCGGAGCGGGGACCGTCCGGGGCCAGCACGCTCCGCTCGGCGCTCGAGGCCACGCACTGCACCTCGGCGGTGAAGAGCGGGTTCGCGAGCCGGGCCTCGACGGTGGCGCGGGTGGGTGGGTCCTCGGGGAAGAACTCGCG
>CAYUVU010000242.1:0-5883 GCA_964448205.1 uncultured Acidobacteriota bacterium
TGCACCGGCGGTAGGGCCGGGCGCGCGGCCGGGGTTCGGCGGTCCGGACCCCATTCGTCGGGATGGCTCCGCTGCGGGCCCGCATGCACCCGGGGGAGCGATGAACCGCCCGCGGCCCTGCGGGCCGCTGTGCCGGCTGAAGCCGGCGTTCCAGGCCGGCGGCCGCCGGCGGTCCCTGAGGCAGGGCGACGTCACCGATGCGGCGCGGCGCGCATCATGTAGGGCTCGATCCGGTCCGGCGCCGGCGGATCGGTGCGGAGCGACACCAGCACCATCACCACGACGTTCGCCACCGCTCCGTAGATCCCGGGGTGGATCCCGAGGAACTGGAACTCGGGCCACACGTTCAGCGCCAGCGTCACCGCGCAGCCGGCGAGGAGGCCGTAGATGGCGCCCTCCCGGCTGGCCCGCCGCCAGAACATGGCGGCGATCATCAGCGGGAAAAACTGGGCGATCGCGCCGTAGGACATGAGCAGAAGGCTGACGAGCGACGCCTCCGAGCCCACCGCGAGGTAGTAGGCGAGCGAACCCATCCCCAGCGCGGTCCAGCGGATGAGCCGGGTCTCCGCGGCGGGTGCCCGGCGGACCCCGCGGAGCGGCATTTCGAGGTCCTTGACCAGCACCGACGCCCCGGCGTGGAGGATCGCGTCGCCCGAACTCATGGAGGCGGCGAGCGCTCCGGCGCAGAAGAGGCCGACGGTGATCGCCGAGAGATCGAGGTCCATCAGGATCGTCGGCAGGATGGTGTCCGCCTGCTCCACGCCCGGATAGGTCATGACCCCGGCGAACCCGATGAACAGGACCGGAATCAGGAAGATCTGGAAGGTGGGGTAGAAGACGACCATCCGCTTCAGCGTCCGGACGCTCCTGGCCGCGTAGATCTTCATGAAGTAGTGCGGCCACACCGAGAAGCCGAGCACCGAGATGAGCACGGCGCTCGAGTAGGCCCCGAATCCCCAGGGCGATCCCGCGGCGTCGAGCCCGGGCGCCACCAGCAGCTCGGGCGCGCTCGCGGCCAGCTCCTCGAACATGGGTCCGATGCCGCCGTGGAGCTTCCACGGCAGGTAGAGCCCGAGCCCCCAGGCGAGGCTGAGCATCAGGATCCCCTGGAAGGTGTTCGTCCAGCCCACCCCCATGACCCCGCTGCGCGCCACGTAGATCAGCACCACCCCGTAGGCGAGCGCGGCGCCCGCCCATTCCGGCATCCGTCCCTCGGTGACCACCGAGAAGACGTAGCCCGCTCCCTTCATCTGGATCACGAGGTACGGGACGAGCGCCGCCGCGCTCATCACCGCCATGATCGCGGGGATCGCCTTCGGGCTCTCGAACCGGTGGGCGAAGAACTCGGCCTGGGTCACGAACCCGAACCGCCGGCCCAGCATTGCGATCCGCGGCCCCAGGAAGTACCAGGGCAGGAGGCCCACCGTCCCGTAGGAGACGATGTAGAACGCGGCCGCGCCGCGCGAATACGCCCAGCCCGGCGCCCCGAGGAACGCGAAGGCGCTGTAGATGGACGCCCCCATGATGAAGTAGAGGACGAGGAAGCCGAGGCTGCGGTCGCCCGCGACGTAGCCCTCGGGGGTGTTCGAGACGTTCCGGCCGGAGACCACCCCGATCGCCAGCGTGACCAGCAGGTAGGCGATCGTCGTCAGGAAGACGATGACCCAGGCGTCCATTATTTCCGGTACTCGCGGTCGAGGGCTTCGTCGTCCTCGCGGTCCTTCGTGAAGAGCGTCAGGAAGGTGAAGAACACCGTGGCGATCATCAGCACCAGCCAGAACATGGAGAACGGCATCCCGAGCACCAGCGGCCGGATGCCGGCGATCCAGGGGTAGAGCGGCCAGACGCTCAGCAGGAGGACGGCGAAGCCGACCCAGAAGCCGATCCGATGCCGCCTGTGAAAACCCATCACGGCTCGACCAGCTCGATCTCGAAGAGCTTCGGCCACTTCTTGCCGGTGACGAAGATCCGGCCGTTCTCCGGGTCCCAGGCGATGCCGTTCAGGACATCCATTTCCGGGTACTGCAAACGGAAGGCGCGCGGCAGGATCCCGGTCAGGTCCACGAACGCGGTGACCTCTCCGGTGTCCGGCCGGATCCGGGCGATGCGGTCCTGGGTCCAGATGTTGGCCCAGATCTCCCCCTCGATCCACTCCAGCTCGTTCAACTGCGGGAGCGCCTCCCCGTCGGCGGTCACCCGGAGCGTTCGGACCTGGCGCAACGTGTTGGGGTCCAGGAAGCGCAGCTCGTCGGTGCCGTCGCTCATCACCAGGTGCTCCCCGTCGAAGGTGAGCCCCCACCCTTCGCCGGAGTAGCGGAACTCGCGCACGAGGCGGAACGGCTGCCGGGTGTAGACGAAACCGATTTCGGCCTCCCAGGTCAGCTGGAAGATGTAGTCGCCGGCGAGGGCCGCCCCCTCCCCGAAGAACTGCGGCAGCAGGGCGCGCTGTTCGAGGACCTCGCCGCTCTCCAGATCGACCCGCCGGAGCGTGGATTCACCCCGGAGTCCGGTGCTCTCGTAGAGGAAGCCGTCGTGGAAGAAGAGACCCTGGGTGAACGCCCGCGGGTCGTGCGGGAACTCCTGGACCACCCGGTAACCGAAGACTTCGGGCGGGTCGGACTCCGGCGGAGGAGGGGGTTCCGGCGGCGGGGCAGGGACCGGCGCGGGTTCGGGTGGGGATGCCGCCGAGGCCGGACTGCCCTGGGAATCGCCGCATGCGGCCAGCACCAGCAGGAACGGCCAGAGCAAGAGCCCGGTTGCGTGCCCGCGGCCAGCCATGGCGCGAATCATGGCATGACCCACGGGCGGTGGCGGCGTATCCTCCGCGCACCATGACCGACGACCTTGCCGGCTCGTTTCGCGAGCATCTCGAAATCCGCCTGGAGGGAATCGCGGAGGACCTCCGGAAGACCGGCCATGCGGCGCTGGTCCTGGCTTCGGGCCCGCAGTACTTCTATTTCCGGGACGACCAGCCCGCTCCCTACCGCGCGAACGCCCACTTTCTTCATTTCTGTCCCCTGGAGGGGCACGGCCACCTCCTCCTGATCCGTCCGGGGAAGAAGCCGTTCCTGGCGACCCTTTCCCCCGACGACTTCTGGTACGAGCCGCAGCGGATCGGAGACGCCTTCTGGACCGAAGGCTTCAGGATCGCCGAGTGCGGCAGCCGCAAGCGGCAGATCTCTGAAATCACCAGGCGGCTCCCGAAGGGGCGGTCCGCCGGAATCGCGGAGAGCGGGGGCGTCTCCGAGACCCTCGGACTCGCCCACAACCCGCCGGCGCTCCTGACCCGGCTCGACTGGCGCCGCGCCATCAAGACCGGCTACGAAGTGGAGTGCCTCAGCGAGGCGAACCGCGTGGGCGCGGAGGGACATGTCGCCGCGGAGGCCGCGTTCCGGGACGGGGGCAGCGAGCTGGAGGTGCACCGGGCCTTCCTTGCCGCCGTCGGCGGATCGGAAGCGGACCTCCCGTATCCCACGATCGTCGGGCTCAACGAGAAGGGCGCCGTTCTCCACTACGAGGGCAAGCGGCCGGACGTCCGGGACGGACAGAGTCTCCTCATCGACGCCGGGGCGCGCGTCCGCGGCTACGCCTCCGACATCACCAGAACCTACGCGGGATCGTCCGCCGACGAACGTTTCCGTTCCCTGATCGTCGCGATGGAAGGCGCCCAGCAGGCGCTCTGCGAGGACGTGCGCGCCGGCCGCCCCTGGGCGGAACTCCACCACGAGGCGCACCTCGCGCTCTCGGGCGTCCTGAAGGACGAGAAGGTCATCAACCTGTCTCCCGAAGAGGCCGTCGAAAGCGGTCTCAGCCGGGTTTTCTTCCCCCACGGGCTCGGACACTTCCTGGGCATCCAGGTGCACGACGTGGGCGGCCACCTCGCCGACCCGGACGGCCGCCGCGCTCCGCCACCCAAGGCGCACCCGATGCTGCGGAGCACGCGCACGCTCGAGCCGGGACACGTCCTGACCGTCGAACCGGGCGTCTATTTCATCGACATGCTGCTCGCCAGGTGGCGGAACGGAAAGAACCGGGACGCCATCAACTGGGACGCCGTGGACGCTCTCACCCCCTACGGCGGCGTCCGCATCGAGGACAACGTCCTGGTCACGGAAACCGGCCCGCGCAACCTCACCCGCGAACATCTTCCGTAGGGCAGGGACCGCCTCGGAGCGCGGGCCTCCGGCCGGCATCGACCGCCGAGAGGCGGTCTAAACCGCGTTTCACTGATCTGCGCAGAGCGCGCCGAGGCCCGGGACCGCCGGCCGGTCCTCGCGGTAGCGGCCTTCAGAACGGCACGCTCGCACAGCGATCAATGACACGCCCGGCGAGGGCGAAACACGCCCCGAAACCAGGAATCCCGGGAATTGCCGAAGCTTCCGCGTGCTGGTAATAACACACCTATTGTCTTGATCTTACGTTTTCGTTCGCAGGGAAACTATGGAACGATTCGCCGCGTGGGTCACCGTGAGTCCGTCGTCCGCCCCGAGTGGGTCTCCGACGACCTGTTCCCCTTCGAGAGCAGGTTCTTTACGACTCCCTCGGGCCAGCAGATGCATTTCGTGGACGAGGGCTGCGGTGACCCCATCGTCTTCGTCCACGGGAATCCGAGCTGGTCCTTCGAGTTCCGCCACCTGATCAAGGCGCTTCGTTCGGACGCCCGCTGCATCGCGCCCGACCACATCGGTTTCGGCCTCTCGTCGCGGAGCAGCTCATCGGAGGACCATCATCCACAAACGCACGCACGGAACCTTGCGGCGCTCCTCGACCACCTCGAACTCCGGGACATCACGCTGTACATGTCGGATTGGGGAGGACCCATCGGCCTGGATTTCACCCGGCAACGCCCGCAGCGCGTCCGGCGCATCGTCATCTCGAACACTTGGTGCTGGCCGGTCGGAGGCGACCTCCACTTCCGGTCGTTCTCCTTTTTCATGTCGAGCCCGCTCGGGCAGTACCTCATCAAGCGCCGCAACTTCTTCGTGAACCGGCTCATGCCGATGGCGGTCGGCGACCGGAGCGTGCTCACGCCCGAAGTCATGGAGCACTACCGGAACGCGCAGGCGGACCCGGAGATGCGCCGCGCGAGCGCCGCGCTGCCCGGACATATCGTGGAAGCACGCGATTGGCTGGACTCGATCTGGAAGGAGCACGCCCACTTCGCGAACAAGCCGATACTCATCCTGTGGGGATGCAGGGACAAGGCCTTTCGCAGACGGGAACTCGACCGGTGGATGTCCGCCATGTGGGACTACGAGTGCCACGAGTTCAAGCGGTGCGGGCACTTCCTGGCGGAAGAGGCGCCCGACGAAGTCGCCTCGATGCTCCGCGCGTTCCTGCGTCGAAACCAGTTCGCTCGACGCCACCGGACGCCGCGGCGCGATTAGCTTGATCGCGCCACGCGCCTCCGCCGCCTTTTGACCAGGCCGCGGCGATCGCGCCAGCGGCGACCCCCCGGCTTCAGGGGCTGCCCCGCGGGCAGGGGCCGGATCCGCTCCTCGACCTCGGCCTCGGTGCAGCCCCCGACCCGGACCAGCTTCCTGGGATGGGAGGTTCCGGCGACGATCTGAACCGCATTGCGCGGGACCCCGAGCCGGTCGGCGAGGAGCGTGACCAGGCGGGCGTTCGCCTTGCCGCGCTCCGGGGGCGGGGAGACGTAGGCCTTGATCCTCCCGTCCTTCAGCCGCGTGAGCCGCTCCGGAGAGGATCGCGGGCTCACCCACACCTGCAGGATCACCCCGTCGAGGGAACCCGGATCCGGCACGCGGGAATTCTAGAGGGCAGGATGTTGCGCGCCCGTGTCCGTCATCCGGCATGTTCGACGGCATGCCGTCGAACATGCCGGATGACGGACACGGGCGCGCAACATCCTGCCCTCTAGAA
>CAYUVU010000243.1:0-9871 GCA_964448205.1 uncultured Acidobacteriota bacterium
CTTCTACGCCGATCCCGCGGCGGGCAGCCAGCGGCTCCGGTTCACCTTCTGCAAGAACCGGGAAACGCTCGTGGAGGCGGTCGAGCGGCTCCGGCGACTCCGTTGAAGCGGAGGGTTGCCGCGGCGTTGGTCGCGGTTTGGGTGGCGGGGGCGTCCGCGTGGGCGCAGCCGCCGGGTGCCGCCGAGCACGCGGAGGCGGGGCGGCTGCTGGGGGTTGGCGATGGGGAGGCGGCGCTCGAGAGCGCCTTTGCGGCGATCACGCGGTCCGACGCGTTCGAGCCGACCGACTGGAGCCAGGAGGTTCCCGAGGGGCGGATCGTCCTGGACGAGTTCACCGGCGCCGCGAATGCCGCGTACCGGCTGCGGCGGGCGGCGTACCGGGTGACGCTGGGGGACGCGCTGGCCGCTGTCGGGGATGCCGGCGGGGCGGCGCGGGAGTACCGGCGGGCCATCGCGCTGGATCCGCGGCCGGAGACCTGGCGCCGGCTGGCGGATCTTCCGGGAATCCCGCTGTCCGGGCGGGTCGATGCGCTGCTTCGCTCGTGGGCACGGTCCGGGGGATCGGACGAGGAGGCGCTGGAGCTGCTGCGGGAGACCGGGGCCTTCCGGACCGAGAACGGGCTGGCCGCGGCGCTCGACCGGTTCCGTTTCCGGGCGCCCGAGACCTCGCGGCGGCGTCCGCCGGAGGGGACGACGCCCTACGACGGGGTCTTTCCGAGCCAGTCGCTGGCCGTCGAAGGGGGCATCTGGTCGAGCGAGCGCTCGTTCGGGGAGGGCCGGCCGCTCGTCCTCTACTTTCCGGCGGACGGCTGTCCCCGCTGCGGCGAGGTGCTGGACGAGTTGCAGAGCGCCCTCCGGGGGCAGCCCGTGGACGTGATCGCGGCGGTGGCCGACGCCGACCTCGCCATCCTGAACCGGATCGCCGGATTGACGGGAGGCGGGTTCTTCGTGCCGGAGCCGCAGTCGGCCTCGACGCGGTCCCGGATTCGGGACCGGCCCATCGGGCACGTCGTCCGGCGGGACACCGTGGGATTCCGTCCCGATGGGGACACCGGCGGCACGCTCTGGCTGGCGGCGCGGGCGGGGCTCTCCGTCTGGCGCCTGCCGCTGGGCGGCGGTTCGGTCCGCCGCGACCTGACCGCGCTGTTCCGGTTCCTCGACGACTCCCCGGTCGAGGGCAGCGGCACGCCGCTGGTGGAAGTTCCGGACGACGCCGAGGGGATGATCCAGGTCCTCCGCCGGCTCGCGGCCGGCGCCGAGCCGGTGCGGGACATCGAGGACCGGCTGCTGAACGCGGTCCGCACCGGGTTGCGGGGGGTTAGCGATCCGGCGGCGCGCGGGGTGTCCTTGCTCCGGGCGGCTGCCGGGCTGGAGGCCGGGGACGCGGCCCGGCTCGCGCTGCTGGCGCGGATCACCCCCCGATTCGGGGAGCGCCTCCTCCAGGCCGCGCAGGCACTGGACCCGGACGTGGTGCGCGCCGTCCCCGGCGGGCGCCTGCGGGTCGCGGCCGTCGGGGAGTCCTTCGTCATCCAACGGGACTACGAGGGAGCCGACGGAGCGGCGCTCGTGCTGTCGGCCGTAGTCCGGCCGGGAGACCCGGGGGATCTCGAGGTGCTCGAGATCGTTCCCGGACGCGCGCTGAGCGTGACCGCCCGCGACGAGGGCCTGGTGTTCGCTCGGGAGCGGCCGGACGGAGAGGCCTGCCTCGCCTGGGGCCCCGCCGCCGGCCCCTTCGAGGAGGACTGCGCCGCCGAATTCCGTGGGGGCGCGGTCGTCGTTTCCCGGAGCCAGCTCGCCGACGCCAGCGACGCCGGCGAGCCGAGCTACCTGGTGCGGGTGGACGGCGGCCCGGAGCCCGCCGAGGTGACCGCGCTGACCGAGGGGCTGGCCGCCTTCGCCGCCGGCGAGGTGGAGGCGGCCGGCGCGGCGTTCACGCGGGCGTCGGAAGCCGTAGGGCCGGGGTCACCCCTCGACATGGCGGCGGTCCGCTTCAACCTCGCGCTGGTGGCGGAGGCGCGGGGCGACCGGGAGGAAGCGCTCGCCGCGCTCCAGGCGATCGGGGACGCCACCTTCCCGGGCGTGCTGGAAGAAGCAATCCGCCGCCTCTACCGCGCCGGCGAAAACCGCTGACGAGCCCGAAGGCGCACGGCAGGGGACCGCCGGTCTTCAGACCGGCACGCGGGCCGCAGGCCCGCAAGCGCGGCGGACCGCACGTCGTGGTCGCAGAAACGGCTTGGAACGCCGGCTTCAGCCGGCACGCGCGCGCCGAAGGCAAGCGTAACCACCGTGCATGGGCCTGATGAGTCATACTGTTGTCGCCCCGGGCCGTAGGGCCTAGCTTGGATCCCGAAGCCCTCCACTGACACAACACGAGACAGACTGTTCAGGAGGTACTCCAACGTGAACGCATCCAAGACCGTGTGCACAGACCAGATTCCGAGGGTGATCGAGGCCGCGAAAGAGAGCCTGTTCATTCGGCAGCAGCTGCAACCTCTAATCGACGCGGGGTGGTTCGATGGCGAGACCATGGCCCACTACACGATCCGAAGACGATCCCCGCGGGTCTTCGTAGCGGCGGAGCCCGATCAGGACGGAAGTTTCGACGTCTATACCAGTCCCGGTGATGGGCACTGCAAGCTCCAGTCGGTCGCCGAGGTCCTCGAGTTCGCCGACAAGCTGAAGACGGCGGTCGAGCAGGCGGACCTGAACTAGCAGTCCGGTCCAGCCCCACCGAACCACCAAAATGACGAGCAAGACAGGGTACGAGCCCCCGGTGATCCACCCGAGATTGGAGGCTCTCAGAAAGCTCCAGGAATCGCTCGCCGCCAGAGGCGTGGACCTGGCGGCGTGGGAAAGGGAAGCGCGCGCAATCCGGCGCGACTCGTTTTCCGGGCTCTCGCGGCGCATCCAGAGGCTGAATCGCGACGACTCGAAGCCGCGCGAGAGAGCTGACCTCGAGCTACCGGGCAGATAAAGGCAACGCGTTTCGTCCGCCTGTCGGCGGACTGTGCCGGCTGAAGCCGGCGTTCCAAGCCGGCGGTGTCATCCGGGCGCTCAGCGCTACGCGGTTTCGCGGCCTGCGGCCGCTGTGCCGGCTGAAGCCGGCGTTCCAGGCCGGCGCGTCCCCTACTCCAGCCCCACCAGGCCCTTCACCGACGCGATCAGCTTGAGCGAGTCGTAGCCGACGCCGTCCTTGAACACCGTCACCACGTTGCGGATCTGGAAGGGGTCGGCCACCGGGTCGCCGTCGATCAGGATCAGGTCGGCGAGCTTGCCCTCCTCGATGCTGCCGAGGTCGCCGTCCACGCCGAGCACCCGGGCGCCGTTCAGGCTCATCACCTGCATCGCCTGCGCGGGGGTGAACTCGGCTTCGAGCAGCAGCTCGTAGTTCCGCTGGTCGCCGAAGCCCGGCAGCGCACCGCCGTTCCCGGTGGGGTCCACGCCAGCGGCGAGCAGGCCGCCCGCCTGGAAGTAGCGGTACTCGAACGCCTGGGCCTTCGGGAAGAGGTCCTGCATGACCGCGTCGCTGGCGCCGGCGATCTCCTCGCGGCGGGCGAGGTACTCGTCGCGGGCGCCGGGGGAGAGCGCCTCCAGGTTCCGGTCCTCGAGCGGGGGCCGGCCGGGCACCGAAAGCTCATAGACCGCGAGCGTCGAGGTGAGCGCGACCTCGTTGTCCACCATGTGGGAGATGGTGGCGTTGACCTCGTCCGAATCGATGTCGATGTCGCGGAGGGTGTTCCGGAAGTCGGGCGGGCACTCGTCCGGCTCCTTGTCCGCGTGGTACTCGGTGTTCGTGAAGAACCCGTGCTCCAGCGAGTCGATCCCGAGGTCCACCGCCTCCCGGAAGGTCACCGAGCAGAGGTGCGCCGTGAACTTGAGGCCGTGCTTGTGCGCCTCCTCGATGGCGGCGCCGAGCTCGGCCCGGGAGATCCGGGTGTAGGCCTTGAACCAGGTCGCACCCTCCTCGGCCCAGTAGGCCACCACCCGCCGGGCGTCCTCGGGACTGTTCACCTGGGTCATGTAGGTGCTGGCGCCGGCGCCCGAGATGTAGGGGCCGGTGATGTGCATCCGCGGGCCCACGATCTCGCCCGCCTCGATGGCGCGCCGCATGTTGATCTCGCTGTACGGGGAGTAGCTGCCGGTGGTGCGGATCGTGGTGACGCCGGCCGCCAGGTAGAGCCGCGGCGAGGTGGTGTTCATCTGCGAGTGCCGCGCGGCGGTCGTGTAGAAGGTGTGGTTGTGGATGCCGATGAGGCCCGGGATCACGGTGTGCCCGGACCCGTCGATCCGCCGCGCCCCTTCCGGGATCGCGACGTCGCCGTCCGCGCCGAGGCTCTGGATGCGGCGGTCGGCGATGACCACGGTCTGGCCGGAGCGGGGGGCGGCGCCGGTGCCGTCCACGACCTGGACCCCGGTGATCGCGATAACCGGATCGCCGTACTGCACGTACTGCCGGGCGTCTTCGGTGAGTTCGTCCGCGGTCTGGGCGGCGGCCGCCGCCGGGAGCGTGAGGAGCGCGATGGCCCCGACAAGCCCAAGGGCCTTCCTGAAAGAGAGATCGAACATCTGCGCCTCCTTGCCGGAGCTGGAACCGGCGAACGGTATCCCGAATCCGGCCGTCCATGCGAGAATGACGGGTTCCGATGCGCCCCCTGCCTTTCTCGCGTCTTGCCGGCCTCGTCGGCGGCTGCCTGCTCGCCGCCGGGGCGAGCGCCCAGGAGGGTGTCTCGCCGCTCGAGACCCCCGCCCCGGACGGGAGCGGGATGTACTCGCTCTACGCGGCGCCGGAGGGGGCGACCTTCCTCAGTTGGGTGGAAACGGCGGGAGAGGGACATGCCCTCCGGTTCTCGGAACTCCAGCGTCCGGGGAGCAGCGAGGAGGTGACCGAGGACGCCTGGTCAGAACCGAAGCTGATCGCCGAGGGCTCCGGCTGGTTCGCGAACTGGGCGGACCATCCGAGCATCGCGCTCGTCGGGGAGAACCGTCTCGCCGCTCACTATCTCGTCCGGAACCCGGAGGCCAGTGGCCACTACGGGTACGGGCTGAAGATCGTCTATTCCATGGACCGGGGCGTCACCTGGCGCGAGGTGTTCTCGGAGGGGCTGCGAAACGTCGAGAGCTACTCCGGGTTCGTTTCCTTCACCCCGGAGCAGGGCGGGTTCTCGGCGGCCTACCTCACCCCGCCGCCGGGTTCGAAGGACCCCGCGGACATGACCCTGCGGCTCGCCCGGTTCCACGAACAGGGCTACCAGCTCGGCAACCAGCGGCTCGATCCCGACGTGTGCAGTTGCTGCCCGACCGCGATGGCGACCATCGACGGCGATCCGGCCGTCGTCTACCGGGACCGGGTGCGGAACGCCCCGGAGGACGACGTCCGCGACATCGCCATCACCCGCAAGGTGCGGGGCCGCTGGGAGCCGGGGAGGCCGGTCCACGCGGACGGCTGGGGCCTCAACGCCTGCCCGGTGAACGGTCCCGCGATCGCGGCGACCGATAACGCGGTCGCGGTCGCCTGGTTCACCATGGCCAGCGGGGAGCCCGAGGTCCGGTTCGCCTTCTCGCAGAACGGCGGGGAGAGCTTCGGAACACCGATCCGGCTGGACGAGGGCGGCGGGCGCGGCTACACGGCGGTCACGATGCTCGACGACGGCAGCGCGGTCGCCGCCTGGCTCGAAACGCCGGGCTCACGGCGGGGCGAGGTGCGGGTCAAGCGGGTCTGGCCGGACGGGCTGGTCGGGCCGTCCGTCAAGGTGGCGGATGCTCCGGCCGGCCGGGAAGCCGGGGTCCTGCAACTCGTCCGGGTCGCCAACGAGCCGCCGCCGGAGCCGGAGGAAGACGAAGAGGCCGAGGACGAGGCCGACGAGGAAGAGGCGGCGGAAGGCGAGGACATCGAGGAGGTCTTCAATGTCCAGGAACGCCTCATGGTCGCCTGGCGGGACGGCAAGGTCCGCACCGCCCTGGTGGCGGTCTCCGCGCTGGAGTTCTGAGGGCGTCACCGGCTTGGAACGCCGGCTTCAGCCGGCACAGCGGGCCGCGGGCCCGCGGGTGCAGAATGAACTCCGCGTCAGGAGGCATGCCGATGGCCGCGACCCAGCCGATCCCGGTTCGGGAGTTGCATGACCTTTTCGAGAGGCACCTCCGGTTCGACTTCGCCGAGCGTCACCACAGCCAGTACGCGCTGATCTATCGCGACGCAACGGTGCCCGGCGCCGATCCGGTAGAGCAGCTCCGGTCCGGGGCGCTCATCTTCGAGAGCATGGAGGCTGCCGTGGACGAGGCATATCGCCGGAGCCTCCAGCCGGGGTACTTCCTCGTCGCGGAGTGCATCTTCAGCAGCGAACGGCAGCCCGCCATGGTGTACTCCAGAGTGGCGTAAGTGGCGGACAGGGAGCTGGCGGTATCGGCGCTGGAGTTCTGAGGGCGCGCCGGCTTGGAACGCCGGCTTCAGCCGGCACAGCCCGCCGCAGGCGGGCGGCGGGACGGACCTCATTCCCTGGGATGGCTCGGCTGTCCGTGCCAATGCGCCCGGGGTAGCGACGAACCGCCCGCGGCCCTGCGGGCCGCTGTGCCGGCTGAAGCCGGCGTTCCAGGCCGTTGCGTCACCTCCCGGGGTGGGCGTTGCAAGCCGGGAGCGCCATGAGGAGCGGGTGGCGTCGCGCCGTGCACTGCGCTGTCGCGCAGCGCGTGCCGGCTGAAGCCGGCGTTCCAAGCCGTTGCGTTACTTCCGCTCTGCGGCGAGGAGCGCGCGTTTCCGGTCGAGGCCCCAGCGGTAGCCGCCCAGGTTGCCGTCCCCCCGGAGGACGCGGTGGCAGGGCACCAGGACCGCGATGCGGTTCGCGGCGCACGCCGAGGCAACGGCCCTGGCCGCTCGCGGCTGGTCGATTCCGGCGGCGAGCTCGCCGTAGCTGATCGCATCGCCCTCGCGGACGCTCAGGAGGAAGCGCCAGACCTTCATCTGGAAGGCGGTGCCGCGGAGGTCCAGCGGCAGTTCGGGGCGCGGGGCGCCTCCGGCGAGGTGCGCCTCCAGCGCCGCGATCCAGGCGTCCAGTTCCGGGGCCTCCTGCGCATCCGACGCGACGAGGTCCGCGTTCGGGAACTCCCGGCGAAGCCGGTCAAGCAGAGACTCCGGATCCTCCCCGAACTGGACGAAGGCGACGCCGCGTTCGGTGGCCGCCATCAACAGGGCGCCGAGCGCCGTATCCCGGGAGGCGTAGGTGATCGTCTCTCCGGCGCCGCCGGCGCGGTAGGCCCCGGGGGTCATCCCGATGTTGCGGACGCGTTCCCCGTAGACCCGGCTCAGGGAGCCGAAGCCGGCCGAGAAGATCGCGCCGGTGACATCGTCCCCGTCCTTCAGCGCCGCCTTCAGACGCTTCATCCGGACCGCGTCCTGCCAGGCCTTGGGCGAGACGCCGAACGCGGCCTTGAAGACGCGCTGGAAGCGCGACGGCGAGAGGCCCGCCCGGCCCGCGAGTTCACGCAGCGTAAGTCGCTCCTCGGCGTGGGCTTCGATGAATCGGGCGGCTTCGACCAGCCGCGACTCGGGGGCTCCGGGACGGCAGCGCTCGTTCGGTTCGGATGGCATCGGCATGGTTTCAACTCCCGACGTCATTCCAGCGCAGCGCCGGCCGGGCGTCCATCCGTTTCTTGCCGCCGAATCTAAGGATCCACCTCGAAGACGAAGCGCATGCCGGTTTCGAGGTGCTCGGCGATGTGGCAGTGGGCCATCCACTTTCCCGGGTTCGTGATCTCGAGCAGGAGGTCCACGGTCTCTCCCGCCGCGATGAGGACGGTGTCCTTGAAGACGTGGTTCGTGACCGGCGCGCCGTTCCGGCGCAGCACCAGGAAGCGCTGGCCGTGGATGTGGAAGGGGTGCTGCATCGCGTGGAGGGCCGCGGCGTCGTTCGCGATCCGGATCGTGACCACGTCCCCGACCTGAAAGCGCCAGGCGATGTCCATGTCCTCGCGGCCGGTCGCCGGTTCGCGCACGATCCAGCGGACCTCCTCCGGGGTGGCCACCGAGTTCATCATCGGCATGGTGTCCGCCCACTCGACCGCCGGGAAGAAGACCCGGTCGGCGCGCATGCGCTGCATGATCGCGGGGTCGAGGCCGGTCACGTCCATCGTCAGCAGGAGCTCGTAGTCCGGCTCCCGGTCGAAGTGGCTCCGGAAGCGGGCCACGTCCTCCACCACCGGAGCGTTCTCCCGCAGCTCGGAGTAGCCCGGCGCACCCGCGGGGTCGGCGTCCCGGTCGCGCACCGTCACCGTTCCCAGCCGGGTGACCCGCGAGAAGTAGCCGCCGAAGGTGTGCTCCAGCGGGCGCACCCGGTTCTCGAGGGCGTGCTCTCCGGCCGTCTCGTAGCGGACCTCCACGATGTAGCGCTCGGCGGGGGCGAGGACCACCGAGTCCACCCAGGTCTCGCGCTCGAACTTCGAGAGGTCCGACCCGACGACCTTGATGCGGTGCGTGCCCGGCTCGCCGAACGAGAGGTTGAAGGTTCGGGTGTTCGAGACGTTCGTCAGGAAGAAGCGGACGACCTCGCCGCGGTCGAGCTCCAGCGCGTACTCCGGTTCCCCGTTCACGAGCATCAGGTTGCCGAAGCGCCCCATGAGCGAGTGGGTGGCGCGCTCGGTGCCGAAGGGAAAGAGCCCCCCGTCGTCGGCGATCAGGAGATCGTCGAGCATGAGGATCTCCTCGCGGTGGACCGGCGCGTACCACGTGTCGGGCGGGGCCTCCACCAGCATGTTCCCGTAGAGCCCGAGGTCCTGCTGGACCTCCTCGCGGTGGTGGGGGTGGTACCAGTAGAGGCCGGCGTCGGGGAAGAAGAGCCGGTACTCGAACCGCCCGCCGGGGGGCACCGGGTCCTGGGTCAGGTGGGGCACGCCGTCGAAGGCGTTGTCGAGGCGGAGCCCGTGCCAGTGGATCGCGGTGGGCCAGGACGTGTGGTTCTCGAAGTTGACGAAGATCGTGGAGTCCTGGTCCACGTGGATGAGCGGCCCGGGGTACTGCCCGTTGAAGCCGTACATGACGTAGTCGCGGCCGTGGATGGTCCGGCGGACCCGGCCGGCGATCAGGTCGAGGGTCTGCCCGTCCTGGAGGCGGACGACCTGCGAGGGAACGGCGTCCGGGAGCGTTTCGTCCGCCATGACCCGGGGCAGGAACGGCAGCGGCTCCGGCCGGAGGTGCCCGAGGCCCGGGACCATGGGCGTCTCGGCAAGCATCGGCGGGTGCGACCAGGCCGGCTCGTCGGACGCCGGTCCGTGTCCCATCGCCGCGTGGTCCATCGCGGCGTGGTCCATGGGCAGAGCGGCGCTCTCGCCAGTGCCGGTCACCGGGACCATGAGGTGGTTGTCGGGCAGGATGCGGGTGGACGGCGAGGCTCCGCGGAGCGCGAGCCGGCCGGTGCGGCGCTGGACGTCCGCCGAGGGCTCGGCGCTGATCAGGATCACGAACTTGTCGAAGGCGACGGGGCCGAGGCCGGCGAAGGTCCCGTTGCCGACTTCGCCGAGCCGCACCACCGGGTCCATGATGGGGGTCGTCGCCCAGGCGACGTAGGTGCGGTACTCCCCGAGCGAGCCTGGCTCGGGGAGCCCCTCGATCTCGAGGTCGAGGCGGTAGCGCTGGCTGCCGTCGCGGGTCACCGAGACGCCGAAGGGACTCGGGTCCCAGCGCAGGAAGGCGGTGCCGCCGGCGGGGGCGAGGTCCGGGGTCGGGTAGAGGGCGACGCGGTTGAGGCCGGGGGCGCCCCAGTCGGTTCGGTCGGGGGCGGAGGGTGTTTCCTGCGTCGTGCCCGGGTTGGGCGTCAGGAGGGCGGTGAACGCAACGAGGACAACGACCCGGCAACTCTCCGCGCGCGCTCTCACAATCCCTCTC
>CAYUVU010000244.1:0-1862 GCA_964448205.1 uncultured Acidobacteriota bacterium
GGGTTTGGAGGTTCGGGTGGAGGTTGCGGACGTGACGGACGGGGAGGCGGTGGCGGCGATGCTGGCGCGGGTGGATGCGGAGTTGCCCCCGCTCGGGGGCGTGATCCACAGCGTGGGGGTGCTTTCGGACGGGGCGCTTTCGAACCAGGACTGGGGACGTTTCGAGGAGGTGCTGTGGCCGAAGGTGCTGGGGGCGTGGCGGTTGCACCGGGCGACGGCGGATCGGGAGCTGGAGTTGTTCGTGCTGTTTTCGAGCGCGGCGGGGGTCTTGGGGAACGCGGGCCAGGGGAACCACGCGGCGGCGAACGCGTTTCTCGACCAGTTGGCGCGTCACCGGCGGGCGCTGGGGCTTGCTGGTCAGGCGATCGCGTGGGGCGCGTGGTCGGAGATCGGGGAGGCGGCGGAGCAACGGGAGCGGATCGCGGGACGGCTGGCGGCGTCGGGCGAGTCGTGGATCACCCCGGAGCGCGGTCTGCGGGCTCTCTCACAGCTCGTTCGGGAGGACGTTCCGGCGAGTGTGGTGGTGGCGGCGGACTGGTCGCGGACGTCGGCGCCCTCCCCGTTCCTCGGGGATTTGATCGCCGCGGAAGAGGGCGACGGGCCGGCGGTGGCGCTGGATCTGCCCGGGCGGTTCCGGGGCCTGGCGGCGGCGGAACGGGAAGCCGCGCTGCTCCGGTTCGTGCAGGACCAGTTGGTTTCGCTGCTCCGCCTGCGCGCGGCGCCGCCGGCGGACGCGGGGTTCTTCGATCTGGGAATGGACTCGCTGGTCGCGGTGGAGCTGCGGAACCGGCTGAACCGGGCGTTCGCCGGCGAGTTCACGGTGTCGAACACGGCGGTGTTCGATCACCCCGACGCCACCCGGCTGGCGCGCCACTTGGCGCGGGCGTTCGGGGAGTCCGGGCCGCGCGCCGCGGAGGTTCGACCGCTCCCGGCGGTCAGGGGCCGAACGGAGGAGCCGGTGGCGATCGTGGGGATGGCGTGCCGTTTCCCGGGCGGCCCGGATCTGGGGGCCTTCGGGGCGCTGTTGGCGGCGGGTGGTGACGCGGTGACGGCGGGGCGCCCGGATCGGCTCTTCGTGGACCCGGAGACGGAGGCGGCGCGTCTCTTCGGGGCGTACGTGGAAGGGTTGGACCTCTTCGACGCGGGGTTCTTCGGGATCGCGCCGGTGGAGGCGGAGCTGATGGACCCGCAGCAGCGGCTGCTGCTGGAGACGAGCTGGGAGGCGCTGGAGGACGCGGGATTCGACCCGGAGGGGCTCCGGGGCAGCCGGACCGCGGTATACGGCGGGCTGTGCGCAAGCGACTATCAGACGCTGCTCGGACCTTTCCGCAGCGATCCGGGGCGCGGCCTCTACCGGGCCACCGGCGTCACGGGGTCGACGGCAGTGGGACGGGTGGCGTTCGCGCTCGGCCTCGAAGGGCCGGCGATCACGGTGGACACCGCGTGTTCGTCGTCGCTGGTTGCGGTGCACCAGGCGGCGGCGGCGCTCCGGCACGGGGAGGCGGACCTGGCGCTCGCGGGTGGGGTGAATGCGATCCTGACCACCGAAATCACTCGACTTTTCGCGGATGCGGGGATGCTGGCGGCGGACGGGCGGTGCAAGACGTTCGACGCGTCGGCGGACGGGTATGTGCGTGGCGAGGGCTGCGGGATGGTGGTGCTGAAGCGGCTGTCGGAGGCGGAGCGTGACGGGGACCGGATCCTGGGGGTGGTGCTGGGGTCGGCGGTGAACCAGGACGGTGCGAGCGCGGGGCTGACGGTTCCGAACGGTCCGGCGCAGGAGGGGGTGATCCGGGAGGCGCTGGGGCGGGCGGGCGTTGAGCCGGGTTCGGTGGACTACCTGGAGGCGCACGGGACGGGGA
>CAYUVU010000245.1:0-29414 GCA_964448205.1 uncultured Acidobacteriota bacterium
CCGCTCCCTCCGACGTCCCCTTCGTCTAGAGGCCTAGGACTCCAGGTTTTCATCCTGGCAACAGGGGTTCGACTCCCCTAGGGGACGCCAGATACGTAAGTTATTGAAATTTAACAGTTTATTAGATATTCGACCCCCATAGTCCTACATAAGTTCCGACAAGAAACTCAATACCTTCCTTCGAGTCCTCGGTGCCTCGCAAATATCGGATTTGCTTGTTTCCCCAACGTCCCACGTCGCGCCAGTCAGGCTCCACAGGGCAGTGTCAGAGAAAACTGGCTTGAGCCGCAAATCCGCGACATCAAGACCCTGCAGAAGTTCGCCGCGGTCCATGCCTCGATTCACAACCACTTCAACCACCAACGCAATCTCAACCGCCGCCAGATCTTCAAGCACCATCGGGCAGCCGCTTTGGCCGAGTGGCGTGAACTGGCAGCCTGAGCATCTTCTCCTGTAAATTCTGTCGGTGAAGCAAATTTACTCTGACATGACCCCCTGCGGGTACCGATATTCAACCCGGGGAGCAACATCAATCAGGTCAGCCATCTGCGGCTCATCAACCTTGGCGATGCGGATTCCGCGGCGGTCATCCGGGGCACTGACGACGCGGGCGAATCGCCGGGTAGCGCGGTCGAGGTATCCATTCCAGCGGGCGCCGCGCGGAGCTGGCGGGCGGACGAGCTTGAATAGGGTCGGGAGCGAACTGGCCCTACCCGAGAAAGGAGCCATCATGAAACTCACCACGCGGCTGCTCGCCCTGATCCTGCTTGTCGTCCCGGCCGCGGCCGGCGCGCAGAACGACGTCTACGACCCCGCGACCTACCAAGCTCTCAAGTACCGGATGATCGGGCCCCACAAAGGGTCCCGGGTCACCGCGGTGGCCGGCATTGCCGACCAGCCCTGGACCTACTTCATGGGTACGAACGGCGGCGGCCTCTGGAAGACGACCGACGCGGGCGAGAGCTGGGTGAACGTCTCGGACGGCTACTACACCTCGAGTTCCATCGGAGCGATCGACGTGGCGGACTCGGACCCGAGCATCGTTTACGTAGGAAGCGGTTCGACCGCCATCCGGGGCAACGTCTCCCCGGGGGACGGGATTTACAAGTCCACGGACGGCGGCGAGAGCTGGACCCACGTCGGACTCCGCGACGCCGGGCAGATCGGCCGCGTGATCATCCATCCGCGGAACCCGGACATCGCCCACGCGGCGGTGCTCGGCCACGCCTTCGGACCCAACGAGACGCGGGGCGTGTTCCGGACCACGGACGGGGGCGCCACCTGGGAGAAGGTGCTCTACGTCAGCGAGCGGACCGGCGCGAACGAGATCGCCATGGACCCCTCGAATCCGGATGTGCTCTACGCGACCATGTGGACCGCCGAGCGGAAGCCCTGGACCATGATCTCGGGCAGCGAGGAGGGCGGCATCCACAAGACGTCGGACGGCGGCGACACCTGGACGGAACTGACGAACGGACTGCCCACGGGGATGATCGGGCGGACCGGGATCTCGGTTTCCGGCGCGAATCCGAACCGCGTGTGGGCGCTCGTCGAGGCGCGGGACGGCGGCGTCTATCGCTCGGACGATGCCGGCGCCTCGTTCCAGCTCATCAACGACGACCGCGAACTCCAGAACCGGCCCTGGTACTACATGCACATCCACGCCGATCCGGTCGATGCGGACCGGGTCTACGTGGTGAGCCGCTACTTCCACCGCTCGGACGACGCCGGCGAGACCTTCGACCTCATCGCCACCCCGCACGGTGACAACCACGACCTCTGGATCAATCCGGGCAACAACCAGATCATGGTGCAAGGCAACGACGGCGGCGCGAACGTCTCCTGGAACGGGGGACGCACCTGGTCGAGCCAGTTGAACCAGCCGACCTCCGAGATGTACCGGGTGAGCGTGGACACCCAGTTCCCCTACCGGGTGTACGGCTCGGCCCAGGACACTTGGGAGGTGCTCTCGGTGCCCAGCCGGTCCGGCCACTACGGAATGCGGCTCCAACTCCAGCACTGGGACGGCGTCGGCGGCATGGAGGGTGGGGTCGCGGTGATCCGGCCGGACAACCCGAACATCGTCTTCGCCGGGAGCACCAGCGGGGCCATCACCCGTTTCGACCGGGCCACGGGCCAGATCCGCCCGATCAAGGCGTACCCGGAGGTGGGGGGGATGCCGGCGAAGCATCTCCGCTACCGGTTCCAGCGGACCGCGCCGATCGTGCTCTCGCCGCACGACCCAAACGTGCTCTACCACGCCTCGCACGTGGTCCACCGCTCCACGAACGAGGGACAGAGCTGGGAGATCATCAGCCCGGACCTGACGACGGGCGATCCCGAACGGATCAACACCTGGGGTGGCCCCATCACCCGCGAGGTGACGAGCGAGGAGGTCTACTGCACCATCTTCGCGCTGGCGGAATCGAAGCACCTGCCGGGCGTGCTCTGGGCCGGCACCGACGACGGGCTCGTCCACATCTCGCGGGACGGCGGGGAGAACTGGACGAACATCACCCCGCCGGACATGCCCGACTCGGGGACGGTGAACATCCTGGAGGTCTCGCCGCACACCGCGGGGCGGGCCTTCATCTCCGTCGTGCGCTTCCGCCTCGACGACTTCCGGCCCTACGTCTTCCGCACCGACGACTTCGGTGAGAGCTGGACGCTCCTCACCGACGGGACGAACGGCATCCCGGCCGACCAGTGGGTGCGGGTGGTTCGGGAGGACCCCGACCGGAAGGGGCTGCTCTACGCCGGCACCGAATACGGGGTATTCGTGTCCTTCGACGACGGCGCGCACTGGCAGTCGCTCCAGCTCAACTTCCCGGTGGCCCCCGTCACCGACCTGCTCGTCCACGAGAAGGACCTGGTGCTCTCGACGAAGGGCCGCTCCTTCTGGATCCTCGACGACCTCTCGCCGCTCCACCAGTTGACGGAGGACGTCGCAGGGTCTGCGGCGCATCTCTTCGCGCCCCGCGAGGTCCACCGGGTGCGGACCGCGGAGGAGGAAGCGGTGGACGAGTACGTGGGCGGTTGGCGATCGGTCGCCAACCCCCGGGACCTCTACGGGGGCGCCCGCATCACCCGGGACCGGCAGGGGACCGACTCCCCGAACGGCGCGACGATCTACACCTGGTTCGCCGAGGCCCCGGCGGGCGAGGTGACGCTCGAGATCCTCGACGGGTCCGGCGAGGTCATTCGCCGGTTCTCGAACGAGGACGACCCCAAGGACCCCTCCGTGATCGCCCGGCCGGAAGCGCCCTTCTTCAAGGAGGAGAGCACGTTCTTCAACGCGGGGCTCAACCGGTTCGTCTGGGACGTGAGGCATCCGTCCGCGTTCGGCGGCGCGCCGCTCGGGCCGCTGGTGGTGCCGGGGACGTACCAGGTCCGGGTCTCAACCGAGGGTTGGAGCGGGACGCAGCCGATCGAGGTGCTGCCCGACCCGCGGGTCACCACCAGCGCCGAGGAGTTCGAGAGCCAGTTCGACCTGCTGTTGAAGCTGCGGGACCGGATCAGCGACCTCCACCGCGCGGTGGCGGAGATCCGGGAACTGCGGGAGGGGGCGTCCGCGTCCGTCGCGGAACGGCTGACCCGGATCGAAAGGGAGCTGGTGCCGCTTCCCGAGGACTACGACCGCGAGGACCAGGACTACGCCCCCAAGCTGATCCAGCAGCTCGACCTCCTCTACGGATACGTCGAAGGGGCCGACTCACAACCGACCGATTCCGCGTTCGAGAGGTTCGATGATCTGGATCCCATCCTCACTGGCCTCCTGGAGGAGCTCCGCGGGGTGGTGGAGTCCATCGGGAACTGAGCCGGGAAACCGAAGGGAGTTCGTCATGCGTGCGAAGCGCACTGCCTGGATCGTGGGGCCGCTCGCGGCCCTCACCCTGCTCTACTCCGCCCCGGCGGGCAAGGCGCAGCAGGAACAGTCCCTCGCCGGACTCGAGGACGTCTTCGCTCCCGGCGTCTTCCTCGAGGACCGGAACGGCGACGGCGTGGTGGACTTCATCAACGCCCGGATCGTGTTGCCGGCCAGTCCGGCGCCCGAGGAGGTGGCGGCCGCCGCCAACATCGCGGCCCGGCTGGGCTTCGAGTCGTCGGCCTTCACGCCCGGCCTGGCGGTCCTCGATGCGGACATCGAACCCGGCGCGGAGACCCCGCCGCTCTTCCTGGTGGGCCGGTCGAACCGCTGGGTCCGGCAGCTCGAGGAGGATGGGCGCATCAGCCTCGCCGGACTGACGCCGGGGCAGGGGCTTTTCGCCATCGTCCCGGCCCCGTTCGGGGGTCCGGACGCGGTCGTGGTCGCCGGCGCCGACCCGGCGGGGACGCTCTACGCGGCGAACTCGGCCTCCGCCCGATTGCCCTACCTGTGGCAGCTCCGGAGCGACACGATCTCCTCGGTGATGGACGACGTCGAGGAGTTTCTGGGCGAGAGCCGGGTGGACGTGGACGGGGTCCGGGCCACCGAAGCCGTCTACGAAGACGGCCGGGAGCAGGTCACCCGCCTCGTCATGGCGCTCGACGTGGTGGATCCCGGGAACGCCGCCGAGGTCCTCGACGAGCTCGCCGCCGACCACCGCGTGGGACAGGCGCGGTTCACCGACCGCCGGGCGGTGCGGCTCAACTACTACGGCGCGGGAGCCCTCGACTTCCAGCTCCCGGACGGGAACGGGGTGGTGGTGGACCGGTTCGGGCCGCCCTACAAGAGCCGGTTCCCGGAGAACCCGTGGCAGCCGAAGGCCGCGCCGCTGAATCTGACGAAGCTCTACACGACGGACGGCCTGCTCGGCGACTCGCGCGGCGACGACATGATCCCCGACGAGTCCGAAACGGTGCTCGTGATCGGCGCCGGGGCCGGCCCGGTGCTGGGCGCGGTGGACCTCGCCGCCCGCATCGGGCTCGAGACGACCGGCCTGACCCTCCCGATCGCCTTCGTGGAAGGAGACATCGAGGATCCGTCGGTGCTCCCGAACCCGGTGCTGATCGGGCCGGGAGACCTGGCGGCTTCGTTGCCCGGCGGCACGGCGCTCGAGGCCGGCGAGGGGGTCGTGGAGATCGTTCCCGGCGCCTTCGGGGACTCCCCGGCGGTGCGGGTGCGGGGCGGTGACGCCGCCGGGCTCGACGCCGCGACGGCCTATCTGGCCGGACGGTTGCCCTCGCTCTGGGAGACCCGCCGCGGGGAAGTGGACTTCACCGCCATCGAGGAGGACGCGCGGGCGTTCCTGCGGTCGCGCTCGAGCGCGGGTCAGGCGGCGCGGGCGCTCGTGCACCTCGACGACCTCAGCGGGATGTGGTCCGGCGGCGACGTCGCTTCTCTCGAAGTGGACGTTTTCCTGGAGGAGGCGAGCCCGGAGGCCGGGGCGTTCCTCGAGGAGCGGCTCCGGGAGCAGACGGGCGTCCCCGAGGTGTCGGTCACCGTCGGCTCGCGCTACGGGCCGATCACCGTCTTCGACGAGGAACTCGACCTCGGGTGGGAGGTGGACGAACTCCGGGAGCGGTTCACCACCGACGTGGTGTCGCGCGTGGGCTCGGGCGACCGGGTGGAGGTCGAGATCCTGGTCAGCGAGCCGCCGGACCTCCGGATGCGGCTCCAGGAGGAGTTCGAGGCCGCGCTCCGGGAAGCCGGCGCCGCCGAGACCCGGGTCCGGGTGATTTCCGCCTACAAACAGGGGTTCAGCTGGCTCGCCGACTACGTGCTCCCGGCGGTGCAGGGCGAGGACGTGGGCCGGATCACCGTGCGTTTCCCCACCGCGCACTACCCGGCGAACGAGCGCTGGTATGGACAGGACATCCGCTGGCTCCAGGAGATCTTCCCGATCGACTGGATCCTGGCGCGGGAACTCGGCATCGACGTGGACGACACCGAGTTCGTGAAGGTGGACGAGGGGCCGGTGGAGTACGCAGTGGAGGTCACGGACGACGTCGGCCGGGTCCTGCACGAGGACCGCTTCGCGCCGCGCTTCACGATCCGCGAGTACTTCCCCTACGTGCCGACGGCCAAGATCCACTACACGACCGGTGGGTTCCGGGCCACGGTGAACGGCGAGGAGGTCGCCGACGTGCACGTCCGCACCGACCCCGAGCGGCTCTGGGACTACTACCAGTTCGACGCGCAGCCGCGGATGTTCGAGTTCGCGCGCGAGTACACGCGCGGGGACCTGAGCCTGAAGAACCAGCCGTTCTTCCGGGATTTCATCCTGGACATCAAGATGAGCGAGCCGGACTTCCGGCTGGATCTCGACGAGGAGCGGATCTCCTCGACGGACTCGCTCCACGAGGACCTCACCTTCACCACGATCGACTTCTGGGGCATCTTCAGCGGCCAGCAGTCGGGGAGCCGGGAAGTCGCCCCCGGCCGGCTCATGCCGATGATCCACCCGCCGCGCGAGGGGCCGCCGGAGGTGCGGGTGCGGTTCGTGGGGAACGCGGTCCCACATCCGGAGATCGCGGTGCAGTGGACGACCCGGGACGGCGCGATGGGCGAACGCCGGATCGGGCTGACCGAGCTGGACGTGTCCCGGCCGCGGATCACCTCGGTGAAGGTGCGGGCGGGGGCCGAAGGCGTGGCGCAACTGACGGCCGGCGTGGAGGCGGGCGACTTCGAGGCCGCCCGGACCGCGGGACGGATGGTCGAGGGGCTCCGGGAGCTGCAGGCCGCGGGGGCGCTCCGCACGGCGCTCGGCTACGCGCGGCTCGAGGAACTGGCGCTGTCGGCGCGGATCGGGAACGCGGCGATCGAGGAATCGCTCCGGCCGGTGGAGCCGGCGCTGCTGCCGCAGCCGGGCGGCATCGAGACCATCGAGCCGACGCCGGGCGAACGGTTCGTCACCTGGGACCACGTGATCGGCCCGGACGAGCTGGAGGAGGAATTGATTCCGCGCCTCCAGACGTTCCCCGAGTTCAACGCCTACGTCGCGGGCCGCACCTACCGGGGCCGGAACGTCTGGGCGATGGACGTGATGCTGCCGCACGAGGCACAGCTCTTCTCGCAGGCGAAGGCCAGCGCCCTGAAGCCGGTCCTCTTCATCACCACCCGCCAGCACTCGAACGAGGTGTCGGCGACCAGTGGGGCCATGCGGTTCATGGAACTGGTGGCGACGGACCCGGACTACCGGAAGTACCTGGAGCGGATGAACATCGTCTACCACCCGATGGAGAACCCGGACGGGGCGGCGAACCACTACGAGTTCCACAAGCTCCGGCCGACCTTCATCCTGCACGGCGGTTACTGGAGTTCGGTGGCGCGGGACGTGGGCGCCTACATCTGGGACGACGATCCGCTATTGCCCGAAGCCCTCGTGCGGCGGCAGATCTACTACCGCTGGCTCCCGGACGTCTACATGAACCCCCACGGCTACCCGAGCCACGAGTGGGTGCATCAGTTCGCGGGCTACAAGGTGCCCTGGTTCCTGGCGTTCTGGATCCCCCGCGGCTACCACATCAACCTGCATCACATCGACGATCCGAACTACCCGGACCACAAGCCGGTGGGCGCCGAACTGCGCGAGCGGATCATCGAGGAGGTGCAGGGGGTCGCCGACATCCGCGCCGCGAACGAGCGTCTGGTCCACCGCTTCGAGAAGTACGCACGGCGCTACCAGCCCGATCCGTTCCGGCTCGAGATCTACGAAGGGATGAACATCCTGTTCGACCACTCCTACTCGTTTCAGGAGGGCGGTTCGTTCAGCGACGAGATCTACGTGAGCTCCATGTGGAAGCGGCCGGACCCGAACGGGAGGATGTTCATCGAGCGCCATCCGCACATCACCGTGCTCGATCTCGGCTGCGACATGCCCGATGAGACTGCCGGGCCCGAGTGGATGGACAAGATCGCCGCCCGGGGGCAGTTCGGCTACCTGATGTCGGTGGTCAAGCTCATGTACGAGAGCGACTGGGAGGTCCAGCGCTTGGAGGAGGACTTCACCGACGGCGTGCGGCTGTCGCTCTTCCGCCCGCGGCCGGTCAAGGCGGCGCGGCGCGCGCAGTTCGCGAACTAGGGGGACGGCGCCATCGTCTTCCGACGGGAGGAATGACCATGCGGATACGGGTCCTGCTCTTCGTCCTGCTCCTCGGCGCGGCCCCGGCGGCCGCCCAGGAGAGCCCCGATTCTCCGGTCCAGGCCGGCATCACGCTGCTGGACACCTGGATCCAAACGCAGATGGAATTCGGCGGCCTGCCGGGGCTGGTGATCGGCATCGTTCACGACCAGGAACCGGTGTGGGTGAAGGCCTATGGCCACGCCTCGCTGGATCCCCCGGTCCCGATGAGCGCGGACTCCATCTTCCGGATCGCCTCCCACTCGAAGCTCTTCACCGCGATCACCGTGATGCGCGCCCGCGACGCCGGACAGCTCCGCCTCGACGATCCCGTCACCAGGTACTTGCCTTGGTTTGACATCCGGAACCGGCATCCGGAGGCGCGGCCGGTCACCGTCCGCCACCTGCTGACGCACACCGCGGGGCTGCCGCGCGAGTCCATCCACCCCGCCTGGACCGACTTCGAGTTCCCGGAAGTGGAAGCCCTGCGGGAAACGGTCTCGGATCAGGAGACCACCTACGCCACCGAGACCAAGTGGAAGTACTCGAACCTCGGGTTCACCCTCGCGGGCATGGTGGCCGAAGCCGCCGCCGGCGATTCCTTCGCCGATCTCGTGACCGATGGGATCCTGAAGCCGCTGGGGATGGACTCGACGAGCGTCGGCCCGGTCCCGGCGGACCAGCGTGACCGGCTCGCGACCGGCTACGGCCGCCGGATGCCGGATGGCCCCCGCGAGGTCTTCCCCTTCGTGGATGCCCGGTCGTTCGACCCGGCGACCGGCCTCTCCTCCACGGTCCCCGACATGCTCCGCTTCCTCTCCTGGCAGATGCGGGTCCGCGACCGCCGCAGCGAGGAGGTCCTCGCCAGCAACACCCTGCTGGAGATGCAGCGGGTCCACTGGCTCCATACCTCGTGGAACAGCGGCTGGGGCCTCGGTTTCTCGGTGCGCCACACCGAAGACCGCGATCTGGTCGGCCACGGTGGCGGGTATCCCGGCTACCGCACCCAGACGCAGCTCAGCCCGGGGGAGAAGATCGGCGTCGTCGTGTTCACGAACGGCGGTGACGGCGATCCCGGCCGCTACCTCGACAAGGCGTTCGAATGGGTCGGCCCCGCCCTTGCCGCGGCCCGCGCCGAAAAGGAGAAACCGGCGGTCTGGTCCTCCGGCTGGGACATCTACCTCGGAACCTACCGGAGGCGCAGCGGGGACACCGCCGTGCTCCGCCAGGAGAACGACCTGGTGATCCTGTCGCCCCTCTCCGAGGATCCGAGCGGTTCGCAGGGAGTGCTGAAGCCGACCGACACGCCCCACGTCTTCCGGCTGGAGAGCGACGGCTACGGCGCTCACGGGGAACTCGTGCGGTTCGAGGTGAACGACGCCGGCGAGGTCACCCGGATCTTCGTCGGGGTGAACTACTCCCGCCGGGTGCGGTAGGGAAGGGACCGCCGGGAAAACGGGAGGTCGGGTCACGATCCGCCGTGGCCACGTCGGCGAGGTGCGATCTCGCTGCGCTAGGCGCAGCGGTGCCGGCTGAAGCCGGCGTTCCAAGCCGTTCCGCCGTTTCCGGCTACCCTGTTCGCGGACGAGCCGGACTGTCCAAACGAGGAATGCACACGACTTCCAGACTCGACCGGTACTTCCGGCACACCAGGGACTGGCGGGCGGAGAAGCAGCGGCTCCGGGTGATCCTCCTGGACTTCCCGCTCGCCGAAGAACTGAAGTGGCGCCAGCCCTGCTACTCGTTTCAGGGAGCCAACGTGGTCATCCTCGGCGGGTTCAAGCACACCTGCGACCTTGGCTTTTTCAAGGGTTCCCTGCTGGACAACCCGCACGGGCTGCTCGTCCCGCCGGGGCCGCACTCCCAGGCGTCCCGCCAGTTGCGGTTCACGAGCGTCGAGGAGATCGAGGCGAAGGAACCGATCATCAGGGCCACTCTCGAAAACGCGATCGAGGTGGAACGGGCCGGCCTGAAGGTGGACTTCAGGGAGAAAACCGAGCTGGTGCTTGTGGACGAGCTGCTCGCGAAGATGGAGTCGGACCCTGAATTCAGGTCGGCCTTCGAGGCGCTGACGCCGGGGCGGCAGCGGGGATACAACCTGTTCTTCGGCGCGGCGAAGCAGTCGAAGACGCGCGCGGCGCGGATCGAGAAGCACGCGGCCCGGATTCTGGAGGGGAAGGGGATGCACGACCGGTAGCGCCATCCGGACCTCAGCGGCTGAGCAGGATCCGCAGGCCCAGCGCGCCGAGGACCGCCGCCGCGCCGCGGTCGATCCAGGTCCTGGCCCGCAGGTAGCGTCCGGCGACCGCCTCGGTGTTCAGGCAGAAGGCGAGCGCCGTGTAGAAGGAGAGCTCGATCACGAGGTGGTTCACGGCGATGAGCACACTGTTCACGGCGCCCAGCCCGCCCGGGAAGATCGCGATGAGGACCGCCGCCGCGAACAGGACCGCCTTCGGATTGAACACGTTGATGAAAAGACCCTGACGGAAGGCCCGGCGCGCCGGCTCGGGTAGCGCGCCCACGGGAGCCGCAGCGCCCCGCCACATGCGGTAGGCGACGTAGAGCAGATAGAGCGCCCCGGCGATGCGGGCGCCCGTGTACGCCGCCGGGAACAGCTCGAAGACCGCCGCGAACCCGGCGAGCGCCATCAGCGTCCAGGTCGCCGCCATCAGGCCGAGGCCGCACCCGACGGCGATTCCGGCCCGCCGTCCCGAGCTCAGGTTGGTCTGGACCGCGACCAGTAGCGCCGGACCGGGGCTGAGCATCGCCACCAGCAGAGTGACGTTGAAGGCGGCGAGCTGCGCCAGCGTCATGGCGCCCTAAGGTATCGCGGAGGCTCGGGAGTCGCGGCGCGGCGGTAGGCTGCGGGGATGTCGTACGAAGCCCTGACCGCCCTCCTCGACTACCATTACTGGGCCCGGGACCGGTTGCTCGGCGCGGTGGCGCGGATTCCTCCCCTCGAGTTCCACCGGGACCTCGGCAACAGCTTCGGTTCCATCCGCGGCACTCTCGTCCACCTGGTCTCGGCCGAGTGGATCTGGTGCTCGCGCTGGGAAGGGGAGGGGCCGAGCGCGCACCTTGCGCCCGAGGACTTCGGGACCGTCCAGGACATCCGGACCCGCTGGGAGGAGGAGGAGCGGCGGGTGCGGGACTTCGTCCAGGGACTCGGGCCGGACGGAATCGGCCGCGAGATGGACTATGCGGCCCTCGGCGGCGTGCCGGCGCGCTCGGTGTTCTGGGAGATGCTGCAGCACGTGGTCAACCACGCCAGCTACCACCGGGGGCAGGTGACGACCATGCTCCGCCAGCTCGGCGCGGAGCCGCCGCCGAGTCAGGACCTGATCACGTTCTACCGGGCGCGGAGCTGAGGCGCGCGGCTATCGTTTCGCCGGTTTGGCATGACGAGAGATTCGAGCGCGGCGGGGATGCGGTGGCGGCACCGGTTCACGATCCTGACGGCCCTCTCCACGCTCGTGCTGATGGGCTGGGGCGCCTTCGTGACCAGCATCGAGGCGGGTCTCGCCGTCCCCGACTGGCCGTCGTCCTACGACTCCTACGACCCCTTCAATCCCTGGCCGGGCTGGTGGCGCGTCACGCCGCTCCTGGCCGAGCACGGCCACCGGCTGCTCGGGCTGCTCGTCGGATTCCTGACCACCATCCTCGCCGTCTGGACGTGGTTCACCGAGTCCCGCCGCTGGCTCCGCTGGCTCGCGTTCGGCGCGCTCGCTCTCGTGTCGTTTCAGGGCCTGCTGGGCGGGCTGCGGGTGGTGTGGCTGTCGCTGGACCTGGCCGTGGTCCACGCCGCGACGGCGCAACTCTTCCTCGGCCTGATCGTGGCGCTGGCGGCCTTCACCTCGAAGTGGTGGCTGGCCCTGGATGCCGCGAGCGACAGTCTTCGCGACCACCGCCTCCGGCGGCTCGCGCTCGCCGCCCCCGCCGCCGTCTGGCTCCAGGTCATCCTCGGCGCGCTGGTCCGCCATCCCGGCACCGGCATCCATCCGTGGCTCGTGGGCCTGCACATCGGCGGGGCGGTCCTGGTCGCGGTCGTGGTGGCCGCCTTCCTGCTCCGGGTCCGGGACGGGTTTCGGGAAACACGCGTGCTGTACCGGGGGTCGTGGGTCCTCGCCGGCCTGGTGGTCGTGCAAGTGATCCTCGGCCTGACCGCCTACTTCGTCACCCTCGATGACGCCGGGATGCTGCAGCCGAGCAACCTGCAGGTGGTGGTGAACACCGCGCACGCCGTGATCGGCGCGCTGCTGATGGCGGGTGCGGTGCTGGCCGCGCTCGGCGCCCACCGCCGGGGCCGGAGCCCCGTCACCCCGGGCTGACCCGTGCGGCCGAATCTCACTCCGTACCTCGAACTCACGAAGCCCGAGATCGCCCTCGTCGTGGCGCTGTCGTCGGCGGGAGGGTTCGTGCTGGCGCCCGCGGAGTTCTTCGGCTGGGGCCGGCTCCTGCTGCTCCTCCTCGGCGTCACCCTCGCCAGCGGGGGCGCCGGCGCCCTGAACCACTGGATCGAACGGGAGGAGGACGCCGGCATGCGCCGGACGCGGGGACGCCCGCTGCCGTCCGGACGCCTCGCGCCGGCGGCGGCGCTCGCCAGCGGGGTCGGGCTCGCGGCGGCGGGGACCGGGGTGCTCGCGCTGGCCGTCAACCCGCTGACCGGGGGCCTGACGCTCCTGACCGTCCTCCTCTACGTCTTCGTCTACACGCCCCTGAAGCGCCGGACCCACTGGAACACCCTCGTGGGGACCGTCCCGGGCGCCCTGCCGGCGCTCTGCGGCTGGACCGCGGCGACCGGTTCCGTCGGCTGGGGCGGCGTCGCGATGTTCGCGATCCTCGTCGCCTGGCAGATGGCGCACTTCCTGCCGCTCGCCTGGATGTACCGCGAGGACTACGGGCAGGGGGGCTTCGTGATGCTCCCGGCGGTGGATCCCGCGGGACGCTCCACGGTGCGGCAGACCCTGTTCTTCACGGTGCTGCTCGCCGCGCTGAGCCTCTGGCCCGTCGCGCTGTCGCTGGCGGGATGGATCTACTTCGTGGGCGCCGCCGCGCTGGCCATCTGGTTCATGACCGCGGCCGCCGAGTTCCGCTGGAGCCGGGGGAAGCCCGACGCGCGCCGGGTGCTGAAGGCTTCCATCGTCTACGTGCCGGCCCTGATCACGATCCTGGTGCTGGACCGGGTGGTGCTGGACTGATCGACGAACCCGCTTCGGCGGCGACGGCGTCCGCCATCTCGCCCAGCGTGAAGAAGACGAAGTCGAGCCGCGGCATGGTCGCGACCCTGGCGGTCGCGCCCCAGTCTCCACCTTCCGAGAGCCGCTGGCGGTCGATCCAGGCGCTCGCGAGGCCGAACCGGTTCGCGGGAACGTGGTCGTGGTGGAGGCTCTGCGCGGTGTGGAGGACCTCTCCCCGCTCCAGCCCGAAGTCCGACTTCAGGTGGTCGATCAGGTACTGGAAGTTCGTGTCCGACGGCTTGTAGGAGCCGATGTCCTCGGCGGTGTAGAGGGCGTCGAACGCGACCCCGAGCTCGCGGGCGGATCTCGCGATGCCGTCCCGGTGGACGTTCGAGAGGATGACGAGGCGAAAGTGGCGTTTCAGGACCTGGAGGGCCGCCGCGCTGTCGGGGAACGCCGGCCAGCGGGGGACGGAGTCCCCGAAACCGGCGTCGAGTTCCGGGTCCGTCCGCAGGCCGAAGCTCCCCGCCAGGTCCCGGTGCACGCGGGCGAGGAGGTCCGGATAGGCGAGGTCCGGAGCGGCGCGCTCGTGATGCCCCTCGAAGTGGGCGAAGGCGCGGAGGGCCTCGTCGCGCGTCAGTCCCGCCGCGCCGTTCGCCCGGATGACCGGCCCGAGCGCCTCCCAGATCCCCGTCTCCCAGTCGATCAGGGTGCCGTAACAGTCGAAGGTGAGGACCCGGTAGTCGGTCAGGCGCGCCATTTCGTGGTCCTTGGTGGAACCCCGAACGCCGCCGCTCCGGGGATTGTTCCGTCGGCAGAGCTGCGGCCGCGCGACGCGGAAGAACCGCTCAAGCGACGAGCCGCCGCGGCAGCGTGGGGTTGAGGTGCATGACGAGGTCGTAGACCGACGCTCCCGAAGCCGCGCTCGCGTCCTCGGGCCGCGAACCGTCCCGCCAGTCGAAATAGGTGGCGACGTCACCCGCTTCCACGGTCTTTTCCGGCCCGACCTCCACGATCGTGTGGCTTGCCGAGACGCTGGCGATGATCGGGTACCGCGTCTCCCGGATCTTCACCCACCCGCCGTTCGCCGCAACCCGCGGAACCCCGTCCACGTGACCCGCGGGAACGGTCGCGATCCAGACGTCCCGCTCTGCCCGGTAGGCCGCCTCGTACCCGGCGGTGTCGCCCGGCTCCAGCTTCTTCACGAGCGCCACCCGCGCTTTCAGGCTCATGGACGGCCGCAGGTCGAGCAGATCCAGCCCGCGGAACCTCTGGGTCGAGTACTGGCCGAAGAGCGCCATGCCGGGCCGGACCGCATCGAGGTAGGCCGGCGGGTTGTCGAACAGGCCGTAGCTCGAGGCCGCGTGCCGCCGGCCCATGGCGATCCCGCTCGCGGCGAGTGATTCCTCGACCTCCCGGAATCGCTGGAGCTGCAGCTTCTCGAACTCGGGGTCCTCGTTCAGCGTGGTCATCGTGCCGGCGAGATCCACCCCGTCGCGTCCGGCGAGATCGGCGATCAGCCGGGCCGCCTGCCGGTACGAGACGCCGACCCGGCCCATCCCGGTGTCCACGCACACCTGTACCGGGACTGCCGACTGCCGCCGCGCCGCCAACCGGTCGAGCGCGTCGCCCACCGGCGTGTAGACCATTGGGGTGACGCCGCGCATCACCGCCTCCTCCAGATCGCGCTCGTCGAAGGGCCCCATCAGGAGGACCGGCTTGGCGATTCCGGCGTCGCGGAGCTCGAGGGCCTCGCTCAGCTTCACCACCGCCAGGCCGATCACGGCCGCCTCGGACTCCAGGATCCGGGCCATGTTGAGGAGGCCCATCCCGTAGGCGTTGTTCTTGATGACCGCCAGGATGGGACGGCCCTCCACGAGGCGGCTGACTTCCCGGACGTTGTGCCAGACGTGGTCGGCCCGGATCTCGATCCACGGGTCGAAACTGGAGTGACGGGCGGTTGTCTGCGCCGCGGCGCGGGCGTTTCCGGTCCATCCCAGCGCCGCAGGCGCCAGCGCTGACTGCAACCAGGCGCGTCGGGAAACCTTCATGCCCGCAACTCTAGTGGCCTGCGAAGAAGGGCCCGGATGGCGCGCCGGCCGGGAACGCCGGCTTCAGCCGGCACAGCCCGCCGCAGGCGGGCGGCGGGACGGACCTCATTCGCCTGGATGGCTCCGGCGCCCGCGCCAACACGCCTGGGGTGGCGAGGAACCGCCCGCGGCCCTGCGGGCCGCTGTGCCGGCTGAAGCCGGCGTTCCAGGCCGTACACGCCATTCCCGGATAATCGGGCCTGCCGGGTCGCTGACCCGCGACGTGACCCGTGCCCGAGCTACCTCCGAGCGACCGCCCGCGACTCAGGCCGGTCCTCGCGCCGCTCCAGGTCGGGTCGCTGGCGCTCGGCTGCGTCATCGGCTTCGGCTGTTTCATCCTCGCCGGCGACTTCCTCGAGACCGCCGGGCCGCTCGGCGCGGCGCTGGGCATCGCGCTCGGCGGGCTGGCGATGGTTCTGATCGCCCGGAGCTACGGGCGCATGGTCCGCGCCTTTCCGGTGGCGGGGGCCGAGTTCGCCTACGCCTACCGGGCCGCCGGCCGGCATCACGCGGTGATCTGCGGCTGGTTCCTCGCCCTCGGCTACCTGAGCATCGTGCCGCTCAACGCGACGGCGCTCGCCGTCCTCGGCAGGTTCCTCGCGCCGGAGCTGTTCGCGCGGGGCTATCTCTTTACGGTCGCGGGCTTCGAGGTTTTTGCCGGAGAGGTCGTCCTCGCGGCGTTCGCGGTCGTTCTGGTCGGGTTCCTTCACTCCCGCGGCGTCGAGGGGGTCGGGAGGAGCCAGGCCGTCATGACCGGCCTCATGGTGGCGGCGGTGGCGCTGGTGGGGCTCGGGGCGCTCACCGGTCCCGGCGCCAGCGCAGCCAACTGGGAGCCCTGGTTCGCGCCCGGCCGGTCCGCGTGGACGGGCATCCTGGCGATGCTCGCGATCTCGCCCTGGCTCTACGTCGGCTTCGACACCCTGCCGCAGGCCGCCGAGGAGTTCGCGTTCCCGGCGGGCAAGGCGTTCCGGCTGATGGCGGCGGCGATCCTCGCCGGCGCCGGGATGTACGTGGTGGTGGTACTGGCCACCGGGGTGGTTCTGCCCTGGCGCGAACTGGTGGTCGGCGAGACGGTCTGGGCGACCGGCGCCACGGTGCGGGCGAGCCTGGGAGCGGCGGGGGTGGCCATCCTGAGCGTCGCCGTCGTCACGGCGATCTTCACGGGCATCAACGGCTTCTTCATGGCGAGCAGCCGCCTCCTGTTCAGCATGGGACGGGCGCGGCTGCTGCCCGCCTGGTTCGGGACCATCGACCGGACTCGCGGCACGCCGCGGAACGCGCTGCTGTTCACCGCTGCGGTCTCGCTGCTCGCGCCCTGGTTCGGCCGCGAGGTCATCGTCTGGGTGGTGGACATGGCCGCGGTCGGCACCGCCTGCGGCTACCTCTACACCTGCCTGGCGGCGTTTTCGGTGGCGCGCCGCCCGGGTGCGCGGCTGGAAGCGGTGCTCGGCGCGCTCCTGTCGGCCGGGTTCGTGGTCCTCCTCTGCGTTCCCGGGATGCCCGGCTTCATGGCGCTGCCCTCGTGGATCGCGCTGGCCGGCTGGATCGCGCTCGGCGCGCTGTTCTACTTCCGGCGCGCCCGCGAGTTCGCGGCGATTCCGGACGCCGAGCTGGATGCGCTGATCCTCGGGGCTCCGCGGGACCGCCCGTAGCGGCGCGCCCATTCGCAGTCGTAGTTACCAAAAAACCCGGATTCTTGGAAAGTACACCTGCGTTTTCCGTGAAAGCGCCCGTTGGGTGAACCGCATCGAGCGCACCGGGACTCCCGGAAGACGGTTCCGGCTCGCCGGACGCTCAGTTGGCCGTGTCGATGGCCTGGTAAACGAGCGCGCGGAACTTCGCGTGGTCGTCCAGGTTCCCGGCGGGGATCAGCTGCGCCAGGTAGACGGCGACCAGTTCCTGCTCCGGGTCCACCCAGTAGACCGAGTGGTAGGCGCCTCCCCAGCCGTAGGCGCCTTCCGAGCCCCCGTCCTCCACGTCGGGGAAACCGAGCCCGAATCCGATGCCCGTTTGCGCGTGATCCACGGTCATGAGCTCGACGGTTTCCAGCGAAAGGATGCGCACCTCGCCGAGCTTGCCGCCGTTCAACAACATCTGGAGAAACCTTGCGTAGTCCGAGACCGTCGACAGCAGGCCGGCGCCCCCGGAGAAGCTCGTCCGCGGCCCGTCCACGTACGCCCCCTGTCCCACCATGCCGCCGGGATCGGGAGCGCGGGTGAAGCCGCCCTCGCCGGCCGAATACACGACGGTCAGGCGATCGCTCTTTTCGGGCGGTAGGTAGAAGTGGGTGTCCGCCATCCCGAGCGGCTCGAAGATGCGGGTCCGCAGGAAATCGTCGAGCGCCGTTCCCGAGACCACCTCGACCACCGCCCCAAGTACGTCGCTCGCGTAGCCGTAGACCCAACGTTCACCGGGGTGGGCATCGAAGGGCAGGGAAGCCATGCGCCGCACGGTCTCGCGGATCGGCTCCTCCCGGTGGGCGAAGTACCAGCCGGTGATGTCCGCCTCGGCCCATTCCCGCGCGGCGGTTCCCGCCCCGTAGGTGATGCCCGCGGTGTGGGTGAGCAGGTGGCGGATGGTGATCGGCTGCCGCGCCGGCACCACCTCGTAGGTCCCGTCGGGATTGGGACTCGCGACGGTGGTTTCGAGGTACTCCGGGAGATGGCGGCCGACCGGGTCCGAGATCAGCAGGCGGCCCTCCTCCTGCAGTATCAGGATCGCCACACTCACGATCGCCTTGGTCTGGGATGCGATCCGGAAGATGTCGTCGGTCTCGAGGGGGTCCGCGGCTTCCTTGTCGCGGTAGCCGAACGCCTTGAGGTACGCGGTGTCCCCACGCTGGGCGACAAGCGCGACCGCGCCGGGGAGCGCGCCGGACTCGACGTAGTCCTCGAGGGCGGCGTCGAGCCGGGCCAGCCGTTCGGGGTCGAGTCCGGACGACGGGCTTTCGGGCGGGGCGACGGCGCACGAGCCGGCAAGGGCGGCGGCAAGCGCGAACGCTGCCGACAGAAGCCGGTTGGCGGGGTGGTCTCCAGTGACTCTCATGGCGTTCTCCCGGGCGGGCGGCTCATCGGAGTCCGGGCGCCGGACCCGGCGGATCGGGTGGACGAGCAGCCCCTTCAGGGAGGATACCGGCCGGGTTCCGCCCAGTGATCCCGGGCCGGACCGCGCCGCCCGACTCGGGCCACGTTCCGCGATCCGGCACTTTCGGTTCGCGCGGGACTTCGTGCTAACTTGGGGAGCCACCTTGTCTCGGCATGGGCTGGCGGCATCCCGGCCGCCGACGGACCCGACAGCGCTCACGTTCGCGACGATTGCAAACGGACGTCCCGGGTTGAGGGGCCCGCGGCGCAGCCCGTTTGCCGGGCTGCTGTTCGCCGGGCTCCTGGGAGTGGGAGCGGGATGCACTTCCGTTCCGGGGCGGAACGTTCCGCGGCCCTCCGACCCGAGTTCCCCGCAGGCCGCCTGCCGCGTCGGCTACACGACCAGCACCTACCTGTTCCGGCAGATGCTGGACGCGTGCGGCGAAGGGCGCTTGAACATCGTCGCGATCGGCGATTCCTGGTTTGCGTTCACCGACGGAAACCTGTTGTTTCCGCTCCGGGTGGCGATGCAGCGTTCGCGCGCCCGGCCGGCCAGCAATCTCCTGAACCTGGCAGAGCCCGGCAACGACGCCAGCACCGCGGTGTCCGGCGTGATCAAGCGCGACTTCGCGGACGTCCTGCGATATCGGGACTACGGGATCCGCTTCATCCTGCTCTCCGGCGGCGGCAATGACGTCCTGGGTCGAAACGACATCGACCGGCTCCTGAGGGAACCTGTTCCCGCGGCGGATCCGTCCGCCCCCGAGACCTATTTCGACCAGCCGACCCTGGAACGGAAGCTGGAGGGGATCCGGATCGCCTACGAGGAGATCCTGGACATGCGGGAGACCTGGGCGCCGGAGGCGATCGTGGTCACCCACACGTATGCGCGAGTCAAGCCGAGCGGCCGGCCGGCCAGCGTGGAGATCGCGTCCTTCGATGTGGAGGTGGACGGTCCGTGGATCGCCCCGTTCCTCCATGAGAAGGGGATCGTGGACGAGCGGATTCAGCAGGAGGTGATGGACTACCTGCTGGGCCGGGTCAACGAGACCATCCGGAACGTCCTGTCGTCCCACCGCGGCGGGCGCGCCCCCATCGTCATCGTGGACACCCGAAACTCCGGTCCACCACTCGAGCCCGGCAACCCGGAGCACTGGCAGGACGAGATTCACCCCACGCCGATGGGCTTCGACATCCTCGGACAACAGGTGATCCGGTGCATGCAGCTCGTCGCCCCGGATTTCCTGAGAGACATCCGGCCGGAAACCGGGGATCCGCGGTTCTGCCTGGAGATCAGGCCGGATTCCCCACCGGATCCTCGCTGATCATCGAACGGTTTCGACCAGCCGGTCCCGACGGGAAGGGCTGCGGTATCGTCCGACGCCGTCATGTCCGGTTGGTCGCGGAGACGGTTCCTGGAGCGCGGATCGGCGGCCGCCGCGATCGCAACGGTGTGGGGATGCGCGCCCGACGAGCGGACCGGGCCGGAGACCTCGCCGGGCTTGACGGAGCCCTCGGCCAGCCCGGCGCCGCTCACCGGCCCCAGCCGCGCGCTCGCGGAGCCGGGCCCGATGATCCCGCCCTGCCCGGCGATCCTGCTCACCGTCAACGGCCGGCCCGGCGATCCGGACGAGATCTCGGTGCTCTGGACGTTCGTCGTGAACGGCGACCCGCCCCAGATCGGGGTGAGCGCCGGCTTCGAGCACCAGGCGCGGGAACTCCTCGAACTCCACGACGAGTTCGTGCTGAACGTCCCGCTGGCCTCGATGATCGAGGCGTTCGACACCGTGGACATGAACTCCAGCCGGGTCGCCGACAAGTTCGAACTCTCGGGCCTGACCCGGGGCGCGGCGTCCGTGGTCGCGGCGCCCACCGTGGAGGAGTCCCCAATCCACTGCGAGTGCCGCACGATCGCGTCGCTCGCAGTGCCGCCGGTGCGGAAGCTGTTTATCGCGGAGGTCGTGGCCACGACCGCGATGGAGGGCGCCGTTGACGACGGCGGCCGGCTGATCGTGCCCGCCGTGGACTTTTTCGGGATGACCGCCGGGAGCGGCGAGCACTACACGATGGGCCGCCGGGTGGGCAACATCGGGATGACGGTCGGCCGCAGCGACATCAAGTACTGACGGCCCCGCGCCGGATCGCGCGAGCTATCCGGGCTCTCCCACCCGGCGGGTCCCGGGGTCGGACGGGAACAAGCCGATCGACTTCCACGAGACCAGCAGCAGCACCGCGGCGCAGGCGGTCAGCGCGAGACCCGGCATCCAGACGGCGCCGGCGGCGACCCACAGCGGCAGCGTCGTGAGGATGGCGATCTCGATCACCGCGATCGGGAGATAGGCCACGCCGTAGTCGTCGAGCGTTCCGGACTCCCGCCGGGGGTCCACCACCCGGAGGAGCGCGATCCCCATCCCCACCACGCCGGTGGCGTAGCCGAACGTGAACAGGCCCCGTTCGAACCAGTAGTTGCGGAAGGTCCGGCGGGCGATCCACCAGGTGATGAGGGCCGCGTGGGCGAAACCGAACACGGACATCACGAGGATGGGCGCCGCATACGCCGCCACCGTCGAGAGCGGGATCGAGGCCACCCCGAAGGCCACGAGGAAGTCCGAGACGGAGGATCCGATGCGCGCCATCGTGGCCCGGTCCACGTTCCGGCCGACACCCAGCCGGTTGAGTACGCCCTGGAGCAGTGCGCCGGCGATGACCGCGAGCGCGAACATGGGGAGGGCGGTGAAGAGGCCTCCCGCCGACCGGAGCGCCCAGCTTGCGGCGTGGGCGGCTCCGTAGGCGGCCAGGACGAGTCCGAAGTGCCAGGAGAGGGTGTCGAGAGCCAGCGGGCTGACGGTCTCCTTCACCGCGTCCCGCGCGTCTTCCGGTGCGATCAGGCCCCGCCGCTGGTCTTCGGGAAGCTCGTGCGGGCTCGAGACGAGGCGGGTCCAGCCCGCCCGGGTGGCGAGGTTGATCGCGGCGACGCCACCGAAGACGGCCGCCAGGAGCCCGATGGTGGCGAAGGTGTAGCCGACGGGGAGGGCGTCCGGATGGCCCTGTTCGGCGAGGACGGACCCGATGGCGGTGGCGGTGCCGTGACCGCCGACGAAGCCGCCGGGAAGCATGAGGGCGAAGGGACCGCCGACCTCGGGGAACAGCGGAATCAGGACCGCGCCGGCGAACAGGAGCGCGAGGCCGAACTGGCCGACCCAGGCCGAGAGGTCGTAGAAGAAGGTGTCTCCGACGTCGCGGAGCATCTGGCGGAAGCGCGGCGCGTTCGGGCGCCAGCCCATGAAGAGGGTGCCGAAGAGCACCACGATCAGCTCGCCCGGGTAGCGGCCCATCAGCGGGGCGCCGGCCGCGTCCCGCGCGAAGGGGAGGAGATCGAGCCCCTCCGGTCCAGCGGCGAGCCCGATCAGCCCGGCGAGGATCGGCGTGGGCAGGAAGATGGCCTGGAAGAACCGCACCCAGGTGCGCAGGAGGTGAGCGACGACCAGGAGCCCGGAAATCAGGGCGAAGTCGAGGAATACGTCCGTCATCGCACGCTCCGCCCGCCCTGGGCGGCAGGGACCGCCGGCGGCGCCATCAGGGCTGTCTGGCCGGGGTGCATCCCTGGTCGAACGCCGAGCCGCGCTAGTAGCCGAGCAGGTTCGGCAGGAAGAGCACCACGCTCGGGAGGAACGCGATGACCAGGGTGAGGACGAGCATCAGCGCCAGGTAGGGCCAGAGCGGGCGGGCGACCTTCGCCGGCTCGACCCCTCCGACCGAGCAGGCCACCAGCAGGCTCACCCCGACGGGCGGCAGGAACACCGAGATCCCCTGGGTTGCCACGATGACGGCGCCGAAGTGCACGGGGTCGATTCCTAGCTGGCGCGCGATGGGCAGCAGGATGGGCGTGAGCATGACGACCGCGGGCACGCCCTCGAGGATCGCGCCGAGCGGCAGGAACACGAGGATCGTCAGGATCAGGAAGCCGGCCGCGCCGCCGCCGAGTCCCACCACCGAGGACGCGAGCGCCTGGGGCACCTCCTCGACGGCGAGGACCCAGCCCAGCAGGCGGGCGGCGCCCACCACGAAGAGCACCATCCCCGACACCATGGCGGTCTGGACGATCTTGCTCCACAGGTCCCGGGCGGTCAGCGACCGATACACCGGCCCGGCCAGCAGCAGCGCGTAGGCGACGGCGACGGCGGCCGCCTCGGTGGGGGTGAAGAGGCCGAAGCGGATGCCGCCCAGGATGACCACGATCATGAAGAGGGGCAGCAGGGCGTCGAGTCCCGCGCGGCGGACCTCCGCGAAGGAGGCGCGCTCGCCGGCCGGCCACCCCTGCCGCCGCGCCTGCCACCCGATCTGCACCATCAGGCCCGCGGCGATGAGGAGCGCGGGCGCGATGGAGGCGACGAACAGGGCGCCGATGGAGACGCCGCCGATGACGCCGTAGATGACCATCACGATGGCCGGCGGGATCAGGATCCCCATCCCGCACGCCGCCGAGACGATCGCGGTGGAGCGCTCCCGGCTGTACCCGTTCGCGGTGAGCTGGGGGACCATGATGCCCCCGATGGCGGCCGCGTCCGCGGACGTGGAGCCAGAGACTCCCGAGAAGAACATCTCGGCCAGGATGACCACCTGCCCGAGTCCTCCGGGGAGGTGTCCCACCAGCGACCGCGCGAGCGTCACGAGCCGGCGGCTGATCCCGCCGACGTCCATGAGGAAGCCGGCCAGGATGAAGAGCGGCACGGCCAGCATCGGGAAGGAGTCCATCCCCGCGACGATCTGCTGCGGGATGAGGACGAGGGGCAGGTCCGCGGCCAGGATGGCGATGACGGCGGCGGTGGCGAGCGCGAAGCCGATGGGCACCGCGGCGAGCACCAGCGCGCCGAAGGTTCCGAGCAGGAGACCGCCCATCAGCCGTTCTCCCCGCCGCGGCCCGCCCTCCCGGCGAGCAGGTGGATCGCCATCAGCGCGCCGGACACCGGCGCCGCGGCATAGACGAGCGCGATCGGCAGATTCAGCGCCGCGGAGCGTTCTCCGGCGGTGAGGTCCATGAGGGCGGCGCCCGTACCGATGAGGAGGAGAGCAAACGCCAGCACGACCGCCCAGGCGAACCGCTCCACCGCCCGTCGCGCCCGCGGGGCCAGCTTCTTCGTGACCTGGTCGAACCCGAAGTGGGCGCGGTGCTCCACCGCCAGCGAGGCCCCGAGCAGCGACACCCAGATGAAGGCGAACCGCGAGAGCTCCTCGCTCCACGGGTTCGGGGCGGCGAAGAGGTAGCGCATCAGCACCTGCAGGAGGACCACGGCGCACACGGTGATGACCAGAGCCCCCGCGGCCCAGGTCTCGGCGGCTACGAGGGCCCGGTTGATGCGCTTCATCGGCTGCGCGGTCCCGGGCCGGCCCGCGCCGCCCTTTCCGCTTCCGCGACCAGCCGGGCGATCAGCGCCTCGCCGTCCGGCAGGCGGGCCGCCAGCTCGTCCCGGATTCGCGGCCGGACCGCGGGCGCGAACGGCGTCAGGTCGGGGCGGGAGATCTCGACGCCGTTCGCGCGCATCTCGTCGAGGGCGTCCGCCTCCATCCGGCGGGCGACCTCGCTCTGGTAGGCGAGCGCGTCCGCCGCCGAGCGGTCCACCGTCTCCCGGATGTCCGGCGGCAGCGACCGGTAGAACGGCTCGTTCACCAGCAGCGTGATCGGGTTGTAGGTGATGGAGGTGAAGCTGTAGAACTTCGCCACCTCGTAGAGCCGGCTGCTCACAAACCCGATGGCGTTCGCCTCCCCGCCGTCGATCACCCCCTGCTGGAGCGCCGAATAGACCTCGCCATAGTTCATGGGGGTCGCCTGGACGCCGAGCGCCGAGTAGGCCGCGAGATACGTCGCGTTCTGGAGGACCCGCAGCTTGAGCCCGGCGAGGTCGCCGGGCGCCTCGACGGGTCCGCGCCGGTTGTAGACGTGGCGGAACCCGTAGTCGAGGAACCCGAGCGAGCGGACCCCGGTGCGCTCGAGGAGGAGGTCCCGCCACCAGTCACCGGCGGGCCCCTGCATCACCCGGAGTCCGTGGTCCCGGGTCTCGAAGAGGAACGGGAGATCGAACACCTGGGTCTCGGGTGCCCAGCCGGAGAGCACGGGGGTGCCGGTGATGGCGAGGTGCACCGCGCCGGCCTGGATCTGCTCGAAGGCCGTCCGCTCGCCGCCGAGCTGTCCCGACGGATAGATGACCACCCGGAACCGCCCGCCGGTGCGCTCGTCCATGAGGTCCCGGAAGCGCTCCGCCATGAGGTGGAACTCCGAGCTGGTGGAGAGGACGTGGGAGAAGCGGACCTCCCAGGTGGATGGGTCGGGTCCGGCGCCGCCGCACGACAGCGCGAGGAGCGCCGCCGCCAGGGCGTTGGTGAACCCGGGCCGAGTCAGTGCAGTGCGGGCGTTCATGGGCCGCGCCGAATGGGTCCTGTCGTTCAGACGCGCTCGACCGGGATGGGAAGGCGCGGCGCCGCCGCCAGCCGTCCGTCGCCGGTTACGAGCCGCTGTCCGAGGGCCTCCGCAAGTACGACGTACGCCGCGTCGTACGCGGACAGGTTGTGTCGCCACTGCCAGATGCCGCTGAGCAGGACCGTGTGTGGATGCCGGTCCACGTCCAGGTCGGCCAGGTCCTGCAGGACCTCGTCGCCGCGCCGCGCAGCCAGCAGCCCTGTCCTCACGAGCCTGCGCAGCGCGTGCGCGACCTCGATGTCGATGAGGTGGGGGGCATGAACGGGCTCGCCCTCTTCGAGCCGTTCGGCAAGCCGTACGCCGCCGGGTGTCCGGAGCAGCAACTCCAGTGCGGCGGACGCGTCAAGCACCATCAGCGTGCGTCGCGGCCTTCCCGAACGATCGCTGCGAGGTCCACGTCCGAGTCGAACCTGGGACGGGCGCGAATGCGATCCAGGACTTCCTGCCGGCTCGGTCGCTCCAGATGCGTGGTGATCATCCGGAGAAGATAGGACGACATGGTGAATCCTTCGGCGGCGGCCCGCGCCTTCAGGCGCCGATGAGTCATCGGTGGGACGTTGCGGATCTGGATGTTTCGATGCATGCAGATAGCATGACAACATGCGACACGCATGTCCATCCTTGTTGCCGGAGACGGCAGCCCGGGGGCGGCACCGAGCGCCGCGCGTGCGGGTCTGGAGGCCCTCACCGGGATGGGCCGGCGTTCCTTGCCGTTGGCCCGAGATAACCGGATCAGGCGCCCCAGATCGTCTGGCCGGCGTCGATGAACAGGCTCGCGCCGGTCACGAGGCGGGCCTCGTCGTTCGACGCGAGGTACACCACGGCCGCCACCAGGTCGTCGGGGACGCCGATCTCCCCGAGCGGGATGCGGGCGAGCCGGCGCTTCCGGAAGTCGTCCCGCGCGATGTCGGCACGGTTCATGTCGGTCTCGATCAGGCCCGGGGCGATGGCGTTCACCCGGATCTTGTGCGGCGCGAGTTCGAGCGCGAGCTGCTTGGTGAGCATCTCGACCCCCGCTTTCGACACGCAGTAGTGGGTGAGGTTCGGGGCGGCCACGGCCTGTCCGGCGGAGGACACGTTGACGATCGCGCCCGGCGTCCCGTCCTCGATCATGCGGCGCGCGGCCGCCTGCCCGACCAGGAAGTACCCCTTCAGGTTGACGTCCAGGATGGCGTCCCACTCCTCCTCGGTGATCTCGAGGAGGGGCGTCCGCTTCAGGACCCCGGCGTTGTTCACCAGGATGTCCAGGCCGCCGAGAAAGCCGTGCGCCTCGGCGACGATGCGTTCCACGTCCGCTTGGGACTCCGTGGACCCCTGGACGGCGCAGGCCCGCCGCCCCAGCGCCTCGATCTCCCGGACGGCGCTGTCGGCGTCCGCGCGGCTGCCCCGGCAGCCGACCGCCACGTCCGCACCCTCGCGGGCGAGTCCGAGGGCGATGCCCCGGCCGATGCTGCGGGAAGCGCCGGTGACGAGGGCGCGCTTGCCTGCGAGACGCATGGGGGTTCGGCGGTCCGGTAGGAGACGGCCAGCGGCCTAACCTAAGTGCACCGGCCGCGTTTTGCAATGCGGCCGGGCCTCTGCCGGCGTCCGCCCTGCGGGGAGTGCCCCGCTACCGCGCCCCGAGGGCCGCGAGCCCCGCCTCGAGCCGCCGTTCGGCCTCCTGGTCGCCGGCGAACCGGAGCAGCCCCCGCCGGAGCAGCCGCTCCGCCTCGGCGCGGTTCCCGCCCTCCCGGAGGACGCGGGCCACCAGCAGGTGACGCTCCGGGTCCCGGGGGACCTCGATCAGGAAGCGCTGCGCGGCCCGCAACGCCAGCCCGAACTCCCGGTTCCGGAGCGCGTGGTTCACGAACGCGGCCGCCGCGGAGAAATCGTCGGGCCGCAGCTCGGCGTCGGCGAGCAGCCGTGCGGACTCGGCTTCCACCGCGTTGCGCCGCTCGAACTCGGCGAACAGGGGCTTCGCTTCCTCGGGCCTCCCGGTCCGGCCGAGCAACTGGGCGAGCCGGAAGCGCGCCTCGTTGAGCGCGCTGTCCGCCGCCAGCGCCCGGCGGAACGCCTCCTCGGCCTCCTGCTCGCGTCCCGCATCCTGGTGGGCCTCGGCCAGCGCGAGCCGGGCCAGGGCGTTTTGCGGGTCGCCCGCGAGGGTCGCTTCGAGAATCGGGACTGCCTCCGGGGACCGCCCGAGCTTCACCAGGATCCGGGCCAGCCGCAGCGCCGCCGGTCCACCGGGGCCGTCCGCATCCACCAGTCGGCGAAGGATCGCGAGCGCCTCGCTCCCCTGGCCGCCGCTGTCGAGGAGCTCGGCCCGGAGCAGGAGCGCCGGCGGGTTCTCCGGGTCCTCGCGAAGCAGCGCGTCCGTCACCGCGCCGGCCTCGTCGAAACGGCTGGACCGGGCCAGGATCACGGCCCGCGCGTAGGCAGCCCGCGGATCCGTGGGGTGGCGTTCGAACCGCGCCAGCGCGCGCTCGTCGGCATGCAGCTCCATGAACAGCCAGCCGGCCTCGACGTCCGCCAGGGAGTCTCCCGGAGGCCTCGTCCGCGCGCCGCGGTCGAACGCCTCCAGCGCGTCGAGCGGCCGGAAACCGCGCCGCAGCAGAACGCCGGCCGCGATCCAGCCGTCGGAACCGAGCTCGCCGGCGCGTTGGAACACGGCCTCGACGACTTCGGGATGCGGCGCCGCGCGGCGGGCCAGGTTCCACAGGACGTCCCGCCCCTCGGGGGACTCTGGATTGGCGGCGAAGTTCTCGACAAGCGGCGGGACGGCCGCGGTGGCCTCTCCGGCGGCCAGCAGGCGCCGCGCCTCGGTGAGCGGCTGCCCGGATGCGGACTGCGGACCGAGCGTCACCCCGGCAACCAGCACGAACCCCCACGCCGTCAACAGGGGCGCCCGACACATTTTGTTGATGACCCGGCACAGAATACTCTCCAACGATGGGGGACAGGCTGCGGTGCTCGGCATGAGGCCCGCGGCCCGCGCGGCCGTTGCCGGCTCGCTGGTTTGCCTCTCCGTCCACGCGGCGGCCCAGGAGGAGGCCGGCCCGGCTTTCCCCTCCGATGACCCGGTGATCCGGGCGATCTGGGAGGAGGGCGTCGAGCGGTCCCGGGTGATGGAACTCGGCCAGGTGATGATGGACGTGATCGGGCCGCGCCTGACGGGCTCCCCGGGCATGGCCGCCGCCAACGACTGGGCGGTGGCGAAGTTCGAGGAGTGGGGCATCGAGGCGTACCAGGAGCAGTACGGGACCTGGCGGGGATGGGAGCGGGGGATCAGCCACATCGATCTCGTCGCGCCGCGGGTGCGGACGCTGGAGGGGATGGCGGCGGCCTGGAGCCCGGCCACCGAGGGGCCGGTCGAGGCGGGCGTGGTGATCCTGGCCGACGCGGACACCCCCGAGGCGTTCGAGGCGTGGCTCCCGGAAGCTCGAGGCAAGTTCGTGCTGGTCTCGCCGCCGGTGGCGAGCTGCCGCCCGCGGGACAACCTGGAGTGGTTCGCCCGGCCCGAGACGCTCGCCCGCATGGAGGAGGAGGCGGAGCGCCTGGTGGAGGACTGGGGCGACCGGTACGAGAGTGCCGGCATCGAGGGCCGCAACCTCCCGGAGTCCCTTGACGCGGCCGGGGCCGCGGGGATCCTCCGGTCACAGTGGTCCGAAGGCTGGGGCGTGAACAAGATCTTCGGCACCAACCTGGAGCGAACCCCGGTGCTCGACCTGAGCTGCGAGGCCTACGGGCTCGTCTTCCGGCTGGCCGAGAGCGGCCAGGAGCCGGTGCTGCGCGTGGATGCGCAGGCCGAGTTCCTCGGCGAGGTGCCTGTCTTCACCGCCTTCGCGAAGATCCCGGGGAGCGCGGAACCCGAGGAGTTCGTGATCCTCGGAGGTCACTACGACTCCTGGGACGGGTCGTCCGGGGCGCTCGACAACGGCACCGGAGCGGTCGCCATCATGGAGGCGATGCGCATCCTGAAGGCGGCGGTCCCGAACCCCCGCCGCACGATCCTCGGCGCGCTCTGGAACGGGGAAGAGCAGGGGTTGAACGGATCGCGGGCCTTCGTGGAGGACCACCCCGAGATCCTCGAAGCCACCCACACGGTGTTCAACATCGATCACGGGACCGGGCCGGTCACCTTCATCCCGATGCAGGGGTTTTCCGGCGCCGCCGGGCGCTTCGGCGAGTGGCTCGCGCAGATCCCGAGCGAACTGTCGGACCTGGTCACCCTCGAGATCCCGGGGATGCCCGAAGCCGGCGGGACGGACCACGCGTCCTTCCTGTGCGCGGGGGTGCCGGCGTTCAGCTTCCACGTGGGAAACGGCCGGGGCGGCCACCTCCCCATGGGCACGAACCGCTGGGACACGAGCGTCTATACCTGGCACACGAACCGGGACAGCTTCGACAAGATCGTTTTCGAGGACCTGCGCGACGACGCCCTGATGACCGCGCTGTTCGCCTACCTGGCGTCGGAGGACGCCGAGCCGATGCCCCGGGACCGGCGGGCGATGCCGGACGGCGAAGCGTGGCCGGAGTGCCGCCCGCCGGAGCGCAGCTCGGAAGAAGAC
>CAYUVU010000246.1:0-10234 GCA_964448205.1 uncultured Acidobacteriota bacterium
CCGGGAAGCTGGCCGACATCCAGATCCTCGACGCCGACCCGCTCGCCGACATCCGGAACACGAACTCGGTCCGCTTCGTGATGATCAACGGCGATCTCTTCGACGCGAACACCATGGCGCAGCTCTGGCCCGTGGAGCGCCCGGCCCCGGACCGCTTCTGGGTGGACGACAACCCGCCAGCGAATCCCGCGAACCGGTGACTGCCGGCAACCGAGCCGAAGTGCAGGATTCCCACGTTAGCAAGCACAGCGGAGGCCGACACGCGGCGGAACGGCACGCAGCCTACAAACGGCTGCTCAACCTCCCGGAAGAGGAGGAAGAGTTGAACGCCGACGGGATTCGGGCGCTTCAGGAGGGAATCGACGACTTCGCGGCCGGACGCACTTTCACTCGGGAAGAAATCGAGCGGGAGTTCGGAGCCTGACCTGGGTGGTCGGGTTTTCGGGCCGTGCGCGTCGGGATCTGAGGCGGCTCGACCCGGCTGCTCGCGCGAGGGTTTATGGGGTCATTCCCTGCCAGCCGGATCCGCGAAGGGGATCTCCCGATCGCCGTCGTCGCGGGTCGGCAACTCGATCTCGCAACCGCGAGGGGCGTTCTCGACCAGCCATGCGCCGAAATTGGGCTCCGGCTCGGCGCGGGCGCGCCACTGATCAAGCGGCACGACAACATGGGGCCGGCGCACGCCGATCTGCTGCGGCCCTACCTCGCTGGCTCGCCGCAGGATCTCGGAGAGTCGCGACTTCGCTGCGGCGACGGTCCACACCTCTACCGGAGCGGCGAAGTCGCATGAAGAGCGAGAGTTGTCCCTTTCGGGTCCACGGGTAGACATCGGGGTCAGTCTAAGCGCTGGTCGTGCCTCGAGTCGCCCCCGACGGACAACCCGCCGCGCTACATGTCGTCGTAGGTGGTGACGAACACCTCGGCGGCGTCCGACGACGAGGCCCCCTGGTCGTCGACCACCACCAGGTCGAACACGAAGGTGGTGTCCTCCTCGAGTTCCGGCACGGTGAAACTGGGGGTCGCGGTTTCAGCGTTCTCCAGGATGATGAGGACCTCGTTGTCGACTCTCGGCGTCCACCGGTAACTCACGATCGTCCCGTCAGGATCCGCGCTCCCGGTACCGTCCAGGACGACGTTGTCGCCTTCACGGGCGCGCTGCGTGCGTCCGGCGTCTGCCATAGGTGGTCGGTTCGGTTCCGCCGGCGCACGGTTCGGAGCGGCGGGCGGAGCCGGCGGGACACCGGCATCCTCGCCGCATCCCGGGAGGCAGAGGAGGCTGGAGGCGAGCGCGGCGCAGGAGCCCCTTCGAAGTGCGACCCGCATCCGCCTGATGGCCACACAGACAGGATGGAGCAGACCTGGCGACCGTCGCAACCGGGCGCCGGCGAAGCGGTCGAGCAACCGGCGACCCCGGACACCAGCCGGACTCCGGGCCGGGTTACGCTTGCCGGCCACAAGGCGGGTGAAGAGGCCATGAACGATTCCAGACTCCGCATCCCTGACAGACACGGCCGGACCGGCGGCCGGGCCGCGCTGGTCGCGGTCCTGCTCCCCGGCCTCGTCGCCTGCGGCGGCGGCTACGACTACCCCGACACCCGGAAGGACGACGTCTCCGAGGAACTCCACGGCGTCACCGTTGAGGACCCCTATCGCTGGCTCGAGGACGACCAGGCGCCCGAGGTCCTCGAATGGGTCGACGCCCAGAACGAGGTCACCTTCGAACACCTCCGCTCGCTTTCCGGACGGGAGGCGATCCGGACCCGACTTCTCGAACTCCAGGACCACGCGCGGCAGAGCGCCCCCTTCCGCTTCGGCGATCAGTGGTTCGTGCGGGCGAACGACGGGCTCCAGGACCAGGACGTCCTCTACCGGATCGAGTCGCCGGGCGAGGACCCGACCGGCTGGGAGGTGCTCCTCGACCCGAACGAACTCTCGGAGGACGGCACGACGAGCGTGGGAATGACGGCCTTCACCGAGGACGGCGCGCTGCTCGCCTACGGGCTTGCCGAAGCGGGCTCCGACTGGCGGGAGTTCCACGTGATGGAGGTTGCAAGCGGCGAGAAGTTGGACGACCACCTGCGCTGGATCAAGTTCTCGGGCGCCGCCTGGACCCACGACAACGGGGGCTTCTTCTACAGCCGATATCCCGAGCCGGATCCCGACGCGGCGCAGGGCGGCATCAACGAGAACCAGACCGTCTGGTACCACGCGCTCGGGACCGCGCAGGACGCCGACACCCTGGTCTATTCCAACCCCGAGTTCCCGAACCGTCTGGTCGGCGCGCAGGTTTCCGACGACGGCCGCTACGCGGTCTTCACAATCCAGGAAGGCACCGACCAGCGGAACGGCATCCACGTCCTGGACCTGGGGCGGCCGGCATCACCGGGCTTCGACGGGGAGACCGTGCCCGTCCTTGACGTGCTCGACGCCTCCTACGGCTTCCTGGGCAACGACGGGGAGCGCTTCTACTTCCTGACCGACAAAGACGCGCCGCGCTACCGGGTGGTGGCGATCAACATCCGGCGCCCGGATCCCGGCAACTGGCTGGAGATCGTCCCGGAGACCGAGGACACGCTGCTCACCGCCCGCATCGTCGGGGACCGCTTCGTCCTCGGCTATCTCGACGACGCAAAGAGCCGCCTCGCCGTCCACACCATGGACGGCTCCTTCGAGAGGGACGTGCCGCTGCCGGGCATCGGCTCGGTCGGACAGTTGAGCGGGACCCGGAAGGACGACGTCCTCCACTTCACCTTCTCCTCGTTCCTCTTCCCGCCCTCGGTCTACCGCTACGACCTCGCCTCGGGCGAAACCGAGCCGCACTGGGCCCCCGAGGTCCCCTTCGACTTCGAGCAGTACGAGACCAACCAGGTGTTCTTCGCCTCGGAGGACGGCACCCAGATCCCCATGTTCCTCACCCACCGGAAGGACATGACGCGGGACGGCGACAACCCCACCCTGCTCTACGGCTACGGCGGGTTCAACATCAGCCTGGCGCCGAGCTTCAATCCGTCAAACCTCGTGTTCCTCGAACGCGGCGGGGTCTACGCGCAGGCCAACCTGCGGGGCGGCGGGGAGTACGGGGAGAGCTGGCACCGGGCGGGCATGCTCGAGAACAAGCAGAACGTCTTCGACGACTTCATCGGCGCCGCCGAGTTCCTGATCCACGACTCGGTCACCCAGCCGGCCCGGCTCGCCATCGCGGGCGGCTCGAACGGCGGACTCCTCGTCGGGGCGGTGCTGAACCAGCGGCCCGAGCTCTTCGGGGCGGCCCTCCCCGCAGTCGGGGTCATGGACATGCTCCGCTTCCACAAGTTCACGATCGGCTGGGCCTGGACCTCCGACTACGGGAGCCCGGACGACCCGGAGATGTTCGAGGTGCTGCGCGCCTACTCGCCGTACCACAACGTCGAGCCGAGCGAGGACTTCCCGCCGACGCTCGTGACCACCGCCGACCACGACGACCGGGTGGCCCCGGGGCACTCCTTCAAGTACGCGGCGCGGATCCAGGAGGTCCACGGCGAGGGGCCGAACCCGGTCTTCATCCGCATCCAGAAGAGCGCCGGACACGGCGGCGGGATGCCCGTCTCCATGCGGGTGGAGCTCGAAGCCGACCGCTGGGCGTTCGTCCTGCACCACCTCGGGGTGGGCTAGCGCCCATGAGCCAAACCACGCAGACGGCCTGGAACGCCGGTCTCCAGACCGGCACCGCGGCGCTCCGCGCCGCGCACGTCGTCGCTCCCCCGCATGGCACACCGGCTTGGAACGCCGGCTTCAGCCGGCACGCGCTGCGCAACAGCGCCGCGCACGGCGCGGTGGGCCGGAGCGCCTGAGTACCCTCCGCACGGCAAGCAACCACAGTGATCCTCCGCCTCCAGCACATCGGCACCGCCCACAAGAGCCACGCCTCCGCCGCCGAACGCCTCCGCCAGGTCGGCCTCGAACCCGCGGAACTGCGCACCGACCAGGGGCGCGGCTTCCAGCTCGATTCGCGCAAGCTCCTCGGCAACGAGTGCTGGCTCCACGTCGTCCACAACTGGAACCCCGAGGCGCGCGTCTGCCAGTACCTGCGGACCATCGGCGAGGGACTCGAGCACATCGCCATCGAGACCGACGACATCGAGGGGGCGGTCGCCCGGGTGAAGGAGTCGGCCCCGATCTTCGAGGACCGCATCTTCCACGCCGCGGACGGATTCGAGGCGTTCGTCTACCCCGAGGACGCCTGCGGCTTCACCGTGGAGCTGATCCAGCCGCACGCCTCGAGCTGGAACTGGCCCGACCCGCCGCCCGAGCGGGTCAGTCCGACGCTCTCGGTGACCCACCTCGCCGAAGTGGTCGCGGGCGCCGCGGACCCCAAGGCGGCGGGGCGGCGCTTCGAGGAACTCTTCGACGTGGGGTTCGCAATGGACCGCGCGTGCGCCCGTGTCCTCTTCGGGAACGGCTGCGAGCTCCGTTTCGAGCCGGGCCGGCCCGGACTCCGGAGCCTGGTGCTCGAAACAGCGGACCTCGACGCGGACCTCCGGGCGCTGGAGGCGGCCGGGACTCCGGTCGATTCCGCGTCAACAGACCACGGGCAGGAGTTGCGGGTACCGGCCAGCGTGGCGGGCTTCGAGGTCGTCTTGCGGGGTCGGAATTCAGCCTGAACCAGAATCAGAGTCGTTTCGACTCAACTTTATGTAGTAAGCCGTGGCTAATAAGTACTTGACAGGAATCGCACCCGCAAGTATCGTTCCCGCTGTCCGGCGCTCCTGACCGGCGCCGCCGGCCCGCCGCGCGGACCGGCAAGGACGGCCCGAGGCCCTGAAGCCCGGCCGACCGGACGCATCGCAACCCAGTCATGGACGCCGCGTGGCGTCCATCCAGTCAAGAGGAGACCCATTCCGATGAAGTTCAAGCCTCTGAGGGAGAACGTTCTGCTTCGCCGTCTCGAGGCGGCCGAGGAGAAGATCGGCTCCATCATCGTCCCCGATACCGCCAAGGAAAAACCGATGACCGCCGAAGTGGTCGAGGTGGGCGCCGGCAAGGTCCTGAAGGACGGCGGCCGTCAGGCTCCCGAGGTCAAGCCAGGGCAGACCGTGCTGATCGGGAAGTACTCCGGGTCCGAGGTCAAGCTCGACGGCGAGGACTACATCATCGTCCGCGAGGACGAGATTCTGGGCATCGTCGAGTAGACGGCCCCCACTGAAAGCAAGGAGAAGCAACAGCAATGGCCAAGAACATCGTCTATGACGAGGAAGCCCGGCAGGCCGTGATGCGCGGCGTCAACAAACTCGCCGCCGCGGTCCGGGTCACCCTCGGCCCCAAGGGACGCAACGTCGTCCTCGAAAAGAAGTTCGGATCCCCGGTCGTCACCAAGGACGGCGTCACCGTCGCCAAGGAAGTGGACCTCGAGGATCCCGTGGAGAACCTCGGCGCCAAGATGGTGCGCGAAGTCGCCTCCAAGACCTCGGACGTTGCCGGCGACGGCACCACCACGGCCACGGTCCTGGCCCAGTCCATCTACCGGGAGGGCCTCCGGAACGTCACCGCCGGCTCCAACCCGATGGAACTGAAGCGCGGGATCGACAAGGCCGTGAGCACGGTCGTGGCCAAGATCCAGGCCTCGTCCAAGGGCGTCAGCGGCGACATGATCGCCCAGGTCGGCACCATCTCCGCGAACGGCGACAAGGAGATCGGCCAGATCATCGCCGACGCGATGGAGAAGGTCGGCAAGGACGGCGTGATCCAGGTCGAGGAGAGCCGCACGCTCGACACCGAACTCGACATCGTCGAGGGGATGCAGTTCGACCGCGGCTATCTCTCCCCGTACTTCGTGACCGATTCCGACCGGATGGAAGTGGTCCTCGAGGACTGCCTCGTGCTCGTCCACGAGAAGAAGATCTCGAGCATGAAGGACATGCTCCCGGTGCTCGAGAAGGTCGCCCAGGCGAGCAAGCCGGTGGTGGTGATCGCCGAGGACGTGGAGGGCGAGGCGCTCGCCACCCTGGTGGTCAACAAGCTCCGCGGCACCCTGAAGGCGGCCGCGGTGAAGGCCCCGGGCTTCGGTGACCGGCGGAAGGCGATGATGGAAGACATCGCCATCCTGACCGGCGGGAAGGCCATCTTCGAGGATCTCGGCATCAAGCTCGAGAACATCGAGATGGGCGACCTGGGCCGGGCCAAGAAGGTCATCATCTCCAAGGAAGACACCACGATCGTCGAGGGCGCCGGGACCACGGACGCCATCGAGGGCCGGATCCAGCAGATCCGCGCCCAGATCGAGGACACCACCTCGGACTACGACCGCGAGAAGCTCCAGGAGCGGCTCGCGAAGCTGGTCGGCGGCGTGGCCCTGATCAAGGTCGGCGCGGCCACCGAGACCGAGATGAAGGAGAAGAAGGCCCGCGTCGAGGACGCCATGCACGCGACCAAGGCGGCTGCCGAGGAGGGCATCGTCCCCGGCGGCGGCATCGCCCTGATCCGCGCCAGCGCGGCACTTGACGAGCTGGCCGAGAGCAAGGACCTCACCCACGACGAGCAGGTCGGCGTGCGGATCATCTCCCGCGCCATCGAGGAGCCGCTGCGCTGGATCGCCCAGAACGCCGGCCACGAGGGCTCGATCGTGGTGAACAAGGTCAAGGAGACCGAGGGAGCCCACGGCTTCAACGCCGCGACCGACGAGTACACGAACCTGGTCGAGGCCGGGGTCATCGACCCGACCAAGGTGGTCCGCTATGGACTGCAGAACGCCGCGTCCATCGCGGGCCTGCTGCTCACCACCGAGGCGCTCGTCTCCGAGATTCCGGAGAAGGAGGACAAGGCCGCCGCCGGAGGACCTCCGGGCATGGGCGGCATGGACTACTAGTCCGCGCTCTTCCCTCCATCCCCAGGGCGTCGGCGCTCACGCGCCGGCGCCCTTTTCTTGTGCGGGCGAGGTTGCTGTGAGATGGGGCTTCGCGTGACGCCCAGAGGCTGGATGACGCGCCGGCCTGGAACGCCGACCTCTGGCCGGCATCCCCCAATTGCTGTGCCATTCCTAAGTCGTTAGAAAAGCGTCATTTATAGGCGGGTTGTACGTGATCACGAGAAGCGGGTATCAGACCCCCTATCAGTCTTGCGGATGGCCACCTAGCGGAATAACGACGGAGCCATCGGTCGGCCCGTATAGGGATCCGTCATGCTCGGGAGAATCGGGAGCCGTCCGTCGAAGTAGTGGGAGACGGGCCATAGGCTCATTCGCCGGAAGTCGCGTCCGCCGACCCGAATCTTTCCGAGTCCTGCTACTTCGGCTCTCGCCGCTGGCGTATTCACGGGTTCCAGAGTGACAAAGCAGCCGACCGCCGCTTGATCCCGTTTCACTACCCCAGTGAAGTCCCGAAGACCGGATAGGCTGAATTTGCCGCCCTTCACCTGAGCCAACGCAAGTCGGGAGTCGAAGTCTTCCGGCTTCTCGGCGAGCATGGCGCGGCCGTCTACCCCGCCGTCCGCTACCTGCTTGGTGTTCGGGGCGAAGCCGGGAAGCCTAGTCACGGCCCAGGACTCAAAGGCGAAGGGTTGCTCACGCGCCATCTTTCGAGCGGAGGCCACATCCTGCGGGATTCCCTTAGTCGGAATCTTCATGCCCTTCATCCGTTCGGACCGGATCAGGTCAATGGCGAACGAGGAAATGTCAATTCCCACCCACCTGCGTTTGAGCTTATGGGCAGCCTCGATCGCCGTCCCGCATCCGCAAAACGGGTCAAGCACTAGGTCTCCGGGGTTGGAACTGGCTCGGATGATTCGCTCCAAGAGCGCGACGGGCTTTTGGGTTGGATAACCCAAATACTGCTTTTTCTGTCGGGCGGCGATAGCCAAACCGTTGCCCTTTTGTTGCGCCCACCACGATTCCGGGATCTTCCCTCCCGATGCCAAGTCATAGGTGTCGGCCACGAATCCCGACCCTCGGAGTCCATCTTTGAAGTTCGCGCGCGTCTTCGCGTTATGCCGAACCCTTACCGCATCTGCGTTGAAGCACCAGCTGTCCGATTTTGAGTACCAGAAAATCGTGTCGTGCTTTCGGCTGAACTGACGTTGCCCCGGAGACCCCGGCCCGGTGTAACACCAAACGATTTCGTTCCGGAAGTTGCGAGACCCGAAGATGGCATCCATGACGAGTTTCAGCCCGTGGCTGGCCGTCGGATCGCAGTGCAGATAGATGCTCCCGGTAGGCCGTAGGAGCCGGTGCATCTGCTCCAGGCGCTCGGCCATATAGGTCAGGTAGGCCAGCATCCCGGACCGCCCGAAAACCTGGGCCATCCCCATGACGGCGCTATGGGCTGGGCGACCCGGCGCGCCTTGATAGACGTCGTACCGCTCCGCCGCACCCTCATCCCAAGACCAGGTGTCGTTAAAGGCTCGGTACTGGGCTCCGCCCGCCGCGCTCGAATACAGCATGTTGTAGTCGGCGTTCGAGTTGAACGGCGGATCCAGATAGATCAGGTCTACCGACTGATCCGGCCACTGCTCCATCCAGTCGAGGCAGTCCCCGTAGTAGAGGGTGTTGACGTTCAATTTGGCTGGGAGGGAACTTGTCAGGTAGTGGGTGTCAGGCGTACCCCGCAACCGGGACAGGGCGCGCCTTTCGGCGGCGGGAGCGGCTGCTTGCGACCGCACTCGGGGCACGGGACCCGCCGGAGCGCCGCCCAGAACTCGGGAGGCTGCGTGAGCAGGAGCAGGACGAACAGCCCGCCGAAAATGGTCAGGTAGGGCGCGTTGGTCAGAAGCCAGGCCAAGACGTTGAAGATCGTGTCGAGGAACGTCGGCGGGAACTCGGTGCGGAGGATCATGTGCACGTTCTGGCAGCTAGCGATGCCGAAATAGAGGCCGAGAATCGTGTTGGGGGCGTAGAGGATAAGCGGTCCGTGACCCGGGAGAGGCCGCCCGTTGATTCTCGCCGGGGACTCCAGAATGCCGCTCACGAAGGAAACGCCCTCGGGCGGTGCTTTCAGCTGCTCGGGGCCGCTCAGCGGCTCGGGGTCTGATCCCGGTCTTGGGTAGGTCCGCGCCGCCGGATCACTTCCAGAGCCCGCCCAACGCTGCGGCGAGCGTCTCGTAGTCCTGGGCCAAGCCGGTCAGTTGCCCGTCGAGCCGCTCGAACTGCTCCTGCAAGATGTCGCTCTCGGCGTCCTGCCGCTCGACCAGCCGCTGCAAGGCTGCGCTCCGCTCGGCCTGCTGCTCGACGAGCGTCCGCAAGGCTTCGATCTGCTCGCCGTGCCGCTCCCGTTCCCTCTCGGACTGCTCGGACAACCGCTCCAAGGCGGCCGTCAACTGTCTCTCTAACTCGGTCATAGAGCTCCCTCACTCGCCCGACAGCTTCCAGGCAGGCCGCCCGTCCACGGTCCAGGGCTGACGGTCCAGCGTCCCGTCCCGCAGCACGATGAAGCGTTCCCCGGCGACCTCCACCAGGTTCACGCCCCAGGTCGTCTCCTCGATCACGGCCAGGGTCCCGCGAGCCTCCTCGATCTGGATGTCGAGCGCCGCCCGGGTCTCGATCCGGCTCTGGATCCCCGCCGACAACGATCGCGTCAGCGCCCAGCTCCCGGCGCTGAACCCGAGAAAAAGGCTCAGGCCGACCACGAGAGGCCGCAGCCACGCGTTCAGCAGGAGCGCGCGCGTCCTTGCGGTCGCCGCCGCCGTATCGCTTTCGATGGTACGCAGCGCGTCGTTCGCGACGGTGCGCAAGCTCTCGCCAAGCCGCCTCAGCTCGCTCGCCGCCGTCTCCTCGATCTGACGGCGGTCGGCTGCCATCCGGCTCCTTAGCCGGGCGGTCCAGTCGTTGGGGTTCGAAGTCATGCTGGTACAGCGCTCCTTTCAATCGCAACCGTTTCCCGCTGTCCGGGTCGCGGACGGTGAGGTAGTCCTTCCCCTGACGGGGCACCTCGAAACCGGCCTCCTCCAGGGCGGCGACCACGTCGGCGCGGTTCTTCACCCCACCGCTCTCGACCCGCTGCAGGAGGTAGTCGCGGATCAGCTCCCGCGGGCCGGGTTCCACTTCGAGGCCGGCCCGGAGCCTCGCCGCGTCTACGTAGGCGCGGTGGCCCGGCTGCTGCGCCTTGGCCCGCGCCGGGTCGTCGGGGCGGCTCCAGCCGTGCTGGTGGTTGAAGGCGTCGCGCAGCGCGTCGAAGGTCTTCCGCCAGCCGGGCGGCGCGATGTTCAGGCTGCGGCCCGTCTCGAGGTCGCAGCGCGCGGTGAGGACGTGCACGTGCACGCCGTCGCCGAC
>CAYUVU010000247.1:0-2014 GCA_964448205.1 uncultured Acidobacteriota bacterium
GGCCCGGGTTTCATCTTCCCTGGCGGACTGCGGAAAGCCTCCATCCGGGGCGCGCCGAGGGGGTTCTGCGGGGCGGTTGTCTCTCGATTCTCGCCGCCCTTGCCGGGACGCCGTTCGCGACCTCGTTCCGGGACGCGATCGCCGTCCTCGAGGACGTCTCCGTCAAGCCGTACCAGATCGAGCGGATGCTCACCCAACTCGCGCTCGCCGGACTGCTGGACGGCGTGCAGGGCATCGTCTTCGGCCGGATGCCCGGCTGCACCCAGCATCCGGACCAGGGATACACGACGGCGGAACTCCTCGCCCGGCTCAGCGAGCGGTTCGAGGTCCCCGTCGTCTTCGGTTTCGCGACCGGCCACACCGACGAGGAGCCCTGCCGCACGGTCCCGTTCGAAGTGAGGGCCCGGATGGACGAGGACGGACTGACGCTGCTCGAAGGCGCCGTGGAGTGATCCACGGACTCCGGGCGGGCGACCGCCTCCACGTGCTGGGGGTTGCGGGAACGGCGATGGCTTCGCTCGCGGGGCTGCTGACCCGGCTGGGCTACCGGGTGAGCGGGTCCGATCAGGGGGCCTACCCCCCGATGTCCACGGTGCTGGAACGCGAGGGAATCGAGGTCCGGACCCCGTTCGGCCCCGGGAATCTCCCCGGCGACTGCCGGGCGGTGATCGTGGGCAACGCAATCTCCCGCGGGAACCCGGAACTCGAGGCGGCGCTCGACCTGCGCCTGCCGCTGGTTTCCTTTCCGGAGACGCTCCGGGAGCTGGTCCTCCGGCGCCGGGTGCCGGTGGTGGTTGCGGGGACCCACGGAAAGACGACCACGACCTCGCTGCTCGCCTGGATCCTGCGGTCCTCGGGACTCGATGCCGGTTTCCTGGTGGGAGGGGTGGCGAGCGATCTCGGGGGGAGCTTCGCACTGGGCGCCGCCGGGGAGCCGTTCGTCGTCGAGGGGGACGAGTACGACAGCGCGTACTGGGATAAGGGACCCAAGTTCCTCCACTACCTCCCGGAGGTGGCCGTCATCGGCAACGTGGAGTTCGACCACGCGGACATCTACTCCGACTTCGCGGCGGTCCGCCGGCAGTTCTCCTTCCTCGCCCGGCTGCCTCCGCGCCGCGGACTGCTGCTCCTCGGCGCCGATTCGCCGGCGGCCGCCGAACTCGCGGAGGCCGCCCACACCGCCGTGCGGACGTTCTCGGTCGCGGAGGGGGAGGGCCCCGCGGCCGACTGGGTCGCCGCGATCGAGTCGAGCGGTCCGTCCGGAAGCCGCCTCCGGGCCACGTTCCGCGGCGAGGCGCGGCGGAGTCTCCATGGCCGGTTCTGGGGCCGGGCCGCGGCGCGGAACGTCCTGGCGGCGGCGGCCGCCGCCGAGTGGCTGGGGGTCGAATGGGAGACGGTCCGCGAGGCGGTCCGCGATTTCTCCGGGGTGGAGCGCCGCCTGCAAGCGCTCGCCGCGAGCCCCGACGGACGGGTGCTGGTGGTGCGGGATTTCGCCCACCACCCCACCGCGGTCGAGGCGGTGCTCGAAGCGGGGTCGCAGCGCTGGCCCGGCGCGCGCCTGGTGGCGGTCTTCGAACCCCGCTCCTTCACCGCCCGCAGCGCCGTCTTCCAGGACCGCTTCGCCGCGGCGTTTCGGAGAGCGAACCGGGTCCTGCTGGCGTCGCCGGCCGGCGAGCGCCGCGGCCGCCGGCCGCCCGGAACCGCCTCGCTGGACCTCGACCGGCTGGCCTCCGATCTCGCTTCAGCGGGAATCCCGGCGGACGTAGCGCACGATCATTCCGTGGTGCTGGAACGGGTAGGCGAGTTCGCCGGCGGAGACCAGCGAACCGTTCTGCTGTTCCTCTCGAACGGCCACTTCGGTGGCCTCCCCGAGCAGGCCGCCGCCCTCATTCAGGAATAGGCGAGCCCGCCGGCCTGGAACGCCGGCTTCAGCCGGCACAGCCCGCCGAAGGCGGGCGGACCGCGTACCGCACCTCGCGCAGATCGCACGCCGGCCTGGAACGCCGGCTTCAGC
>CAYUVU010000248.1:0-14058 GCA_964448205.1 uncultured Acidobacteriota bacterium
TCGTTCACCGTGCGGGCGTCCACCTGCACCTCGGAGATCCGCTGCATGTTGGCGGGGTCCACAACGTGTTCTTCCACGAGGGGCACATCTACGCGATCAACAACGGCCGGCGCTGGGACGTGGTGAACGCCGAGGACCCGCGGAACCCGTTCCGGGTGTCCCGGTTCGAGGACCCGCGCCCCGGCCGCAGCGTGCACGACGTCTGGATCCACGACGGCATCGCGTTCCAGGCCGGGAACACCGACGGCATGGTGGTCGTGGACGTGGGCGGCGGCGGGATGGGCGGGTCGCCCCAGAACCCGGTGGAGATGGGCCGTCTCTACCAGCTCACCGGCTGGAACCACGCCATCTGGCCGTTCCGCAGCCAGTCGGCGGACCGCTTCTACGTGGTGACCGGCGACGAGTCCCACCCGATCAACCCCCGGATCCCCGGCCCGATCATTTCCTGGCAGGAGCGGATGCCGTCCCGGGCGATGGGCTTCATCCACTTCAACGAGTTCGACGATCCCGAGAACCCGGTGGAGATCGCCCGCTACCGGGTGCCGGAGGCGGGGCCGCACAACCTCTGGATCGACTACGAGAAGGACCTCATGTACGTCGCCTACTTCAACGGCGGCCTGCGGGTGGTGGACGTGTCCGGGGAACTGGTGGGGGATCTCTACCGGCAGGGCCGGGAGATCGCCAAGTTCTACTCCGACGATCCCGACGGCTTCATCCCGAACGCCCCCTTCGTCTGGGGCCCGCAGCCCCACAAGGGGACGATCTTCTTCTCGGACTTCAACAGCGGCCTCTGGGCGGTGCGGCTCGTGCCGCGGGAGGACCGCTCGCCGGCGGGCCCCTAGGCGAGTCGCCTCAGTTCGGGAGCCGCGCCCCCTCGGTTCCGGCGATCGCCCCGCCCAGGAAGCGCCGGAAATCCGTTCCCCCGGTGCCGCGCGCCGCGGTCCCCGGATCGGCCTGGCGCACGATGTAGTCGTTCACGATCGCCATGTGGACGCGCCGCAGTTCGGCGAGGGCTTCCAGCGCGCCGTCGTAGGCGTTCCTGACGGCGCGGTCGCCGGTGGCGGCCGCGAACCGGCGGACCGCCCCGCTCGCCTCCACCGCCTCGATGAATCGCCGGTGCCGGGGATTCATGTAACGCCGCATGTCCAGATGCGGCCCCCGGGCCGCCCCCGGCTGCTCGACGGAGAGCGCCGCGTCAAAGGACTGGACGAGCGGGCTCTGGGCGGCGCTGCCCCCGGCAAGGACGAGCGGTTCGGCAAGACCGGTCCCCTCGTAGCGCACGCCGGGCTCGAACCACCCGGAGAACGGCGGGCGCACGCGGCGGTAGAAGACGTGCGGGTCGCAGCCCTCGCGGGTCCGTTCGGTGAGAACCGTGACGCGGCCGATGGTCTCGCCCAACCGTTCGAGCTCGGCAGCCACGGTCGCGGCGTCTCCCTCCCCGGCGGCCATCTCCATCTGGACGATCCGGGCCGGCTCCTCTCCCCCGCACGCCTCGGTGGCCACCGCGATGGTGAGGAACCAGGTCTCGTCCGTGCTGCCGTGGATGCCGACCAGGTTGACGAGGTTTTCGACCTCGATGGGGCCCGAGGGATCCAGCCGCCGCCAGTTGTGCATGGCCAGGCTCGCGTGGGAGAGGATCGGGGGACGCCCCAGCCGCTCGGACAACGCGACCAGCGGACGGGCGAGCGGGGGCGGCAGGCTGGCCGCGGGCGGCTCCGCCTGGTGCACGTAGGCGCCGGCGAAGAAGGTAAGGAGCAGCATGGCCCGCTCGACCTCGGGACCGTCCGCCAGGGGCGCGGGGTCCAGTTCCGGCAGCGCCGCGAGATCGCGGCGGACCCGGCCGACCAGGTAGCGCGCCGAAACGTCCTGCGCCATCTCCTCCCACGCTTCGAAACCCGGCGGCAGACGCCGGAGCGGCTCGTAGGCCGGCAGGAAACCCCGCGGCCCCGGAACGCCGCCGGCGGCGGCCAACTGGCGGAGCGGTTCGACCGCGGTCATGGGGAAGAAAGCGCCGGCTCGCACCGGGCGCGCGCGGAGTGTGCCACGGCGCCCGGCCTCCTCCGTATGATCGGGGCCGCCTGGAGGCTCCGATGCGTACCGCCCTTCCCTTCCTGTTCGCCCTGATCACCGCCCTCGCCTGGGGCCTCTACGGACCGACGCTCGGGCAGGCCCGGCTTGCGGACGCGACCGCGAGCCCCTTCAAGCCGTACCTGGGGATCGGGATCGCCTACCTGGTGGTGGCGATCGCGGGCGGCGCCTTGGGCATGTGGCTCCGGGGGGACAACTTCTCCTTCACCCCGATCGCGGGCAGCAGCCTCGCCTGGGGATTCGCGGCCGGACTCCTGGGAGCGCTCGGCGCCTTCGGACTGACGATGGCAATGTTCACCGGCGGCGCCCGCATCCCTCACGCGGTCATGCCGGTGGTCTTCGGAGGCGCGGTCACGATCACCGCGATCTCGACGCTGCTCCTCTCCGGAGGACGGCTACGGGGCGGGCCGATGCTCTGGGTCGGGATCGCGGGAGTGCTGTTGTCGGTGCTGCTGATCACGACGAACACCCCGCACGCGCCGCCGCCGGCGAAGGCCGCGGCGCCGGCTGCACCCGACAGTCCGCCGAGTTGAGCCGCGCTAGTCGCCGGACAGCACCCGCAATCCCTCGCGGCTGATCCCGGCGCCGCTGAGCACCAGCCCGACGGAGGCGATCCCCGGATCCAGATTGCCGAGCGCCGCGACCGGCAGGGCGGCGGAGCCCTCGACCATCGCGAAGCGCTCGCCGAGCACCCGGCGCATGGCGGTGGCGATGTCTCCCTCGTCGAGCAGGATCCAGGCATCCACAAGCTCGCCGCATAGTGCGAAGGTGACGGCGCCGGCCTCGACCCCGCCCGCCACCGCGTCGGCGAGCGTCGGCTCGAACGGCACGTCGCGTCCCGATTCGAGGAGGCGGCCCACGCGCACCGAGGCCGCCATGACGGCGGAGGCCCGCGGCTGACATCCCACGACCTGGATCCGGGGGCGGGCGTGTTTGAGCCAACCGGCGATACCGGCGATCAGGCCGCCCCCGCCCACCGGCACCAGCACCGCGTCGAGCGGCTCGCCGCCGAGCGCGGCGTCCATCTCGAAACCGACGGTTCCCTGCCCCGCGATGATTTCCGGATCGTTGTAGGGCGAAACGAACGGCCGTCCGCTCCGTTCCGCCTCCTCCCTGGCCGCGTATTCGGACTCCACCGCGTCGTCGCCCACCAGACGCAGCTCGACCACGTCGCCGTACTGCTCGTCGAGGACCCGCCGCTTCGCATCGGCCACCGTCCCCGGCAGGAACACTGTGCCTCGCCCGCCCAGCAGCGCGAGCGCGTGCGCCGTCGCGCGCCCGTGATTCCCGGTGGACGCCGTGACGACTCCCTCCTCGAGCACCCGGGCGCCTGCCGTGTCCCGCAGTACCAGCAGCTTGTTCAGGGCTCCCCGGATCTTGAAGGACCCCGTAACGCCGAAGCACTCGAGCTTCCAGCGAACCGCTCCGCCGGGCGTGGCGGCCGCCCGTTCACGGCTCAGGCCGCGGGCGGTTTCGAAGGGCGTCTCCTGCAGGAACGGCCGGATTCGGGAGGTTGCCTCACGCACCCGGTCGGGCAATTCGCGGAGCAGCGCGGCGCCGGGTGAAACGCCGCCCGTGGACGGCGTCTCTCGGGTAGCATTCCCGCCTTCCGGAGCCCCGGAATCTGACGTAGTCACGTAAGGAGCAAGAGTCTAATGAGCCAGGGAATTCAGGCCGTCCCCCGACCGCACAACGAGCCCGTACGCGGCTACGAGGCGGGGAGCGCCGACCGCGCGGCGCTCGAGGCCGAGATCAGCCGCCAGTCGAACCAGATCGTCGAAATCCCGGTCATCATCGGCGGCAGGGAGATCCGCACCGGCAAGATCGCCGAGGTCCGATCCCCGCACAACCACTCCCACGTCCTCGCCCGCTATCACGAAGCCACCCCGGACCTCGTCGAAGAAGCCGTAGCCGCCGCCGCCGATGCGTGGCGGACCTGGTCCGAGCTCGATCACCGGGCGCGCGCCAGCCTCTACCTGCGCATGGCCGACCTGCTGGTCGGTCCCCGCCGCTACCGGATGAACGCCGCCACCATGCTCGGCCAGTCGAAGACCAGCCACCAGGCGGAGATCGAGGCGGCCTGCGAGTTCGCCGACATGCTGCGGTTCAACGCCTACTTCCTCGACCAGCTCGTGCGGCAGCAGCCGGTGGGCGATCCCGACCCCGGAGTCTGGAACTACCTCGAGTACCGCGCCCTCGAGGGATTCGTCTTCGCGGTGAGCCCGTTCAACTTCACCGCCCTCGGCGGGAACCTGGCGATGGCGCCTGCCATCATGGGGAACACCATCGTCTGGAAGCCCGCGGAGACGCAGATGCTCTCGGCGTACTACCTGATGGAGCTCTACCGGGAAGCCGGCCTGCCCGACGGGGTGGTCAACATGCTCCCGGGGCACGGGCCCACCATCGGGGCTCCGGCGCTCGCCCAGGAAACGCTCGCCGGAGTCCATTTCACCGGCTCCACGGCCACCTTCCAGCACATCTGGAAGACGGTCGGGGAGAACATCGCGAACTACCGCTCCTATCCCCGGGTCGTCGGCGAGACCGGCGGCAAGAACTTCGTGGTGGCGCACGAGTCCGCCGACGCGGAGGCGCTGGTCGCCAACCTGATTCGGGGCGCCTACGAGTTCCAGGGACAGAAGTGCTCCGCCGCGTCCCGCGCCTACCTCCCGGCCAGCATGAAGGACGACTTCCTCGAGCAGTTCCTCGCCGAGGCGAAGACCGTGACGATGGGCGACCCGACGGACTTCGCCAACTTCATGGGCGCGGTGATCGACGAGCGTTCCTTCAACAAGATTTCGGGTTACCTCGACATCGCGCGGGAGGATCCGTCGTGCAACGTCCTGATGGGCGGGAACGCCGACCGGTCCGTCGGCTGGTTCGTGGAACCCACCCTGGTGGTCACCGACAACCCCGAGAATCGGCTGATGACCGAAGAGATCTTCGGGCCTGTCCTGGCCGTCTACTTCTACCCGGATTCCCAGTACGCCGAGACTCTCGACCTCTGCCGCAAGACGTCGCCGTACGGTCTGACCGGCGCGGTCTTCGCGAACGACCGGCTGGCCACCGAACAGGCGTACGGCGCGCTCCGTCACGCCGCCGGCAACTTCTACATCAACGACAAACCCACCGGGGCGGTGATCGGCCAGCAGCCCTTTGGCGGTGGCCGGGCCTCGGGGACCAACGACAAGACGGGCCTCGGTTCCCACCTGCTGCGCTGGACCAACATCCGCACGGTCAAGGAGAACTTCGCCCCGGCGAAGGACTACCGCTACCCGTTCCTGAGCGCGTAGGGGGCATCCGTCCCCCGACCATCTCTTCGCGATGAAGGTGACCTGGAAACGGGTCGGACCCATCGCGGGACGGGCGCGTTAGCATCCTTCGGGTCCGAGGTGGATGAGGGCTGGCGATGACCGAGAAGAGACTGACTGAGGTTCGCGGCCTGCTGGAGGAAGTCCTCGGGTCAATGTTCCCGAATACGGAGTTCATCTCGTTGCGCGTCCGACCGGACCTCGACCACGATGGGGACGAAATCCTGCGGGTGGACGCGTTCTACCGGGGAAGCGGCGCCGAACTCGACGACGCGGACAGGGCAGCGGACGTAATCATCGAGATGCAGGACCGCCTGCGGGCGATCGGCGAGACTGCGTTTCCGATCCCCGAGTTCTGGAACCCCGAAGCGAGTCCCAGGCATGTCCCGACCTGAGGGACTCCAGGGGGGCGCACTCATCGCAACGGCGTTCGATCTGCTCCGAATCGCCGAGCAAAGACAGAGCGAGGCACACCTGCGCCGCGCCGTGAGCACGGCGTACTACGCGATGTTCCACAGCCTGGCGCGCATCGCCGCCGACCGTCTGGTCCGGCAGGGCAGCGCCTCCAGCCATGCCAACACCTGGAATCACGTCTATCGCTCCTTGCAACACGGCCACGCCGAGAGGCAATGCCTGAAGGGCGCCACCTTGGCGGCCTATCCCGCGGAGACCCGGCGTTTCGCGGCCTGGTTCGCGAAGCTTCAGGAACAGCGGCATCAGGCGGACTACGATCCGGTGGCCACGCTGGACACCGGTCAGGTGCGCCGGGTCGTCCGCTACGCCGCTGACCGCATCCGCGGGCTGGAGCGCACCCCGGAAGCGGAACAACGCGCCTTCGCGGCCTGGGTTCTGCTCCTGGCACGAAAAAGCTGAGCCGCCGCGCAAGCTCACCCTCTCCTATCATTCGGCGCCCATGCGGCGCCTCTTCTTCCTGCTGACCGCGGCGCTGGCCCTTGCGCCCGCCGCCCTCGCCCAACCGCCGGACCCACCCCACCATCCCGGCGACCGGCACGAACTCACCGACCTGTACCGCGAGACGGCGGGCCGGATCCTGGGGGCGGCGCTCACCGACGTGGACGGCTGGGCGAAGCTGGAGCATCTGGCGCTCCGCATCGGCCACCGGCTGAGCGGGTCCGCGGGCCTCGAACGCGCCATCCAGTGGGCGGCGGACACGATGCGGGAGGAGGAACTGGACCGGGTCCACCTCCAGGAGGTGATGGTTCCCCACTGGGTGCGGGGCCGGGCCCGGGCCACGCTCCTCGCGCCCATGGAGGACGACCTGCCGATCCTCGCGCTGGGAGGCAGCGTGGCGACGCCGCCGGAAGGGATCACGGCTCCGGTGGTGGTCGCCCGCTCCTTCGAGGAGCTGGCCGCGATGCCCCGCGAAGCGGTCGAAGGCCGGATCGTCGTCTGGGCCGTCCCCTGGATGGGATACGGCGGGACCGGCGCCTACCGGCGGATGGGAGCGAGCCGCGCGGCGATGCAGGGCGCGGTGGCGAGCCTCACCCGCTCGGCGACCGGTCGCAGCCTCAACACGCCGCACACCGGCAACATGCGCTACGAGGACGGGGTCCCCGAGATCCCGACCGCGGCGCTCACGGTGGAGGACGCCGAGCGGCTCCGCCGGCTGGACGACCTCGGCGAGTCCATCGAGATCCGCCTCGAGCTCGAGGCCGAGACCCTTCCCGACGCCCTCTCGCACAACGTCATGGCCGAGATCACGGGAAGCGAACTGCCCGATGAGGTGGTGGTCATGGGCGGCCACTACGACTCGTGGGACGTGGGTCACGGGGTCCACGACGACGGCGCCGCCTGCATCGCCGCCTGGCACGGTCTCACCATCCTACGGCGGCTCGGTCTCCGGCCGCGCCGCACCCTGCGGGTCGTGCTATGGACCAACGAGGAGAACGGACTGCGCGGCGGGGAGGCCTACCGGGAGTTCGTCGGGGACGGGATCACGGACCACGTGGCGGCGATCGAGATGGACGGGGGCAACGAGCGCCCGGTGGGGTTCGGCATCGGACTGCCCTGGGTGGGCGAAGGAGCGGAAGCTGATGCCGCCTACGAGGAAGCGCTCGCCATCCTGCGTCCCATCGGAAGCCTGTTCTCGGCCATCGACGCCGACGCCATGACCCGGGGAGGCGGCGGCGCCGACATCCGGCCGCTCATGGCCGACGGGGTGCCGGGGATCGGCTTCCGCACGGTGGGCGAGCACTACTTCGACTGGCACCACACGGCGTCGGACACCCTCGACAAGGTGGACCCGGACCACTTCCGCCGCGCCGTCGGCATGCTCGCCGTGCTCGGGTTCGTCCTCGCCGACATGCCGGACCGGCTGCCGCACGGGGGTTGAGCCTGAGTCCCACGGCAACGCCGGACCGCGTTCTCCGCTCCGAGGCGATCACGCCGTCCGGATTCGGCCGGGTCGTCGCGGGAATCTCGCTCGCGGAGGCCGCGGACGATCAGCTTGCAGCGCTCCGCCGACTGTGGCTCGATTCGGGGGGGCTCCTGGTGCTGCGCACCGGCGAAGCGCTCTGCCCGAAAGACTTCCTGCGCTTCTGCCGGGCGTTCGGGCCGCTCGAGAAGAACGAGAAGTACGACCCCGACTTCCTGCTTCCCGGGTATCCGGAGATCCTGCGGCTGGGCAACCTTCACCGGGACGGCAAGTACCGGGCGCTGTTCGTGCGGGCGGAACCGGGCGAGGTCCTCTGGCACACCGACGACAGCTTCCGCTATCCCCAGCCCGCGGGCTCGATCTTCCACTGCCGGACCCATCCCGAGACCGGCGGCGGCACCTGGTACGCGGGGATGGCGGATGCGTACGACGCCCTGCCCTCCCGCCTGCGCCGCCGCATCGAGGGCCGGTTCGCGGTCCACTCCTACACCTTCCTCGACGACCGGCTCCGCCAGGACAACCCCCACCGGCGGGAGATGCCGCTGGAAGTCCGCCGGACGCACCCTCCCGTGATCCGGCCCCTGGTGGTGACCCACCCGGAAACCGGGCGCCGGGCGCTGCTGATCCCCGACTGCCACATCGAGTCGGTAACGGGTCTGGAGGAAGCGGAAACCAGGTCCCTGCTCGCCGAACTCCTGGCCCACGCCACCGGCCCGGACTTCGCCGTCTGCTGGCAGTGGCGCCCCGGCGACGTCGCTGTCTGGGACAACCGCACGGCGATGCACGCCGGCTCTCCATTCGACGAGCGCGAAGCCCGGCTCATGTACCGGGTCACCTTCACCGGCCCCGACACCTACGACGCCGAGGAATGACGACGCGCCGGATGGGGAGCGCCGGTCTTCAGACCGGCACCGCTGCGCGCCAGCGCAGCGAAACGGAACCCGCCGGCTGGCGATGGCGCCATCTCACCAATGAAAGGAAACCAACGGCATGAGTGATCTACTGCTCCCGCTGCTGAACACAATCGAAACGGTCCGTGAACGGATCAACTCGGCCAGATCCGTCGGCGGATGGAACGAGGCCCAGACTCGCGCATCGCTGATTGATCCGATCCTGACTGCCCTAGGCTGGGATACGGCGAACCCGGCCCTGGTTCTGCATGAGTACCGAACACCTGACGGTCAAGCCGACTACGTCGTCAGGCCCAAAGACGACCGTGTCGGGCCCAAGTGCTGGTGTATCGTCTGATTTACCTGTAAAATCAGTCCATATGAAGACGCATTTGCGTCGTTTTCGATGGTTGAGCACCAGAACGCCTCCGAGTGACCGGCGGCGTCTGGTGGTCATCAGCGGCGCCCGACAGACCGGGAAGACGACTCTCGCACGCGATCTCTATCCGGACCTGCGGTACGTGAACCTCGACGCGATCGAGGAGCGCGAGACCGTGCGAAACCTGCGGACCGCCGTGTGGGGGAAGACGATCGGGCCGGCGGTGATCGACGAGGCGCAGAAGGAGCCCGGGGTCTTCGACAAGGTGAAGTACGCCTACGACGAGGGCGTTCTCCGCTTCTCCGTGTTGCTGGGCTCTTCCCGAGTCCTCCTGCTGCGCCGGGTGCGCGAGTCCCTGGCCGGTCGCGCCTTCGTCTACGAGCTGTGGCCCCTCATGCTCTCCGAGCTCGGTGCGCCGGCGGGGACGCCACCTTCCCGGCCCCTGTTCGACCGTCTCATCACCGCCCCGGAGGACTTCAGAGCCCTGCTGAGCGCCGAGCCGCCGCGCCTCATCGGCAAGGAGGCCGGGTCGCGGACCGAGGCGTTCGACCACCTTGCCGCCTGGGGCGGAATGCCGGAGCTCCTGTCACTGGACGACGGGGAGCGCCGCGAGTGGTTGCGGTCCTACCAACAGACCTTCCTCGAGCGGGACCTGGCCGATCTCGGGCGGGTCTCCGACCTGCTTCCGTTCCGCAAGCTCCAGCGCCTCGCGATGCTCCGGACCTCCGGGCTTCTCCACTACGCAGAGCTCGCCCGCGACGCGGGGCTCGGGACGCCGACGGTCCAGCGCTACCTGGAGTATCTACGGCTTTCCTACCAGGTCATCCTGCTTCCGCCGTACCGCGCGAACCTCACCGGCGCAACGATCAAGACGCCGAAGATCCACTGGATGGACCTTGGCCTGCTCCGGCAGACCACCGGCTATTCCGGCGAGTTGACGGGGCCGCTGTTCGAGTCGCTGGTGGTGTCCGAGGCGCGGAAGTCCGTGGACACCCTGGGCCGGGACACTCCGCTCTCCTTCTATCGCACCCGGTCCGGCCGGGAGGTGGACCTGGTCGTCACGACAGCGCACGGACTCATAGGCGTCGAGGTGAAGAACCGCGCGAAGATCGTTCCTCGGGACGCCTCCGCGCTCCGGGCGCTGGCGAAGGCTCTTGGCGAAGAGTGGGTGGGAGGTCTCGTCGTCTATCGAGGGGAGGACGTTCAGGACCTGGGCGGAGACGTCTGGGCCGTGCCCGTCCATCGCCTGTTCGGATAGTCCCGTCAAGTCAGGCGCCACGGATGCGGGAAACTCTGCGGTTGACCATGCGCACCCCTGCCCTCCTCACCGTTGCCCTGCTCCTTGGCGGCGCCGCTTCGGGCGCCGCCGAAGGCCGTTTCGACGCCCTGCGCTGGCGGCACATCGGTCCCGTCGGGAACCGGGTGTCCGCGGTATACGGCATCCCGGGCGACCCCAACACCTACTACTTCGGCGCGGCGTCCGGCGGCGTCTTCAAGACCACCGACGGCGGCGTTCACTGGACGCCGGTCTTCGACGACCAGCCGGTCCTCTCGGTCGGCGCCCTTGCGGTCTCCAGCGCGGACCCGAACGTGGTGTGGGTCGGGACGGGGGAGGCGCACATCCGGAGCAACGTGTCGCTCGGGAACGGGGTGTACCGCTCCACCGACGCCGGCGCCACCTGGACCCACACCGGGCTGGAACCGACCGGCCGCATCTCCCGGATCGTCACCCATCCGACGGACCACGACACCGCCTGGGTGGCGGCGCTCGGCCACCTCTACGCCCCGCAGGAAGAGCGCGGGATCTTCCGCACGACCGACGGCGGCGGCACCTGGGAACGGGTGCTCTTCGTGGACGAGAACACCGGCGCCTCGGAGATCGTCATCAGCCCGGCGAACCCGGCCCTGCTCTTCGCCGGGATGTGGCAGATGCGGATGTGGACCTGGGGCCGGGAGAGCGGCGGGCCGGGCAGCGGGATCTTCCGCAGCCGGGACGGCGGGGACACCTGGGAGCGGCTCGAGGGGAACGGGCTGCCGGCATTTCCCTGGGGCAAGGTCGCGCTGTCACTCACCGCTGCCGACCCGCGCCGCATCTACGCGCTCATCGAGACCAGCTCCAACGAGGAGTTCGCCCCGCTCGACGAGCAGGACGGCGTGCTCTGGCGGTCGGACGACGGCGGGGACACCTGGGAGCTGGCCAGCCGGGACCACACGCTGATGCAGCGGCCTCACTACTACACGCGGGTGGTGGCGGCTCCCGACGACGCCGACGAAGCGCACTTCCTGGCCACCCGGCACACCACCACCACCGACGGCGGGCTCACCACCTTCCTGAACAACTCGGGCGGCGACCACCACGACATGTGGATCGCGCCGGACCAGCCCGACCGGATGATCGTGGGCCACGACGGCGGGGTGAGCATCTCCACAAACCGGGGCGAGACCTGGCAGCGCCCCCGCCTGCCGATCGCCCAGATGTACCACGTCTACACCGACAACCGGATCCCCTACCAAGTCATGGGGAACCGGCAGGACGGCCCCTCCTCCCGCGGTCCGTCGAACAGCCTCACCGGCGGCGGCATCCCGATCGGCGCCTGGGCGCCCGTGGGCGGCTGCGAGTCCGGGTTCGCCGTCCCGGACCCGAACGATCCGGGGGTCATCTGGTCGGGCTGCTTCGAGGGCATCCTCGAGCGCTACGAGGACCGCACCGGGCAGGCGCGCAACGTGAGCGTCTGGCCCGACAACGCCGAGGGGTGGGCGGCCGGCGAGCTGCGCGACCGCTTCCAGTGGACCTTCCCCGTCCACATTTCTCCCCACGACTCCGACCGGGTCTACGCGGGCAGCCAGCGCGTCCACGTCACCACCGACGGCGGGCAGAGCTGGGCGGCGATCAGTCCGGACCTGACGACCGACGACCCGGACCTCCAGCTCAAGACCGGAGGACTCACCTACGACGACGTGAGCCCCACCTACGCGGCGGTGCTGTTCTCGCTGGCGGAGTCGCCCCACACCGCCGGGGTGCTCTGGGCGGGCAGCAACGACGGAAAGATCCACGTGTCCCGAAACGCCGGGGAGTCCTGGGACGACGTCTCCGGGAACCTCCCCGGGCTCCCGCCGCTCGGCACCTACTCCAACATCGAGCCCTCCCGGCACGCCGCCGGCGCAGCCTACGTGACGGTGGACCTCCACCAGATCGGCGACACGAACACCTACGCCTACAAGACCGAGGACTTCGGCGCGAGCTGGCGGCGGCTCGGGGAGGACATCCCGCAACACACCCACAGCTACGCCCACACCATCCGCGAGGACCCGGTGCGCCCGGGCCTCCTGTTCCTCGGAACCGAGAACTCGGTCTACGTGTCCTTCGACGACGGCGGGACGTTCGAGTCGCTGCAGTCGAACCTCCCGCACGCCCCGGTCCACTGGCTGACGATCCAGGAGCGGTTCTCGGACCTGGTGGCGGCCACCTACGGGCGCGGGTTCTGGATCCTCGACGACATCACCCCGATCCGGCAGTTGACGGCGGCCGCGGAAGAGGCGCCGGCCCACCTGTTCGCGCCCCGGGAGGCCTGGCGTTTCCGGATGCGCCCGACCCCCATGAGCCAGCCCGAGGACCCCGGCGCCGGCGAGAACCCTCCGTACGGGGCGACGATCCACTATCGGCTGGCGGAGGACGGGCCGGACGGCGTGTCCATCGAAATCGTGGACTCCGGGGGAGCCGTCGTTCGCACTCTCGCCGCCGATGGCGACCCCGGGCTCCACCGGGTGGTGTGGAACCTCCGGAACGAACCGACCCGCAGGCCGCGCCTTCGCACCCCGCCGCTCGACAGCCCTTACCAGGTCCTGCCGGCTCGCGGCTTCCGCCTGCTGACCGAGTCCCGGCCCGTCGCCACCCTGCTCGCCCCGGGGGACTACACGGTGCGGCTGAGTCTCGGCGAGGAGTCGCTGGAGCAACCGCTGACCGTCCACGCGGACCCCGAAGCGCCGGACGGAGGGGCGCAGATTCCCGGACAGGTGGAGACACTGCTGCGGATCCAGGAGATGGTCGGCGAGGTCGGCGTCATGATCGAGGAAATCGAGTGGCTCCGGAAGCAGACGGCGGACCGGCGCGCCCTGGGCGGCGCGCTCGCCGCGACCGTGGACGTCGCCGCCGGCGAGTACGACAGCGCCCTCATGGAGCTTGAGGCGCGCTTCTTCGAGTTGCGGCTGACCGGCGGCAACGCGGGCCAGGACACCCTCCGCTGGCCGCGGCGGCTCCACGCCAAGCTGAGCAGCCTGCACGGCTACATCGGCGGCAGCGATCATCGCCCCACCGACCAGCACCTCGACGTGCTGGCCCTCTACGAACAGGAACTGGCGGAGACGCGGGAGATGCTCGGTCAGCTCACCGGCGACGAGCTCGACGCCTTCAACGAGCAGCTCTCCGGGGCGGGCCTGCCGCCGGTGGTCCCGACGGGGGAGCGGGGCTCGCGGTAACGATCCGCGTTGCCGTGAGGCAGCGTAGGGTTGCAACGTGCGCGGTGCGGAGCACCGCGCTTTACCGGTTCCAAGGGGTTCCATCGAGTGCCTCGGCATTCCCCTAACTGGTCCATTCGTCAATGGCTTACAGTGCTATACTGTTCCCCCACGGAACGGCGCAAACTCCCCCGTTCCCGAGCGATTTGTGCCGCCCAGCCGCCGCTCCAAACGCCCGCTTCCATGACCGAACGACCCTACCGCCTCTCGGTGAGATTCGTCGAGACCATCCGGGAACCCGGATGGTACGGCGACGGCCGCGGCTCCGGCGGATTGTCCCTCAGGGTGAAGCGCACCAGGCGCGGACACCTCGCCAAGTCGTGGGGACAGCGCATCACCGTGGACGGACGGCCCCGCAACCTCGGTCTCGGCTCCTGGCCGCACGTCAGCCTCGCCGAAGCGCGCGAGAAGTGCGCCCTGAACCTCGCCGCGCGGCGGCGCGGTGAGCTGGTGACGGGCCAGCGGCGGACGGTCCCCAGCTTC
>CAYUVU010000249.1:0-7146 GCA_964448205.1 uncultured Acidobacteriota bacterium
CGACCTGCGGCTCACGAAACGTTTCGGACTCGGCCCCGCGCGGGTCGAGGCGCTCTTCGAGGTCTTCAACGTCCTGAACCACGCCGCCTTCCGGGTGGGGAACGCCGACCAGCGGGAGGTCTTCCTCGACGACGGGATGACCCCGAACCCGGAGTTAGGTCTCGCGGGCGAGCTCGTCGGAGCCCAGCGTCAGGTCCAGCTCGCCCTGCGCATCGTTTTCTGAACGGTCGCGCGTTCGTCTCGCAAGTCTTTCCGGCGAGTCCTTGAAAAGTAACGCTTCCACGTCAAGGATTCCCGCGTCCCGAGGGATGGGAACCGCTTCCCGTCCCGGGTACGCCAGGGAGCAACGAACGTGTCGAACGCCAGATCCTTGATTGCCGGCATCCTGCTGGCCCTTTCCCCAGCCGCTCCGGCCGCCGCCCTGCAGTCCCTCGGGACCGTGCAGGGCTTCATCACCGACGAGAGCGGCGCGGCGTTGCCCGGCGTGAGCGTCGAGCTGCGGGACATCGAGCGCGGCCAGGTCCGGACCGCGGTCACGAACGGCCAGGGGTTCTTCGCCGTCCGGTCGGTGCCGAGCGGGCAATATGACCTGACCGCCGGCCTTTCCGGGTTTCAGACGGCGCGTCACGAGGGCATCGGGCTCCTCGTGGGCCAGATCCTCGAGACGGACCTCCGGCTGGCGCTCTCCGGAGTCCAGGAGACCGTGGTGGTGACCGCCGAGGCGCCGCTCCTCGAGGTGGGCCGCGGCGGCGCCGCCGGCTACGTGGACGAACAGGAGATCTCGTCACTGCCGATCTCGGGCCGGGACTACGTCCAGTTCGCGCTGCTCAAGCCGACCGTGAAGGTGGAACCGCAGCGCGGCGGCATCTCCCTGAGCGGCCAGCGCGGGATCAACTCCGGGCTCACGATCGACGGCGCCGACGCGAAGAGCGCTTTCTTCGGCTACGGCCGCGGCGGCGAGGCGACCGAGAACGGCGGCCTGGTGGTGGCGCAGGAGTCCGTCAAGGAGTTCCAGGTGGTCACGAGCGGCTACTCCGCCGAGGCGGGACGCTCCGGGGGCGGCTACATCAACGTGGTCACCAAGGCGGGCACCAATGACTTCGCCGGGTCCGGCTTCCTCTTCTTCCGCGACCAGCGGATGGTTGCCCGGCTCTCCCAGTCGCCGCTGGATGCCCACCGGGGGATCGACGCCGCCGACGACCGCTACGAAGTGGACGAGTTCGAGCGCTACAACTGGGGCGCCTCGTTCGGCGGTCCCATCGTCCGGGACCGCACCCATTTCTTCCTGTCCTACGACCAGACGGCGCGCAGCCAGCCGTTTATCCGGGACATCCGGGGCGCGGGCCAGTACGACGCGATCCAGTCGGTCCATCCCGAGGTGCTTTCCGGATTCAGCCCGAACGGGGACGGCACCGCCAGCGGGCAGTTCGTGCGCGAGACCGACAACCTGATCCTGTTCGGCAAGCTGAACCACCGGGTGAACGATCAGCACTCGCTCACCCTTCGCTACAACTTCACCGACTACGCCCGCACCTCGGACTACGTGGCCGAGGAGTCGCGGAAGCTCGAGAGCACCCACGCCCTCGTCGGCTCGGTGGTCTCGCTGCTCGGCGAGACCGGCGTCAACGAGTTCCGGGTCCAGTACGCCTACGACGACCTCGACCGGCTGGCGAACCTGCCCGACAGCGCGCTACAGGCGAATTTCCGGATCTTCGAGCCGTCGTTCGGATCGTTCGGCAAGCCGTGGTGGCTTCCCATCTACGTGGACGAGCGGAAGTTCGAGATCCAGGAACGCTTCTCGTTCCTCTCCGGCAACCACGAGATCCGCCTCGGGTTCGACTTCAGCCAGGACCACCTCAGCGAGTACTTCGCCGGGAACGCCGACGGGCGGTACGACTTCAACGACGTGGCCGACTTCACGAACGGTGAGGCGGCGCGGGCCCGCATCTTCTTCGGCGACGTCAGCAACCCGAACTTCGACATCACCCAGCAGACCCTCGGCTTCTACCTCCAGGACACCTGGAGCCCGAGCGCCCGGCTCACCCTGAACGCCGGCGCCCGCTGGGACGGCACCTTCAACCCGAGCGGGATCGAGCACGTCCTCCCCGAAGGGACCTCGATCCCGAACGATCTGGACAACGTCTCCCCGCGCGCCGGGTTCGTCTATTCGCTCGACGCCGACACGATCCTCCGCGGCGGCGCGGGGATCTTCTACGGGCGCACCCCGACCCTGCTGTTCTTCTCCGCCTACAGCGACACCGGCGTCTTTCCGCGCTACGGCAACGCCGTCGTGGCGCCGGGGGAGACGGGTTTCGTCCCCATGGCCGGCGCGATCGACAACGCGAATCCGCCGGCCGGCCTGACGCCGTCGCTGAGCTACGTCCATCCCGACTTCGAGGACCCCCGAACCACCCGGTTCAACCTGGGACTCGAGCGGGAGGTGGCCGGCGACGTCGCCGCTTCGCTCGACTTCGTGTACGCCCGCGGGGATCTGCTCGCCTCCAACGTGGACGCGAACGCGCCCGCGCCCGGCCGCGACGCCTTCGGGCGCCCGGTGTACAGCGGGGAACGGATCAATCCGAACTTCGGGACGATCCTGGTGCGCGACTCCCTCGCGCGCTCGGACTACGTGGCGCTGACCGCCGCGCTCCGCCGGCGGTTCCGGGACGGCATCCAGTTCCAGGCCCACTACACGTGGTCCCGGGATCGCTCGAACGACGACAACGAACGGTCCTCGGGCAGCCTCACCCTGACCGATCCGTCGGATCCCGACTACGACTGGGGTCTTTCCAGCCGCGACATCCCGCACCGGTTCGTCGCGAGCGGCGTCTTCACCCTGCCCTTCGACATCCTGGCGAGCGGGATCCTGACGGCCCAGTCCGGATCCCCGTTCACGGCGCTCGACCCGCGGGTCGGCTTCCACAACCACCCCGACTTCTACGTCGGCCCCTACGGGCCCCAGACGAGGGCGGTGATCGGCGGCGAACTCGCCCCGGTCAACGGCGAACGGAACGAGGCCTGGACGAACCTGGATCTCCGGATCACCAAGCGGTTCGAGGTGGGCGGCGCGCAACTCGAGGCCCTGTTCGAGGTGTTCAACGTCGTGAACGCGGCGACCTTCCGCGTGTCCGGCTCGGACCAGCAGGAACCGGTCCTCAACGACGGCGCGTCGAATCCGGAATTCGGCCTCGGGGCCGCCCGGGTGGGCGCCCAGCGCCAGGCGCAGCTTGGCCTGCGGGTGATCTTCTAGTCCCGTTCCCGCTGCGCCCGGCCGAGGACCCCGAAACGGCTTGGAACGTCGGCTTCAGCCGGCACCGCGGCCCGGAGGGCCGCTACTCACGTCATTCCTCCGGTCGGCGGCGCGACCGGACCGGGAGCTCTGACGGTGAAGACGCATCCTCCGCGGCGGATTTGGTACGGCTCCTTCACCGCCGGTGAGGCGAGGAAGTTCTCCCCGGCCGGATAGATCGCCCGGAAGGCCTTGGCGGCCCGGCCGTCGAGTTCGTCCGGGTCCAGCTTGCACTCCACGATGTCCACGCGCTCCCGGGCGCGCCGGATGACGAAGTCCACCTCCCGTCCAGCCTTGTCGCGCCAGTAGAAGATGCGGTCGTCCGAAAGGCGGAAACGCAGCGAGTCGAGCACGAGGTGCTCCCACAGGATCCCGCGATCCTCCGGCCGCAGCGCGTCCCATCCTTTCTCGAAGGTGACGAATCCGGTATCGAAGGCGTAGCACTTGGGACGGGCCACGATCTCGCGGCTCCCGCCGCCGTGGAACGGGCGGAGGAGGTGGACGGCATGCGCGGTCTGGAGCGCTTCGAGATACGTCCCCACTGTCAAGCGGTTCAACTCGCACTGACGGGCCAGCCGGCCGATGTCGATCAGCCCGCCGCTCCAGCGAAGGAGGAGCCGGAACAGCGACAGGAAACCCTGACGGTTCCGGACATCGAACAGCTCCAGGATGTCCCGGGCGTAGAAGCTGTCGATCCACTCGCCGAACGACGAAGCGAGTTTCTCCTCGCGCAGGAGCGCCTCCGGCAGCCCGCCGTGCAGCAACCGGCGGTCGAGATCGCCCACCCCGAAGGGCTCCGCGCACTCTTCCCAGAGCACCGGGCAGAGATGGACCGCCTCCTTGCGACCGGTCAAGGAGTCGCGGAACTTGCGGGTAGCGGCCAGTGTGGAGGAGCCGGTAGCCAGCACCCGGAGTGCCGGATACTCGTCCGCGGCGATCTTCAGCAGCAGGCTCGGGTCCGGAAGACGGTGAATCTCGTCGAAGACGAGGACCGCGCCGGACGGTTGGCCTCCGAGAAACAGCTCCGGATCAGCCAGCGTCCGCGCTGCGGCGGGGAGTTCGCAGTTCAGATGCTTCGCACCGGGCAGCATCCGCGCCAGGGTTGTCTTCCCCACTCTCCGGACGCCCGACAGCCACACGATCGGGCGGTGCAGCCAGGCCCGATGGATGCGATCCAGCCACAATTGCCGACTTATCATGCATCGTATTATGTATTTGGACGGTCGAAATGCCTAATATACTGATGTACTGGGATCGTGAGCGTGCCGGCCGCTAGCCCGCGCTGTCGTCGAAAGCGGCCAGGATCGCCCCCACGGTGGCGTTCAGGTAGGCGTCGTGCCCTCCCGGGCTCGGGCCCAGGCGCACGACCACCACGTCCCGCGACGGGATGACCATGGTGACCTGGCCCATGTGGCCGAGCGCCCAGTAGGCGTCACCCGGGATATCCGCGTAGCGTCCGCCCAGATTCAGCCACCAGAGGCCCCCGTACTCCCCTTCCTTCGCTCCCGGCGAGAGGCTGCTCACGAACTCCGACCAGTACTCGGGCAGGATGCGGTCGCCTTCGAACATGCCGTCCCACAGGTGGAGGAGCCCGAAGCGCATCCAGTCCGCCGCGCTTCCGTACTCGTACCCGCTCAGGATGAAGTTGCCCCACGGGTCCGGCTCGAGTACGAAGTCGCGGGAGCCGATCCGGTCGAAGAGCATCCGCTGCGGGAAGGTCAGGTAGTCCCCGCCGGCGCCTTCCACGGTCTCCCGCACGATGCGGCCGAGGGTCAGCGGATCGGAGTTCCGGTAGCGGTACTCGGTGCCGGGCGGGATGCCGTAGGGCTGGCTCGACGCGTGCTCGAAGACGTCCAGCGCGTCGAAGTAGACCCGCATGTGCTCGTTCTCGGGGACGAGCGACGTCGGGCCGTCGAATCCGGTGTTCGTCATGTCGAGCCCGCTGGTCATGGTGAGCAGGTGGCGCATCAGGATCGCCCCGCGGGGGTCGCCCTCCTCGCGCCACTCGGCCACCGGCGCCGGGTCGTCGAGCCCGAAGTGTCCCTCCTGCATGAGCACGCCGATCAGGGTGGCGGTGACGCTCTTGCCCTCCGACCAACTGATCTGCGGGGTGTTCCGGTTGAAGCCCGGCGCGTAGCGCTCCCCCACGATCCTTCCGCGCCGGACCACCGCGAGCGCCCGGGTGTTCTGTTCGGTGCCCATCGCGGCATCGAGCGCCGCGTCGAGCGCCGCCCGGTCCACGCCGGCCTGATCGGGTTCCTCCGCCCCCGCATCCCCGAGCGGCCAGTCCTGTTCGTCCGCCGGCGGGAGGTTCCGGGGAACCGGAACCGGCGTGAAACGGACCGAGTCGGCGCCGTCCTCCAGGATCGTGCATCCCTGATCGGCGTGGTACTTCGCGGTGCGCGGGGCCACGTCGGCTGCCCAGACCGTGGCGCTCTGCGCCTCCATGTCCACGTCCCACTCGAAGTCGGCCTGCCAGGCCCAGTCGTCGAAGGGAATGATGTCGTCCGCCAGTACCGTCTCCGGCGAGCGCTCGGTCACCCGCCCCACGACGAACACGCCGGAGCAGAGGTGATGCGCGCCGATCCCGGCGGCGTACCTCCGGAAGCGGCCGTCGTCCGCCTCCGCGGCGGGTTCGCTCCCGCCACCGCAGCCGGCCAGGACCGCGACCACCGTCGCAAGCCTCAGCAAAGCACTCCACTTCCGTGGTTCCGTCATCGGGCGTCCCTCCCGTCCGGTTCGATTCTACGGAACCGGGACGGTCAGTCCGCGCTGTCGTCGAAGGCGGCCAGGATCGCGGAGACGGTGGCGTTCAGGTAGGGGCCGAACTCGCCGGGGCTCGGGCCCAGCCGGACGATCACCACGTCCCGGGACGGGATCACCATGGTGGTCTGTCCCATGAATCCGGAAGCCCAGTAGGCGTCGCGCGGGATGTCCGCGTAGCGGCCTCCGAGGTTCAGCCACCAGAGCCCGCCGTACTCGTCCTCCTTCGCTCCGGGCGAGGGGCTGCTCACGAACTCGGACCAGCCCTCGGGGAGGATGCGGTCGCCCTCGAAGACGCCGTCCCACAGGTGGAGGAGCCCGAAGCGCATCCAGTCGGCGGCGCTCCCGTACTCGTAGCCACTGAGGATGAAGTTGCCCCAGGGATCGGGCTCCAGCACGAAGTCGCGGGAGCCGATCCGGTCGAAGAGCATCCGCTGCGGATGGGTCAGGTACTCCTTGCCGTTGTTCTCGACGGTCTCGCGGACGATGCGGCCGAGGGTCAGCGGGTCGGAGTTCCGGTAGCGGTACTCGGTGCCGGGAGGAATGCCGTAGGGCTGTCCCGAGGCGTGCTCGAAGACGTTCAGCGCGTCGAAATAGACCCGCATGTGCTCGTTCTCGGGAATCAGGGAGGATGCGCCCGCGAGTCCCAGGTTCGTCATGTCGAGCCCGCTGCTCATGGTGAGCAGGTGCCGCATCGTGATGACGCCGCGGGGGTCGCCCTCCTCGCGCCACTCGGCGACCGGCGCGGGATCGTCGAGCCCGAAGTGGCCCTTCTGCATCAGCACGCCGATCAGCGTCGCGGTGACGCTCTTGCCCTCGGACCAACTGATCTGCGGGGTGTTGCGGGTGAAGCCGGGGGCGTAGCGCTCGCCCACGATCTTTCCGCGCCGGACAACTGCCAGAGCGCGGGTGTTCTGTTCGGTTCCCATCGCGGCGTCGAGCGCGGCGTCGAGCGCCGCCCGGTCCACGCCGGCCTGGTCGGGTTCCTCGGCGCCGATGTCCCCGAGCGGCCAGTCCTGCTCGTCCGCGGGAGGCTGGTCACGCGGGACGGGCACCGGCGTGAACCGCACGGAGTCGGCGCCGTCCTCCAGCAG